>CANCJE010000211.1 GCA_947378235.1 Caulobacteraceae bacterium | reverse complement strand
TCGGGCCTCAGTCTACCGCATCTTGGCTGTTGAGCCAGGCGAACACGAATAGCCGTTTAAACTCGGCTAAAACTGAGTTAAGTTATTGATATTGCACAGGCAGTAAATGGTTCTTGGTGGTTGGGCTTGCGTTCCGGGCGCGCCAATTTTTCCTGCAAAACCATATTGAAATGTCTATCGAAGGTAGGACCATTTTGGTCTGCTCATGAGATTGACTTACCCGGCCAGCGGGTTTTGATCTGGGCGAAGGTCGCTGGACCGGTTCGGATAGAGATCGAGGCCTTATGACATCCTCCCCATTGCGTATCGGCATATTGGGCGCGGCTAAGATCGCGCCATGGGCCTTGGTCAAGCCTGCTCAAGCCCGCTCCGATGTAGCGGTCACGGCCGTTGCCGCCCGCGATCCTGACCGCGCGAGGGCCTTTGCCGCCGAGCAGGGGATCGCAAATGTAGCCGATAGCTATCAGGCCCTGATCCAGCGCGATGATGTTGATCTGGTCTATGTCGCCTTGCCTGCCGGGTCTCATGCCGAATGGACGATCAAGGCCTTGGACGCTGGCAAGGCGGTCCTGTGCGAAAAGCCCTTTGCGATGAATTTGGGCGAGGCCCAGGCCATGGTCGATGCCTCACAGCGCAATGGTCGGCCTCTGTTTGAAGCGCTGCACTATCGCCACCATCCGGTGATGCTCAAGGCCATCGCGCTCGTTCAGAGCGGTGCGCTGGGTGAGCTTCAATCGCTCGAAGCGGTGTTTGATGTGCCCATCGCCTATAGTGAGACCGAGCTGCGCTGGCAAAAGGCCTTGGGCGGCGGATCGCTGATGGATCTGGGAACCTACTGTCTCCATGCGGTTCGGATGCTGGCCCAGTCAGAGCCCACCGTCCTGTCAGCCAGCGCTCAGATGCAGCATGGAGTCGATGCCGCGCTCGAAGCGACCTTGGCCTTTGGCGGGGGCGTGACGGCCAAGATCTCGAGCTCGATGGTCCCAAACCGCATGATGGCCCAACTGACCGCCGTCGGTAGCCTCGGGCGCTTGGACATTACCAACTT
Source organism: Caulobacteraceae bacterium (assembly GCA_947378235.1). Taxonomy (GTDB): domain Bacteria; phylum Pseudomonadota; class Alphaproteobacteria; order Caulobacterales; family Caulobacteraceae; genus CAISGS01. Next base: position 1,972 of record CANCJE010000211.1, on the reverse strand, counting down.
CATTGCGCCGCAGATTGGCTGCCGCTCGGCCCTGACCCTCGGCGGCAAGGTCGAGGAGCTGCCGATTGACCCTGTCGCCACCTTTGAGGCGCAGCTAGAGCATGTGGTTCGGGTCATGAGTGGGCAGTGTCAGCCCATCGTTGGCGGCACTGATTCCCTAGCCCATATGGGCTTGATCGACGAGATCTACCGCATGGCGGGCGATTAGATCCGCTCAGACCTTTGTGCCTAGCCTCGCCAGAACGGCTCTTGGTACCTTATAATGTTGGATAAAGGTATCGTGGTCCCGGATGCCGCAAGCATCCCGCTGGATGAAAAAATACCAGACAGCCTTCGCGGCGGCATTGGTGAGCGCCTCATGCTCGTCGCTTCCGGGCGCGGTCGAGGTTGCGTTCAGCGCGGCAAGCGCCTTTTCAGCGTCACTGCCAAGCCTCCCGAGGCTGGACGCCTGTTCGGCCATCATTTGGGTTTCCAGAACGTTCAACCCCGTCTCGAACCGCGGCGAAGACGAGAAGTTCTCCGGCATCCTCAATGACATGATCGCCTCCACAAAGCGTAACCTGCCCAACCAATATCAGTCGATCATAAAACCGAATTGCGCAGGATAACAGACCTCAAATCTAGACGGCTATGGCGTCAATCCCTCGCCGTCCCCATCCCTCCAGCATGACGTAGAGTTCGCGGTCAAGCGCCCCGAACCACGGCACCGTTCGGCGGCGCTGAGCTGTCCGCGTGACCGGTTGGTGCTCTCACCAGACCCCAAAAGGGCGAATAATAATTGCATCTGGATTTGCCGGTTCTATGGATGACGCCGACCGCTGAGCGGTTGCGCGGATGAGTGATAGATCTGATGTTTCATGATGGGTGGGCGATAGGGTGGGCGGTGCTTGCGGTGATCCTTTCGGGGATAGGCAAGGGCGGTTTTTCCGGACTGGGTGCCTTGGCCATGCCCTTGATGGTGATCGCCAACCCGCCCCTGGAGAGCGCGGCTGTGCTTTTGCCCATCTTGATCGTGCAGGACATGGTCGGGGTTTGGTCCTTCCGTAAGAGCTTCGACAAGGTGGTTTTGGCGGTCATGATCCCGGGAATGACGATCGGAGTCATCTTGGGTTACCTGTTCGCGTCGCGTGTCTCTGAAACCGCCATCCTAACCACGGTCGGGGGCCTTTCCTTCGTCTTTGGTGCGCACCGTCTATGGCAAGATCGCGGCGGAGCGGTGGCGCTGCCCAGCAATTCACCGCGCTGGTTGGGAGTTCTGTTCGGTGTCGCCTCGGGGTTCGGCAGTCAGATCGCCCATGCCGGCGCGCCGCCGTTTCAGATGTGGGTGCTTCCGCGTAAATTGCCGCGCGATGTGCTGGTTGGCTCCAATGCCCTGTCCTTTGCCTATATGAACCTGATTAAGGTGCCAGCCTATATTGCCTTGGGTCAGATCACGCCCACCAACCTCATCTCTTCTGCAGAGCTCGTTCCCGTGGCCTTGGTGTCCACGGTCCTCGGCGTTTACCTGGTCCGTAAGATCGATGCCGAGCGCTTCTATAGCCTGATCTATCTGTCGATGATCGGCATTGGGCTGAAACTGGTTATTGACGGCCTGGGCCTATTTCATTGATGCCTGTTTCGGGAACCGGTCTGCAAAGGCCGCTCGCCCTTACCCCTGCAGCGTAATGTAAAGTTCGCGTTCCAACAGCCATTGGCCGCGATTGTTGCGCCAGGTGGCCATGTAGATGCCGCTCATCTCACCGCCGTCCTTCCAGTTTCCCGTCCAACGGCCCAGTTCTGCGGCGCGTTGGCCGTCGTCGGTGATCTCGATGGAGGTGGTGGTGCGCACATAGGTGATGAAGCCCGAGGCGGAAAATTGGCTGGCAAAGGCGGCGACCACGGCGTCGGCCCCATCGATCAGGTCGCCATTGCCCGCAATCAGCAACATATCGTCGGTCAGATGGGGGCGAAGGCGCGCAGCATCATGGGCGGC
>CANCJE010000210.1 GCA_947378235.1 Caulobacteraceae bacterium | reverse complement strand
ACCTCGGCGTCGGCCAGAGCCGTGCGCTCGACCGGGCTCCACATGACTGGCTTTGAGCCACGATAGAGCTGGTGCGAGGCGATGAACTTGTGGAACTCGGCGACGATCTTGGCTTCGGTGGCAAAGTCCATGGTCGCATAGGGCTCGTCCCAGCGGCCCAGAATGCCCAGACGCTTAAATTCCTCGCGTTGGACATTGATCCATTCGGCCGCAAATTCTCGGCAGCGTTCGCGGAACTCGGCCTTGGGCACATCTTCCTTGCGGCGACCCTGATTGCGGAACTTCTCTTCGATCTTCCACTCGATGGGCAGGCCGTGGCAGTCCCAACCGGGCACATAGTCGACATCATAGCCCATCAGGAAACGTGACCGGACCACGAAATCCTTGAGGATCTTGTTCAGGGCGTGACCGATATGGATCTGGCCATTGGCATAGGGCGGGCCATCATGGTGCACGAACAGGGGCGCACCAGCAGCTTGCCGCGCCTTACGCATGGTCTTGTAGAGATCCGGCTCCGCCCAGCGGGCCAAGATCTCCGGTTCCTTCTGCGGCAGACCTCCGCGCATGGGGAAAGGCGTGTCGGGCAAGAACACCGTATCGCGATAGTCACGTGGGGTAGCGGGTGCGGCAGCATCGTCCATGACGAAATTTCCAGATAAAGGAGGCCACGCGGGCCAGAACGGACAGGTCCCCAACAGCAAGGACCTTGACCGGTCCGGCTGGGGTCGAAAAGGCGAAAAGGCAACAATCCCGGCGCGTACCAAACTCAAAGGCGACGAGGCCTTCGAACAGCGGCATCACACCGGGCGCTTAATTCGCCTCAAGGTCCGAATAATCAACATGGGCTAGACTTATCAGCACAGGGCCATGATCGCCATAGGCTTGACGGGTTTAAAGCTCGGGCAGCAGCAGGGCGCGCGCCGCCCGCTCATCCTCGTGAATTTGAGCGATCATCGCGTCCAATCCATCGAACTTCTCCTCCGGGCGCAGGAAAGCGACCAGTTCGGTCTCGATCGTCTGGCCATAGAGGTCTTCACTAAAGTCGAACAGCCAGGTCTCAAGCCGCGCATCGACAAGGCCCGTCGTTGGATTTTGGCCAAGATTGGCCACGCCTGCCACGATCCGACCATCGGCAAGCCGGGTGCGGGTGGCATAGACGCCAAGCTTTGGCCGCACATAGTCGCCAAGCGCGACATTGGCTGTGGGAAAGCCGAGCGTCCGGCCAAGCTTTTGACCCTCGACGACGACCCCTTCAATGGCAAAGCCCCGGCCCAAGATGGCGCTGGCCCGTTCGGGCTGGCCTGCGACGAGCGCATCACGCACCGCCGAGGACGAGAACTTGGCCTCCTGATCATCCCCGACCGCCTTTGCGATCGAGACGCCAAAGCCAAAGCGGTTCCCATAGCGGCTCAAGGCCTCAGGATCGCCGGTGCGACCGGCCCCAAAGGTAATGTCAAAGCCCGCCGCGACATGGTGGACACCAAGACCTTCGGACAGGACCTCATGGGCGAAACGCTCATCACTCATAGCGGCCATCTCGGCCTCAAAGGGCAGGACATAAAAGAGGTCGACGCCCATGTCGGATAGGGCTCTGGCCTGCTGGCTGACGGTCATGAGCCTGAAGGGCTGCGCATCGGGCTGGAACCAGCGGCGCGGATGCGGCTCAAAACTGATCACGCCAAGGGGCTTGCCCGCCGTGCGCGCCGCCTCTGCGGCCAAGGCGATGACGCGCTGATGGCCACGGTGCACGCCGTCGAAATTGCCCAGCGCGACGGATGCGCCCTTTACGGCTGCTGCAATGCCACGCCAGTCTGCCACCAGCTTCATGGGGACTATTCCGGCTTGCGGGGGGCCATGACCAAGGCCTCGCCCTCAATCACGGGCTTACCGCCGACATAGCAGACAGTCTCAATGGTAACGCGGCCCTTTTCCAGATCGATGGCGGTCACCACGGCCTTGGTGGTGACCTCATCACCGATCTTGACCGGACGTTTGAAGCGCAGGGCCTGCTGCATATAGATGGTGCCGGGTCCGGGCAGTTGAGTGCCAATCACTGCGGAAATATAGGCCGCTGAGAGCATACCGTGGGCGATACGGGTCTTGAACGGGGTTTGGGCGGCATAGGCCTCATCAAGGTGGACCGGATTATTGTCACCCGATACCTCAGCGAACATGACGATATCGGCCTCATGGACCGTCCGCACCATTTCAGCCGATTGGCCAAGGCTCAACTCGTCGAGATAAACGCTCTTCACCGCTAATTCCCCATCTATGTTCGGACATCTTGTAGCGCGGTCGCGGACAAATGCGAACGCCGCTTTTGGCTCAAATCCGGGACTACCAGACCAAATCCATCATGGCATAGGTAGCGGACACGCCCGATGAGGCCAAAAGCTGGGCTGTGCGGCCAGCATCCATCTGGCCAGCCCCGTCGACCGTATCGGCCGCATGGATACCCGCCGCGATAAAGAGGCAGTCGAGACCCTGAAGATTAGCACCGCGCACATCGGTTGGGGCGCCATCTCCGACACAGAGCACCCGCGACGGATCGACGGGACCGCCTAGGATCCGCGAGGCTTCGGCTAGGCTCAGATCATAGATCGGCGCATGGGGCTTACCCGCCATCAGAACCGTTCCGCCCATCTGCGCATAAAGATCGGCCAAGGCACCGCCGCAATAGATCAGCTTACCGCCGCGCTGAACGACCTTGTCTGGATTGGCGCAGATCATGTCGAGGCCACGCTTAAGCGCCTGCTCGAACCGCGCCCGGTAGTCTTCGGGCGTTTCGGTCTCATCATCGAAGGGACCGGTACAGGAGATGAAATCAGCCGCCTCTGGACCGGCGAAGGACAGACCCAGGCCCTCATAGAGGATGGCGTCGCGGTCAGGGCCGATGGTCCAGGCCGATTGCGGCGCTCTGGCCGACAAAAGCGCGCGCGTGGCATCGCCAGAACTGACAAAGGCACTCCACGCCCGGTCCGGAACACCAAGCTCATGCAGTTGCGGCACGACGTCGGACGAGGGGCG
>CANCJE010000209.1 GCA_947378235.1 Caulobacteraceae bacterium | reverse complement strand
TTGTTCTAACAGTTTCGGGAGCCCGCCATGTCAGTCATCGAAGAACGCCTCAACGCTCTTGGCATCACCTTGCCAACCCCTGTCGCGCCCATCGCAAACTACGCGCCCTTCATTCGTTCGGGCAATCTACTGTTCATCTCGGGCCAGGTCTCGGTGGATGAGACCGGCGGGATCAAGGGCATTGTTGGCGATGATGTCGATCAGGCGACGGGGCAACTCGCGGCCGGTCTGTGCGGCATCAATCTTTTGGCCCAGATGAAGGCCGCGACAGGCGATCTGGACCGAGTAATCCGCGTGGTCAAGCTCGGCGGCTTTGTTCAGGCTGGCCCAGACTTCTTCAATATCCCGCAAGTAATCAATGGCTGCTCGGACCTGATGGTGGCGGCTTTCGGCGATGAGGGTCGCCACGCGCGCTCAGCCGTCGGAGTCTTCAGCCTGCCGATGAACTTTGCCGTCGAGGTCGACGCCATCGTCGAGGTCGCATGAGCGCCCTGTTCGGCGATGCGTGGGACCTTCTCAAGGCACCGGCCGTGGCCCATCGCGGCCTATGGTCGAAAACCGGCGCGCCGGAAAACTCGCTCGGGGCCTTTCAAGCCGCCTGTCAGGCGGGATATGGTATTGAGCTTGATGTTCACCTGAGCGCCGATGGCGAGGCCGTTGTCTTTCACGACGACACCCTGCAACGAATCTGCGGGATCGAAGGGCGGCTGCGCGACCATAAGGCGGCGGACCTTGGCAGGCTGGCCCTATCGGGAACCGATGAGACCATCCCCACCCTCGCCGACGCCCTGACCCTGATTGGCCATCGCGCGCTTGTTCATATTGAGCTCAAGACGCCGTTTGGCGAGGTCGGCCCGCTCGAGCGCCGCGTGTCTGAGATTTTGCTCGATCATAATGGTCCGACCTGCATCATAGGGTTCAATCCCTATAGCCACGCCTGGTTTGCCCAGCACCATCCACAGATCATGCGTGGGTTAGATTCCTATTCCTATAATGACGCCCATTCGAGCCATGTCGCGCCGGAACAGCGCCGCGCCTTTGCCGCCCTAGAGCATGTGTCTATCGCTAAGCCGCACTTCCTCGCCCTCGGGCTGGATATGCTGCCCAGCGCCAAAGCCGATGACTATCGCGCCAAGGGCATGCCTGTTCTGGCCTGGACCGTGCGCAAACCTGAACAGTGGGAGCGCGTTAAGGACCACTGCGACAATATGATTTTCGAAGGCTTTGCGGCGTGAGGCTCGGCTGCTGATGATCGCCCTAAAGCCTGCCGTTCGCGTCCATCGGCGCGTCGCTGAAATCGGCCGTGAGGGCTGGGAGGCCTGCACATCTAACCCAGACTATGCCTCCAACCCTTTCATAGGTTACGATTTTATCGACTCACTAGAGCTTTCTGGATGTGCCGTTGCCCAGACGGGTTGGGCACCCCATCATCTCGCTGTCGAGGATGAGGCCGGACAGGTGGCGGCGGTCATGCCGCTCTATCTGAAGTCCCACTCTCAAGGCGAATATGTCTTCGACCATTCGTGGGCCGACGCCTATCAGCGCGCCGGTGGCCGCTACTATCCCAAGCTTCAGTGCGCCGCGCCATTCTCGCCGGTGACGGGGCCTCGGATGATGGTCAGGGCCGATATTGATCCAGTCATTGCCAAACGCACCTTGCTGGGCGGGGCGGTGTCGCTCTGTGAAAGGCTCGAAGCCTCTTCGGTTCACGTCACCTTCCCATCCAGGGCCGACTGGGACTTTCTCGGCGGCGAGGGTCTGCTACAGCGCCAAGACCAGCAATATCACTGGCACAATAACGGCTATGAGACCTTTGACGATTTCCTCGGCGCCCTGTCCTCCAACCGACGCAAGACCATTCGCCGCGAACGGCGCGATGCTCAGGCGGGGCTAGAGATTGTTGGCCTGACCGGCAAGGACCTGACCGAAGAGGCATGGGACGCCTTTTATCAGTTCTATGAGGATACCGGCGCGCGCAAGTGGGGGCGTCCCTATCTCAACCGCCCGTTCTTTTCGATGATGGGCGCCCGGATGGCCGACCAGGTGCTGCTGATCATGGCCAAGCGCGACGGACGTTATATCGCCGGAGCCCTGAATCTGCTGGGCGCCGATTGTATCTATGGCCGCAATTGGGGGGCGGTCGAGGATGTGCCGTTCCTGCATTTTGAGCTCTGCTACTATCAGGCCATCGAGCACGCCATCCGCCTTGGCCTGCCACGCGTTGAGGCTGGGGCACAGGGTCAGCATAAGATTGCGAGGGGCTATCTGCCCGCTCCCGTCTATTCGGCCCACTTCATCGCCGATCCAGCCCTGCGCGAGCCTGTGCGGCGCTATCTGGATCAGGAGCGGGCCGCCGTGCAAAATGAGATGGACTGGCTTTCCGAAGAATATTCACCCTTCAAGGCGGGCGGTTAACGCCCCCGACCCCACCCTCTGGAGACCTAGCCCATGAGCCTCTCGGGCCAATATGATGACAACAATATCTTCGCCAAGATCATTCGTGGCGAGGTTCCGGCGGTGAAGGTCTATGAGGATGAGGCCGTGCTCGCCTTTATGGATGTTTTTCCGCAATCCAAGGGCCACTGCCTGGTCATTTCCAAGACCGCCAAGGCTAGGAACCTTCTGGAGATCGATGGTCAGGCTTTAGGTGCCATAATGGTCGCGGTTCAGAGGCTGGCCAAGGCCGTCACCACCGCTTTAAACCCCGACGGTGTTGTCATCACCCAGTTCAATGGTGCGCCCGCCGGACAGACGGTGTTCCACCTGCATGTTCATATCATCCCACGCTATGAGGGCGTGGCTCTGGCCGGTCATGGCCACGGCAATATGGCCGATATGGCGGAGTTGAAGATGCTGGCGGCGCAGATAGCAGCGGCTTTGTAGCCCTCATCCGCGTTCCCCGCGAAGGCATTCATCCTGCTGACCCCGTCCCGCCGGTGCGAAAGGGTCTGGGTCCCCGCCTTCGCGGGGAAGACGGCAGGATGAGAAGGGGGGCATAAGCCCTCTCCCTGTGGGAGAGGGTTGGGTGAGGGCCTTACTTTTCCTCCGCGTTCCCCGCGAAGGCGGGGACCC
>CANCJE010000208.1 GCA_947378235.1 Caulobacteraceae bacterium | reverse complement strand
TCAATTCTCTTCGTTCAGAAGTCGCGGAAACTAAACAACCCCGTCATATAAAGCAAGGAAAACTTTCATCCCCCAAACCCTAATCCCGGGCCGCCATCTCAGCGAGCGCGGCTTCTAGGATGGCATAGGATTTATGGCAAGAAGGTTTTTGCACTGCGGTACAATTCGCTGTGCAGACTAGTCGTCTAGGATCCCATCCATGAAGTCGAAGACCGCCGCCTTATAGAGACCATGGGCTATGGCCGAGAAGTGGTCGCAGCCCGGCAATCGGGTGGCTCTGGCCCCATGGATTACATCGGCAAGGCCTTGGGGGTCTCCGGCCAGATCGTCCCGGGTTCCGGCCACCACCAAGGTCGGCACGCCCAATCGCTCTAGTGCCTCCATATCCAAGCTAGACCTTGGTGACCGGCTGCAGGCGGCGAGCGCAAGGCGGTCCTCCCCCTGTTCGTCAGCGAAATGGCGAAAGCTTTGATAGAGGGGATTGCTGATGGTCGACGGATCATCGGCCTCCATGGCCACCGCCAGCCCGTCCGTGCGCTCTGACGGCTGTAACATCTTGGCCCCGACACCGCCGAGGATCAGGTTCCAGAAACGGTCTGGGGCCTTCATGGCCGTGGCGAGTGCAACATGCGCGCCCATAGAGTAGCCCATTAAGTCGACTTTGGTCAGATCCAGATGGTCCATCAGGGCCAGAACATCCCCGGCCAAGGCCGAACGCTCATAGGCCGCCGGATCATGCGGCTTGGCACTCTTGCCGTGACCGCGAAGATCGAGGGTCACACAGCGCAGGCCCTTGTGCTTGACCGCATGGACCCATCCGGTCCGGCCCCAGTTCTCGTGACTGTTGGACGAAAAGCCGTGGATCAGCAGGAGCGTATTAACCGGGCCGGGGCCGGTGTCGGTGTAATGGATATCAAAACCGTCATTTTGGAACTGGGCCATGGTCTGGTCTCTTGTCGAGGATCACGCCTCAGCCTGACCCAACCTGTTGTTCTGAGCAAGGGCGGTCCGCTCATCTGGCGTATTGGCTCCCCTTAGACGCACAGCGCGCTCGGGCGCGGGCGGGAAGGACCTTAAACCTGCCCGCTCGACCAGACGCCTCAGGGGCCAGTCGGCCTTTGCAGCCCCATCGATCGCCGCCATCGGCAGAACCATAGGCAGGGGGTAGGCCTCATAATAGCCGCCCTCGGCGGGCTCGAGCAGGGGCGCAAGATCTTCAGCGGTGAGGGTCGGAGCATCGACGGCCAAGATCAAGGCGCGGTCGCACCCCTCTGCGACAAGCCGCTCGGCCGCCGCCACTATGCCACTGACCGGACCGGCTTGAGGGTTAGGATCAAGAACGAAGGGCAGACCATAGTCACCCCCCGCGGTCAGAACCGTGTTGGCACCGAGCGCGCGTGCCAGATTAGCCACCCGATCCACGGCCCTTTGCCCACCCCAGTCCAATAGCGCCTTATCTTGGCCCATGCGTGACGAGGCTCCGCCGACCAAGATGACCGCGCCCAGCCGACTGGCCGTGGGGGTGGGCTTGGGGGTGGACTGGGGCAAGAGCAGGTCCTGCTGTTCCTGCACCAAGGACACCATCCAGCGGCGCACCGCCCTTAGCCGCGCCGTGGTCTTAAGGTCCTGGTGAACCGACATCCAAAAGGAGCGCTCTATACGCACCTGCTCTGGCAGCACCCGCACGAGGCTTGGCATCTGGGCGGCCATGAAATGGGGCAGCACCCCAAGCCCCGCCCCGGCCAGCAGCAACTCCATCTGGGCACGGATCGACGAGCTCATCAGGCGCGGGCGCAAGTCCGGCAGAACCTCATCCAGATAGCGTAGCTCTGGCGCATAGATCAGGTCATCGACATAGCCGACCAGCTGATGATCGCGCAGCGCTTCGAGGCTGGCAGGCTGTCCCCACTCAGACAGATGGGCACTGGAAGCATAGAGACCCAACTCATAGTCGGTCAGTTTCTCAACCATCAGCCGCGCCGACCTGGGCGGGCTGAGGGTCACCGACATATCCACCTCACGCATGGAGGGCGAAAGAGAGCCGGAATTGGTCACCAACTCGATGATCAGGCCCGGTTGGGTGCGGATAAAGGCAGGAAGGGCCGGGGCAAGGATCTGGCCACCAAAGCCTTCGGACACGCTGATCCGCACGGTGCCGGTCACCCCGCCAGAGCCATCCGCCTCGCTGGCCGTATCGATGGCGGTTTCGACCGACAGTCCGGCCTCACGCAGCCGCGCGCCCGCCGCTGTCAGTTGCAGCCCCTTGGGCGAGCGCACCAGAAGGGTAGACTTTAAGCTGGCCTCCAGCCGCTGAATGCGCCGCCCCACTGTGGTTGGGTCCATATGGAGACGCAAGGCGGCCCCCGCCAGCGAGCCACTGCGGGCCGCAGCCATAAAGACACGAAGATCATCCCAATCCTTCATGGCCCACACCTAACTGCAAAAATGCAGCCTTAGCACGGAATATTTGCAGCATACGGCGGAGAGCCTAAATGATACCCATAGACCCTAGGCCTTATGCACCCGCCCCTTTCAGGAGACGCCCTATGCGCGACATCCATCATTTCGTGAACGGCCAGAGCCTGATCGGCACCTCTGGTCGCTTTGGCGACGTCTTTAATCCCAACACCGGCGAGGTTCAGGCCCGAGTTCAGTTCGCCACCGATGCCGAAATGGACCTTGCGGTTCAGGCTGCGGCCAAGGCTCAAATCGGCTGGGCCAATACCAATCCCCAGCGCCGCGCCCGCATCATGTTCGACTTTAAGCGTCTGCTCGAAGACCATATGACCGAGCTGGCCGAGCTTCTGTCCAGCGAACATGGCAAGGTCATTGCCGACTCCAAGGGCGATATCCAGCGCGGCCTGGAAGTGATCGAGTTCGCCTGCGGTATCCCTCACCTTCTCAAGGGCGAATATACCGAAGGGGCAGGCCCCGGCATTGATGTCTATTCCATGCGCCAGCCCTTGGGCGTGGTTGCGGGCATTACCCCATTCAACTTCCCGGCCATGATCCCCATGTGGATGTTTGGCATTGCGGTCGCCACCGGCAACAGCTTCATCCTCAAGCCCTCAGAGCG
>CANCJE010000207.1 GCA_947378235.1 Caulobacteraceae bacterium | reverse complement strand
CTTGAGGCAGGCGCTCAGGTCTGGCCCATTCCCGGTGCCTCGGCCCTGCTCGCGGCCCTGACGGTCGCAGGTCTTCCGACTGACCGGTTCCTGTTTGCTGGTTTTCCGCCGCCAAAATCCGCCGCGCGGATCAGTTTCCTGTCCGAACTGGCCCCCCTTCGCAGTACCCTGATCTTCTATGAGGGCGGCTCACGGCTGGCCGATAGTCTCGCCGATATGGCGAGCGTCTTTGGCCCTCGCCAAGCCAGCGTTTCACGCGAACTGACCAAGCTCTATGAAACCACCCTGCGGGGCACCTTGGCCGAACTGGCCGTCGATCCGCGTCTGGACAAGCCCAAGGGCGAGATCGTCATCGTCGTTGGGCCCGGCGAGATCATGGCTTCTACAGAGGAAGATGCCGACGCCGCCCTGACGGAGGCCCTAACGCGCATGGGCCCTTCCGAAGCCGCTGCTCAGGTGGCCAAGGCCTTGGGGCTGGAACGCAAGGTTCTCTACAAGCGCGCTCTGGCCCTCAAGGGGGTGTCGTGAAGGCCAGCGCCATCAAGGCCGAGCGCGGTCTGAAGGCACGCCAAAGCGGCAGGCGCGCTGAACTTTGGGCAGCCGCTTGGCTCATGCTCAAGGGCTACCGGATCTTGGGCTTTCGCCTCAAGACCCCGCAGGGCGAGATCGACATACTGGCCCAACGCGGCAAGGTCTTGGCGGTCATTGAGGTCAAGTTGCGCCTTAGCCTTGCTGATGCGCTCGAGGCGGTCAGTACCGATCAGCGCCAAAGATTGCACCGAGCAGCGCGTGAATTGGCGGCGCGCAGGCCAAATCTGCAGGGTGCCGAGGTGAGACTTGATCTAATTGCACTGGCGCCCGGGCGCTGGCCACGGCATATCCGAGCAGCATGGCCCGATGACGGCCTCTAACCGAACCTTACTAAAGACCCCTCACAAGGAGCCCACACCATGAGCCTGAAGGTCGCCATCCAGATGGACCCCATCGAGGGGATCAACATCACCACCGACACCAGCTTCATGATGATGATGGAGGCTCAGGCGCGCGGTCACAGCCTGTGGGTCTATCAACCCGAACACCTGTCTCAGCTTGGCCAGCGGGTCTTTGCCCGTGGGCGCAGCGCCGTGGTTAAGGCCGTGCAGGGCGATCACTGCCAGATGGGGCCGATGGAAACCCGCGACCTGTCCGAAATGGATGTGGTTCTGATGCGGCAAGATCCGCCCTTCGATATGGCCTACATCACCGCCACCCATTTTCTCGAGCGCATCCATCCCAAGACCCTGGTGGTCAATAATCCGTTCGAGGTGCGTAATGCGCCGGAAAAGCTGTTCGTCACCGGCTTTGAGGGCCTGCAGCCCCCGACCCTGATCACCAGCGATGAGGAGGCGATCTTTGCCTTCCGCGATGAGCATAAGGACATTGTGCTCAAGCCCCTCTATGGCGGCGGCGGTTCGGGCGTGGCGCGTCTGCGGGCCGATGACCAAAATCTTGAAGCCATGCTCGAACTGCACCGGGCCATCAGCCGCGAACCCGTCATTGCTCAGGCCTTCCTGCCGGCTGTTGAAAAGGGTGACAAGCGCGTTCTGCTGGTCGATGGGGAGCCGGTCGGGGCCATCAACCGTGTCCCCGCCGACGGTCAGGTGCGCTCCAATCTGCGGGTCGGCGGACGGGCTGAAGCCGTTGCTCTGACCACGCGCGATTTGGAGATCTGCACCATGATCGGACCAGAATTAAAACGCCGTGGACTGATGTTTGTCGGTATAGATGTTATTGGAAACTACTTAACTGAGATTAATGTGACCTCTCCCACCGGCGCGCAGCAATTGAAAAGATTTGGTGGCGCAGATGCAGCGGCAATATTATGGGACAGGATTGATTTTTTACGGTCTTAAAATCTTATTAACCATAATAATCGACAAAAACATCAATAGTGTCGACTATCTTCTAGTTCAGTTCCGCCTTTGTTCTTGATCTGATCCTCATTCCGTGCTGCCCTTGTGGATAAGTCGGGGGCAAGGGTCATGGTCGCAAAGGTAGTAACCGTCGCGTTTGAGGGGGTTGAGGCCCGACGCGTTGATGTTGAGGTCCAGCTTACAGGCGGACAGGTCTGCTTTGTTTTGGTCGGTCTTGGCGACAAGGCGGTCGGTGAGAGTCGCGAGCGGGTTCGCGCTGCCTTTGCAGGACTGGGGCTTGCCCTGCCCGCCCGCAGGCTGGTGGTCAATCTGGCGCCCGCCGACCTGCCCAAGGAGGGCAGCCACTACGATCTGCCCATCGCGCTGGCCGTCATGGCGGCGATGGGCGTTATCCCCGCCGACAGCCTCAATGGCTGGGCCATCATTGGCGAACTGGGCCTTGATGGTCAGATCGCGCCGGTGGTGGGGGCCCTTCCTGCCGCCGTCGCCGCCAATGGGATGGGCCTTGGCCTGATCTGTCCAGAATCGTCCGGTCCAGAGGCGGCTTGGGCCGGGGATGTGCCGATCCTTGCACCCCGCTCCCTCATCGCCCTGATCAACCATTTCAAAGGGGTTCAGGTCCTAAGCCCGCCGGTTCCCGGACCCATGCTGGATGGCCCCGGCGTTCCAGACCTGCGAGACGTCAAGGGCCAAGAGGGCGGCAAGCGGGCCCTCGAGATCGCCGCAGCGGGGGGACACAATCTCTGTTTCGTCGGACCACCGGGCTCTGGAAAGTCGATGTTGGCCCAGCGCCTGCCGGGGCTCTTACCGCCCCTGTCGCCGGTAGAACTCCTCGAGACCTCGATGGTCCATTCGGTTGCGGGCCTGATCGCCAAGGGTGGCCTAACCCGCGCCAGACCCTTTCGGGCGCCGCACCATTCCGCCTCTATGGCAGCCCTGACGGGGGGAGGGATCAAGGCCAAGCCCGGAGAGGTGTCATTGGCCCACAATGGCGTTCTGTTTCTTGACGAATTGCCAGAGTTCAGTGTGCAAGCCCTCGACAGTCTACGTCAGCCGCTGGAGACTGGAGAGGTAATGGTCGCCAGAGCCAATGCCCATATCCGCTATCCCGCCCGCGTTCAGCTGATCGCCGCCATGAACCCCTGCCGCTGTGGTCATGGCGGGGTCGG
>CANCJE010000206.1 GCA_947378235.1 Caulobacteraceae bacterium | reverse complement strand
GAAACATTTGTCCGGCGGTCCGACGCAGATCTTGGGATCAATCGGCAGATACCAGCGATGCGGGTTATGGGTCGGCTGAAGATGGAAAAAGGGCTCACTCATCGAGCCTATATGACTCCCGAAGTCCTATGGTGCAACAGGACAAGGGTTCGGTTGGCAGGCCTATCGAAGCATGGGCAACAGCAGCCTATCCCGACAGCCCGCGTTCCCCGCGAAGGCGGGGACCCAGAAGCGTCTAGAACGGACCGCGGGTTGGCCCTCATCTGGATCCCCGCCTTCGCGGGGAACGCGGGGGAGAGAGGGGGGCTCCTCGTCCTTCGACAGGCTCAGGATGAGGAGGAATGTTGGGTGAGGGCCCTTTTGTTTTTAATTAGGGCGCTTAACCGCGAACCAGCTTCTTCACCCGCGTCACCGCGCGGTCGCGTTTGAGACGGGACAGATAGTCAATGAACAGAACGCCCTTGAGGTGGTCCATCTCGTGCTGGATGCAGACGGCATAGAGGCCATCGGCCTCCTCTTCCACCTGAACGCCATGATAGTCGAGATAGCGCAGGCGCACCTTGCTGGGGCGCTCAATCACGTCAAACACGTCCGGAACCGACAGACAGCCCTCTTCGCCTTCAACCAGCTCGTCATTGCTGGAGAGAATCTGCGGATTGACGAAGAAGCGCGGCTCCTTTTCCTCGTTCTCGCGGGCGAGGTCCATCACGATGACCTGCTTGGCTACCCCAACCTGAATGGCCGCCAAGCCAATGCCGGGCGCGTCGTACATGGTCTCCAACATATCATCCATCAGCGCGCGCAGGGCGTCATCGACGACCTCTACGGGCTTTGAGACCTGCTTCAGGACGGGATTGGGAACGGTCAGGATCGGAAGAATAGCCATGGGAAGGAGGTAGGTGACCGGCGGGGTAAGGTCAAGATGCCCCTAGAGCGGGATCACGATCCTCCCCCAGCAATTTCGTCACCGGGCGGACGGCCGTTTCGACCGGTTCGAGCGCGATCAGGTCCTTGCCCTCGTGGTCTACGGCAAGCTCTTCAAAGCGCCGCGCCTGGGTCATGACCTGACTTTCCAGCGAGCCGACGAAGGAATTGTACCGACCGACAGCCCCATCAAGCGCCTTGCCGAGGGCCGCTGCATGGCCGCCCATCACCGATAGGCGCTTGTAAAGTTCCTTGCCCAGCTTGGCGACCTGATCAGCATTTTTCGACTGCTCCTCGACCCGCCAGCCATAGGCCACGGCCTTACAGAGGGCAAAGAGGGTGGTCGGCGTGACGAGCAAGACCTTGCGGTCCATCGCCTCCGTCATCAGATCCGGCAGCCGGTCCAGGGCGGCGGCTAAGAACCCGTCGCCCGGCACGAACATGGCGACAAAATCGGGTGAGGTCTTGAACTGGTCCCAATAGGCCTTGGCCGACAACTGACCCATATGGGTGCGGACACTGGTGGCATGGCGGGTCAGGGCCGCGTCGCGGGCCGCATCATCAACCGCCTCGAGCGATTCCATAAAGGCATTGAGCGAGACCTTGGCATCGATTACGAACACCCCGCCGCCGGGCATATGAACCTTGACGTCAGGGCGACGGCGGCCCTCGTCGGAGTCCACCGAGAACTGTTCTTCAAAATCAAAGCGGTTTTGCAGGCCCGCAGCCTCCAGAACATTGCGCAGGGTCTGTTCACCCCAGCGCCCCTGCACGCCCGCCCCGCGCCGCAGCGCCGCCGACAGCTTGCGGGCCTCATCCTGGGTGGCTACCGAGGCGGTCATCAGGGCGGCGATCTGCTCCTTCAGGCCGCCCGTTTCCTCAACGCGCGCCTTTTCGATGGCCAGCACTTGCGTCTCAAACTTGGCCAAGGTTTCGGCCACCGGCTTGAGCACCGTTTCCATACGGGCGTGGGCCAAGGTCTCGCGCGCCCTGAAGTTCTCTTCGGCCCGTTTGAGAAAGGCCTCGCTGGCCTGATCGACGGTCTTGGCGGAGACGGCAGCAAAGGCCTCGGCCATGGTCGAGCGCGCATCTTCGAGCAGACGGCCCCGCTCCTCGGCGGCCGATAGGCGTGCGCCCAGATCAGAGGCGATGGCCTGAGCCTCATCGGCACGGCGGCGCTCGGATAGGCCCCAAAACACTACCCCCACCAGGGCGAGCACGGTTAGGGCGAGGGGGAGTAGGCTTTCCATGGTCATGTCGAACCGTCCAATGAAGAAGGGGAAGAAGCCAGAGCCTAAAGATGGTCTACGTCACAATCGGACGCCATTTCGGTGTTACGCCGGACGTCGGGCGCGCAGGGCTTGGGCGATGGTGCCATCATCGAGCCAATCCAACTCGCCGCCCACCGGAACGCCGCGCGCCAGCATGGTCACCGATATGGCATTGGCCGCGCCCGACAGACGGTCGGCCAGATAGTGGGCTGTGGTCTGCCCATCCACTGTGGCCGGCAGGGCCAAGATCACCTCGCGCACATCGGTGTCCACCACTCGCGCGATCAACTCCTCAACCCGCAAGGCCTCTGGCCCGACGCCGTCCAGCGCGGACAAGAGCCCGCCCAAAACATGATAGCGCCCGCGAAAGGAGCCACCGCGCTCCAAGGCCCAGAGGGCACCGACCTCTTCGACGACGCAGATCAGGCGGCCATCACGGCTGCCGTCCGAACAGACGGCGCAAGGATCGCAGGTGTCTAGCGCGCCGCAGGTCTGGCAGGCGCGAACCCGCGCTCCGGCATCGGCCATGGCTTCGGTTAAGGGGAGCAAAAGCTGTTCACGCCGCTTGAGCAGGGCCAAGGCCGCCCGACGGGCCGAGCGCGGACCAAGCCCTGGCAACTTGGCCAGAAGCGCGATTAGCCGTTCGATTTCAGGTCCGGCGGCGGCCAATAGCGCTTCCGATCACGGGTGAAGGGGTGAAACGATTCGCAGCACTATAGCGCGGCTGGAGCCACTTCGCAGGGGGCTCAATCCTCGTCGGGCTCTTCGACCGGTGCGGTGACCTCGGGCGCGGCCAAGGACCGGATTTCGACGATCTCTGCGCCGGGGAAGGTGGTCATGACCAGCTTGACGAAGGGGTCGGCCTCGACCTCAGAGCGCTGTTCGGAAACCTCGCGCTT
>CANCJE010000205.1 GCA_947378235.1 Caulobacteraceae bacterium | reverse complement strand
TCGCGGTCAGGGCCGATGGTCCAGGCCGATTGCGGCGCTCTGGCCGACAAAAGCGCGCGCGTGGCATCGCCAGAACTGACAAAGGCACTCCACGCCCGGTCCGGAACACCAAGCTCATGCAGTTGCGGCACGACGTCGGACGAGGGGCGCGGTGCATTGGAGATCAGAACCACCGGTCCCACCTCCACCCCAAATCGCGCCAAGGCCTCATAGGCCTGCGGAAAGCTTTCGCGGCCATTATGAATGACGCCCCAGACATCGGACAGGATGACGTCATAACGCTCAGCGATGTCCCGCAGTCCGTTGATCAAAACGGGTTCGGGAGGAATTTGGGAAGATGATGCGCTCATGGCCATGGGCTACAGCGCCAAGAGGGCCGGATCAAGTCACCCTGATCATTCAGCCCCTAACGGGTCCCCGTGCGGCGAATATTCTGGACGGCATATTCGACAGGAGGCGCAGTCGCGGTCAGGACGGAATCACGGATGGCGCGAGGTTCACCAAACAGGTGGCCCTGCCCATAGGCGATATTGAGTTCCAGAACGTCGATCACATGCCGCTCGCTCTCGACCTTCTCAGCGATGATATCGACACCATAGCGACGGGCCAGATCGGCAAAGTCAGCGGCATCCAGATCTCGCAGACTGCGCAAGGACGTGCGGCCCTCGACATCCAACAGTTGGTCGAGCAAAACATCCGCACCGATCTTCAAATAGCGGACATCGGCCTGAGCCAGTTCCTGAAAGTCCAGATCAAGGTTCGTGACCTTGTCCAATGAGAACCTGAAGCCGAGCTCCGTCAGCAGTGCCATATTGCGCGCAGCAACGGGTCCCCGCGCCTCAAAGCTGTCTTGGCCCAATTCAAAGATCAGGGCCCCGGACAGGTCGCGGTTCTCGGCCATAAATTCGCGAAACTGCGGGAAGAAGGCCTCGTCGCTAAGCGAGCTGAGCGAGATGTTGCAGAAGATCCCAACCTTGCGGTCTTGACGTGCCAAGCGGCGAACGATCTGGACGCAGCGGAACAGCAGAAGATTGTCGATGACTGACACCAGTCCATCGGGCTCGGCCACTTCCAAATATTCGGCGGGCATCATCACCCGGCCGCGCTTGTCCCGAAGGCGCGAGAAGCTCTCGTAAAAGACGGTGCGGCGCTGAGGCAGGGCCACCACCGGCTGAAGGAACAGATCGACGCGGTTCTCGGTCAGGGCCAGACGGACGGTCTCAAGAAGTTCGGTCGTGGACTCATGAGCCGTCACCAGTTCAGCGACTGGGCGGCGCGAGCGTTGGGTGGCCATGCCTTGGCTCATCCGTTGAACCAGATCTTCGAGCACCCGAACTTCGCTGGTCAACTCTTCCGACTGGCGCGCAGCCTCTTCTTGCATGTCCTCGGCCAGATCTTCGATCCGGTCGCTCATCTGTCGAAGCTGCTCGGTCAGGAGCAGATTGGCGCGCCGTAGGGAGGAGATTTCGAGGGCGTTACTTTCGGCATCAATGCCGCGTCGGACCGCGCCATGCACAGAAAAGGCAAAGCCTAGGCCACCGACCAAGGCCGCAACACCGGGTCCCCAGCCGCCACCTGCGCGCCAAATATAAACAGCAAGCGCAGACGCCAGACAGAGATACGCCGTCCCCAACAGTCCTACGGTGACCTTGCCCATCTACCCGCCCATTCGAATCACTCAGAGTATCGTCTGGTTAACGGGGTGAAGTCGAACGGAATGCGGGCATTTAGGCCAGACCATCCCAATAAATACGAAATTACGCACAGAGGCATGGCGGATCAGGGGTGCAAAGCCCCCTAACCCCGACATTACAAGCCGTTAGCTTAGCTCAGCGCCAATTCAATGCGGGAGGCTTGAGCCAGAACAGCGCCGTGCGCGGCGGGCTTTTCCGGAGCCGAAGGGGTCGGCCAAAGGGCGACGAACCGGTCCATCTCGGGCTTGGCGGCCGCTAGCGAAGGATCAGACTTGGCGGCATCAACGAGAGCGGCACGGGCCGAAAGGGCGGCGCCGAGCGAGTGCTGATATTCGATCGGATCAACGCCGCCATCGACGACAACGCCCTTATAGAGGCCCGACGAAATCTCGAGCAGGCCCCGGATCACGGCCTTCCGATCGCCGCCCGCCTTGGCAAGGCCCGCGTCCAAGGCGTTCAAGGCCGCCTTCAGATCGCCAGCGCTCCCGGTTTCCGCCGCCTTACGCAGCAGCGCCTCATCGACGCCGGCCGCCTTGAAAGGTTCGGGGCTCTTTTCATAGGCTTCAAGCATGCCTTGAGCGACCAGAATGGCCGCAGCCTCTGGGCCGTCCTTTTGGGCCATTGCCACCAGGACAAAGCCGCGCAGATGGGCGATGTGCAAGGCGTTGACGCTGTCGGCGGGAATGGCGGAATAGGCCGAGACCGCGCCGGTTTCACCGGACTCGCCTGCGCCTGCCAGAGCGGCGGCTGAGGTGGCGACCGCAGGGGTTGCGTGGCTCTCTGCAGAGGCTTTCGGCGCGCTCGATGGGGGGGAGCATGCGACAAGTGCGCCCGTAGAGATCAAAACGGCGGCGCTGACGCCGGTCCAGAGTTTCGGTCGGAAGCTGGTCATGGCAAAGGTCTCTCCTGATGGCCGCAATCAACCACATGCTAATTGCTATTGCAAGTCGTTCGCAAAAATGGGACCAAGTGACATGTTGACGCTGACCGATGTGCTTTCGCCCGACGATGTGGCTACCGTCTTGGCAGGTCTGGCCGATTGCCGCTTTCGCGATGGTCGCCAGACGGCAGGGGCGTCCGCGCGCGCGGTGAAGAGCAATCTTCAGTCTGACGGCACCGATCCCAAGGTCCAAGCCCTCGCCCGGTTCGTACGCAAGGCCCTAGAGCGTCACCCCCTGTTTCAGACCTATGTGCGCCCTGCCCGCTGGGCCAACCTGATGTTCAACCGCTATGAGGTGGGGGACGCCTACGGCCTGCATGTCGACGACGCGCTGATGGGCACGGGCGAGAATCGTCTGCGCTCGGACCTGTCCTTCACCCTGTTTCTGTCCGATCCTGACAGCTATGAGGGCGGCGGGTTGGTCGTCGATAGCCTGGATGGGGAGCGTCTTGCCAAGCCTCA
>CANCJE010000204.1 GCA_947378235.1 Caulobacteraceae bacterium | reverse complement strand
AACCTGACCCACACCGCCGCTGTTCAGCAAGATTGGGGTCAGAGCCGGTCGGCTGAACAGGCCATGGCATCTTCGTCGGTCCATGACGGCATGGATATGGGAGCCATGGAGATGGATCACGTCATGATGATGCCCCCGCCCGCCATCTCGGTCGAGCGGATGGCCAGCACCCTTCGGCCCCTAAACCTCGCCGCCCCGGTCCTGATTTCGCCCCCATCGAAGCGCGAGCCGGGCTGGACGGGCAAGTCTGATGCTCAGAACCGAACCTTGCGCGTGACCATGGTGCTCGATCCCATCACCGGCACGATCCTCAACCGTGAGAATTTCAACCAGCGCCATCCGATCGACCAGATCGTTGGCTACGGCATTGCCGCCCATGAGGGGCAGTTGTTCGGTTGGTTCAATCAGGCTCTGGGCGTGCTGACCGCAGCGGGCCTATGCCTTCTTGCGGTGAGTGGCGTGGTCATGTGGTGGCGCAGGCGCCCCAACGGCAAGCTCGGCGCGCCAGAGCCGGTCGGATCGGATCGGTTAGCCCTCGGCCTTGGCCTGTTATTGATCTTTTTTGGCCTGTTCCTGCCGCTCTTTGGTCTGTCCCTGATCTTGGTCGGTCTGATCGAGCGTCTGGTCCTGCGTCAAATACCGAGCGTTCGCGCATGGCTGGGCCTCAGATCAGGCTCGCGGCCACCCCGACCGTAATGGCGATGATCACCGTATTGAAAGCGAAGGCCACCACCGCATGGGTCAGGACCAGTCGCCGCATGGCCTGGCTGGTGGTGGTGACGTCGGAAACCTGAAAGGTCATGCCCACGGTAAAGGCGAAATAGAGAAACTCACTGAACCGTGGGGCCGTGTCGCCGGGAAAATCGATCCCGCCGCCCACTTGAAAATACCGGTGGGCATAGTGGGTGGCAAAGACCGTGTGCATAAGGGTCCAAGACACCAGAATGGTCGCGCCGCCCAGCCCAAGGCGAAAGGCATCATGGCCACCGCTGACAATGACCCCGATGGCTCCGAGGCTTGCGACCGCAGCGGCAACGAACAGGCCCGTCAGCATCCGTCGTCCCTGATCAATTTCTGCCGCGCGGAACGACAGGGTCTTGGCGTCCACCCGACCTAGTCGACAAAATAGAACGGCCAGATAGCTGATCGCCAGGCTGTCCCAGCCGCAGACCGCCGCCACAAACGGCGAGGTCAGAGGGGCGAGTACGACCGACGCAGCAATGCCAAGGCAAACCAGCGCCGCAATCCGCAGCCAGTTCCAGCGTGCGCTCATGACCGGGATTGGGGCGTCGAGCTGGGCCTTAGGCGTCAATGTCCACGTCCTTGGTTTCCTTCAGGAACAGGATGCCAATCACGGCGGTCACACTGGCCACAACAATCGGGTACCAGAGTCCGTAATAGATGTTCCCGGTCGCCGCGACCATGGCAAAGGCCGTGGTCGGCAAGAAGCCCCCGAACCAGCCATTACCAATATGGTAGGGCAGGCTCATCGAGGTATAGCGGATATTGGTTGGGAACAGTTCCACCAGCATGGCGGCGACCGGGCCATAGACCATGGTCACATAGATCACCAGCAGGGTCAGGATGGCGATGACCTTGGGTCGGTCGACAAGGGCGCTGTCAGCCTTGGCCGGATAGCCCGCCGACTTTAGGGCTGCGCCGAGACCGGTTTCCCAGTCGGTCTTTTGGGCCTTGAACGCGGCCTTATCGAGCCCCTTGCCGTCAAAGGCTGTAAGGGTCTGGTCGCCGATCTTGACCTGAGCCAGCGTACCCGCTGGTGCAGCCTGATTGGTGTAGGTCACACCGGCCTTGGCCAGATAGGACTTGGCCAGATCGCAGGAACTGTTGAACACCGTCTTGCCAACCGGATCGAACTGGAAGGCGCAGTCGGCGGGATCAGCGACCACAGTCACCGGTGCTGACGCGACCGCCGCCGCAAGCTGTGGATTGGCTGCGACCGTCAAAGACTTGAACAGCGGCATATAGGTCAGGGCCGCCAAGACGCAGCCCAGCATGATGATCGGCTTGCGCCCGATCTTGTCCGACAGCCAGCCGAACAGGACAAAGAACGGGGTGCCGAGCAGAAGGGCGCTGGCCACCAATCCGTTGGTGAGCGCCCCGTCGAGCTTGAGCGTCTTTTCGAGGAAGAACAGGGTGTAGAACTGTCCCGTATACCAGACCACCGCCTGCCCGGCCGTCAGTCCGACCAGCGCCAAAATCACGATCTTGAGGTTGGGCCATTTGCCAAAGGCATCGGTCAGCGGGGCCTTGGAGCCCTTGCCCTCATCGACCATGCGCTGGAACGACGGGCTTTCGGACAGTTGTAGCCGGATCCATAGGGACACACCGAGCAGCAGGATCGACACCAAGAACGGCACCCGCCAGCCAAAGGCCTGAAACGCATCCTCGCCAAGCGATTTGCGGGTCAGGAGGATCACGACAAGGCTGAGGAACAGGCCAAAGGTCGCTGTGACCTGAATGAAGCTGGTATAGAGGCCACGCCGCCCTTGCGGTGCATGTTCGGCCACATAGGTCGCCGCCCCGCCATATTCGCCGCCCAAGGCCAGACCCTGAACCAGACGCATGGCCACCAAGGCCACGGGCGCGAGGATGCCGATCTGCTCATAGCTGGGCAACATACCGACCACGAAGGTGGATAGACCCATCAAGAGCATGGTGACGAGGAAGGTGTTCTTTCGGCCCCAAAGATCGCCCAACCGGCCAAAGACCAGTGCCCCGAAAGGCCGCACAGCAAAGCCCGCCGCAAAGGCCAGCAGGGCGAAGATGTAGCCCGTGGTCTCGTTCACGCCGGAGAAGAAGTGGTGGGTAATGTAGGTGGCGAGTGAGCCATAGAGATAGAAGTCGTACCACTCAAAGACCGTGCCCACCGACGCGGCCCCGATGGTCATCGCATCCTTGCGCCCGACCGAGGCTGGTTGTGCTTGGCTCATGGTCCTGTCCCCCTTACGCGATCGCCGCTTGGCACGGCCTGTCTTGGTCCGCCCCACAGCCGACCCTTAGGGGGGCATGTTTGCGGTATTTTGCGCCCCTGTCAGCCCCGCGATTGGAATTAGACGGTTCGACAGCCCGACAAGACCTGACAAGCCACCCATTTTCAGCTTTGGCCTTGGCGCGAATGGGCTATCCTTGGAAAAACATAAGCGCTGGA
>CANCJE010000203.1 GCA_947378235.1 Caulobacteraceae bacterium | reverse complement strand
CGCCGTATGGGGGCTGCGCCGGACCTTGCCGATGACGTGGCGCAAGATGCTTTCCTCTTGGCCTTTGAACAGATCGCCGACTTTCGCGGGGAGGGGGCCTTTGCGGGCTGGCTGAAAAGGATCGCCATTCGCCTCTATATCCGCCGCTGGAAGCGCGATCGCCGTCTGGACCTGATGGCGCAAACGCCAGAGCCGCAAGCGGCCGATGCCAATCAAGGCGACGGGGCCGCAGCTGGTCGGATGGATCTGGATGCCGCGCTCAAACATCTAAGCCCCGCCGAACGGGCCTGCGTCAGCCTCTGCTATGGCGGTGGTCTTTCTCATGCTGAGGCTGCAGAGGCCTTGAATGTGCCGCTTGGAACGGTCAAATCTCATATCAAGCGCGGTCTGGAGCGGCTTAAGGATCGGATGGCCCCTCAAGGTGGCCTTTCGATTTCGTCATCATCCGTACAGTCACAATCCTTAGGACGCCAAACCCATGTCTGAGAACGGTCAAGAGTTTAGGGATTTCGAAGCCCAGCTGGTCCAGATGTTTGACGACCCTCCGGTCTTTGTTGATTCCCATGGTTTCGCATCGTCGGTCATGCAGCGCCTAGATCGCAGTTGGCAGGTCCGCAGTCTCGTGATCGGTGCTACCGGCCTTCTTGGCGGTGTCATCGCGGTCAGCCAAATCATGGCCAACAATCTGATCGGGCAGATCGAGGCCCTGTCTCTTGGGACCAAGCCCCATCTTTTACGCCATCTGATCCAGTCGGTTGAGAGTCATCTGGTCTTGCCCTCCTTGCCATTTGGTGGTGAAGGCCTGTGGATGTCCGCTGGGTTGGCGGGCCTTGCCCTGGTCTTTGCTCTGACCCGGGCTATTGAGGAGTATTAAGCCCTGTCTTCTCACCAAGAGGCTGCTGTTCGCCGGATCTCAGCCCCGGAAATTACCGCTCGAAAGGGCGGTGAGCCCATCGTTTGCTTGACGGCCTACACTGCGCCTATGGCAGCTCTGTTGGACGAGCATTGCGACCTTCTACTGGTCGGGGACTCGCTGGGCATGGTGGTCCACGGCCTGCCCAATACGGTGGGTGTTACCCTAGAGATGATGATCCTGCATGGTCAGGCGGTTATGCGCACGGCCAAGCGGTCGCTGGTGGTCATCGACATGCCCTTCGGCAGCTACGAGGGCTCGGCGGAAAAGGCCTATGACAATGCCGCCCGCATCATGAAGGAAACCGGCGCTCAGGCCATCAAGGTCGAGAGCGGCGAAACCGTGCCTGACACCATCGCCTATATGGTCCGCCGGGGTATTCCGGTGATGGGCCATGTCGGCCTAAGGCCCCAAGCGGTTCTGGTCGATGGCGGTTTTCGCGCCAAGGGCCGGACCGAGGATGAGGCCGCGCGCGTGATTGCCGAGGCTAAGGCGACGGCGGATGCCGGGGCCTTTTGTCTGGTCATTGAGGGGGTCGCTGAGGCCTTGGCCCGTCAGATTACGGAGGCCGTTGCCGTGCCAACCATCGGCATTGGCGCGTCGAGTGGCTGTGACGGACAGATTCTGGTCACGGATGACATGCTCGGCCTCTTCGACTGGACCCCGAAATTTGTCCGTCGCTATGCTGATCTGCGCGGTGAAATCAGCGAAGCGGTGCGTCTCTACGCCGAAGATGTCCGTGCGAGGCGTTTTCCGGCCTCAGCAGAGACATATTTTTCAAAGACATAGGCCGAAGTCGTCTGGCCTGCATTGCGGGCGGACGCCACAGACGATAGGTTCCGGCCTCATTGTCCTCAGACGAGTGCGGAGCCAAAAGCCGTGACCGACGTTTTTGAAGAGGTCGAAGAGCAGCTTCGCTCCGACCAATATATCGCACTGGCGCGCCGCTACCTGCCATGGGGGATCGGCATTGTTGTGGCCGGTGTCCTGATCGCTGCAGCGGTCTGGGGCTATGACGACTATCAAACCCGTCAAGCCGGTAAGGCCGCTGAGGCCTATGCTGAAGCTCTGGAGTCCGTGACAAAGGGCGATAAGGCCGGTGCCTATGCCCAGTTCGATACGGTCGTGAAGGTTGGCTCTAAGGGTTACAAGGCCCTAGCCCTTATGCAGCAAGGCGGTCTTCGCCTTGACGAGCACAAGACCGATGAGGCGATCAAGCTCTTCGACGCTGCTGCAGAGATCGCACCGACCCCTGTCATTGGCGATGCCGCCCGCCTCAAATCTGCCTTCGCCTTGATGGATACAGCCCCTTATGCCGATTTGGAAAAGAGGTTGAAGCCATTGACTGAGATAAAGAGACCCTACCGCGCCACCGCCTTGGAAGCCCTGGCCATTGCCAAGCTCGCAGCCGGCAAGGTCGATGAGGCTAAGGGTGACTTTGGCGTGATTAACCTTTTGCCGGATGCGCCAGCCGCCATGCGCGAGCGGGCCAATGCGGCGATCAGCCTGATTGATTCGGGAACGTCGAAGTCTTTGAAGGAGATCGCCAAGGCGGCCATGGCCCTTCCTGAGCCAACCGCACTGCCTTCGGGCGCGGCCATGCCCGGCCTGTCGAACGCAAATCCTCAAGCTGGAGCGGCCCAATGACCTTGAAGCGTAATCTCACGGTCTTCGCCCTCATCTTGGCGACCAGCGCCGGTCTTTCGGGCTGTGCGTCAGTCTCAAAGCTCAATCCGTTCAAGGGCAAGGCCAGCAGCAATAAGGTTCAGGCCTCGGCGGGCGAGCGTATTTCGATCATTGCCTTTGACGAACAGCTGCACATTGCTGATGCGCTCAAGGGAGTAGACTTCTATCTGCCCGACGCGGTCGCCCGGACAGACTGGCCTCTGCCGGGTGGAACACCAGAGCAGTCGGTCGAGCATCTTGCGGCCGGTGTCAATCTCGACATCATTTGGAAGCGTGGGATTGGTAAGGGCTCGGACCGCCGGGTTCACCTGACCGCCCCCCCAATTTCTGCCGAGGGCGTGATCTTCACGATGGATGCTGAAGCCGGTGTCTCGGCCCATAGCGCCAATGGCGGGGCAGAGGTCTGGCATGCCAATCTCGCCTCGCGTGATCGCCGTGACCGCGAGGCATTCGGCGGTGGCTTGGCCTATGCCGATGGCAAGGTCTTCGTGACCTCGGGCTATCGCTTTGTCGCAGCGCTGAACGCCAAGACTGGCGAGCTCCTCTGGAAAACACCGGTTGAAGCGCCGATCCA
>CANCJE010000202.1 GCA_947378235.1 Caulobacteraceae bacterium | reverse complement strand
GGCTGCTGGGTCAGGTCAAACAGGGTCTCGTTGGTTAGGTAGGGCGTGGCCTCCAGCCCGGGGATCGGAGGCAGTTTGGGCCTTGAGCCTGTGGCAATCACGATCTTGCGGGCCTTGACCCGGACATCACCGCCCTGAACCGTGTCTTCGCCGACGAACCTTGCCGTTTCACGCACGACGGTACAGCCAAGGCCTTCGAACCGCTCTTGGCTATCATGCGGCGCGATGGTGGCGATGGCCCGGTGGACGTGGGCCATGACGGCGGCAAAATCGATCTGCGGCTCAGCGCCAGCGCCAATGCCGAGGTTCCCCGGCGAGCGCAGGGTATGGGCAACCTTAGCCGCTGCGATCAGTGCCTTGGAGGGGACGCAGCCATAGTTCAGGCAGTCGCCGCCCATCTCGCCCTTTTCAAAAAGGACGGTCTTGAGGCCCAGCTGAGCCGCACCGGAGGCGACGGACAGCCCGCCAGACCCGGCACCAATAACGACGATATCGGCATGTATGGTTCGGCTCATGACGTCTTTTCCGATTTGCGAAACCGGCGCAGCACCACCGGCAGCAGTGACAAGAGCCCAAGGCCAACCAAGGGCAAGAGCACATGGGGCTCAAAGATCACCCGCAGGTTCGGCTCCTGTCCAGAGGCAAAGACCTCGCCCAGACCAGAGCCCAAGCCCGCATAGACGAGCGAGCCAGGAAGGATACCCAGCACCGTGGCAGACAAGAAGGTCCGCAGAGGAATATCGACAAATCCCGCCGCCAGATTGACCAGCCAGAACGGCATGACCGGGATCAGACGAAGGGTCAGGATGTAGGAAAAGGCATCGCGCCGGACACCCTCTTCGATCCTAGAAATCGTAGACCCCGCCTTTCCCCGCAGACTGTCGCCCACCGCCGAACGGCAGACCAAAAAGATCACAGCGGCTCCCAAGCTCGCGCCGCTTGCTGCGGCGACCGCTCCGAACCAAGGACCGAACAGGAACCCGCCGCTGAGGGTCATAACCAAGGCCCCCGGCAACGAGAGGCTGACCACGGCAATATAGATGAGGATATAGAGGCCGAAACTGAGGGCCGGATGCAGGGTTACAAAGCCCTGCAATTGGTCCCTACGCGCCTTAAGCTCGACCAGACTCAGATGGTCAGCGACGCCGCTGGCAATGACCACCGCAACGGCCAAGGCAATCACAATCAGCGGGCCAAATCTCTTGATCCATTTCATGCCCGTTATCCTTTTAGGCTATCACGGCGCTGAATAGCGTTTGAGTGCTGCCCACGCCATATTAAAATGAGGGGTGTCTCATTTTTAGTTCTGCCCAACCGCCTGCGCCACGCTGGTAAAGCCGTCTGCCTTGAGACGCGCGGCCAAGTCACGCTTGATCCTGGTGATCAGGCCAGGACCCGAATAGGCCATGGCCGAATAGAGTTGGACCGCGCAGGCCCCGGCTCTGATCTTAGCATAGGCATCGGCACCCGAGGCAACACCGCCCGCTCCTATCAGGGACGTCCGCCCCGCGGCGACCTCATGGAACCGGCGCAGCATCTGGGTCGATAGCGTCATCAGGGGCGCGCCGGACAGTCCGCCGGTCTCCGCCTTCCAGATCGACTGCAAACTGTCGGGCCGCGAAATGGTGGTGTTGCTAACAATGATGCCATTGAGGCCGTGGGCCAGAACAGATTCAACAATGCTCTCGACCTCGCCCTCTTCCAGATCCGGCGCGACCTTGAGCAGGACCGGCACATCGCTTGAGTTGGCGATTAAGGCCGTGCGCGCCTGAGCCAACCGGCCAAGCAACTCGTCCAGCGCTGCCTTGGTCTGCAAGGCCCTCAATCCCGGCGTATTGGGCGACGAAATATTGACGGTGAAATAGTCGGCCAAACCCCAAAGGCGCTCGAGACCCGTCACATAGTCACCGATCCTGTCGCCACTATCCTTATTGGCCCCGATATTGGCTCCAACGATTCCAGCCGCCTTGGGACGCACAGATAGGCGCTGTGCGAAGGGCTCTAGACCGCCATTGTTGAAGCCCATCCGGTTAATGACGGCCCTGTCTTGGCTCAGACGAAACAGCCTTGGGCGCGGATTTCCCGCTTGGGCCAAAGGGGTCACAGTCCCGCATTCGACAAAGCCAAAGCCCGCCCGCAGCATGGCCACCGGGGCCTCGGCATTCTTATCAAATCCTGCCGCCAGACCGACCGCATTGGGCAGGGCCAGCGTCCCGATCTGAGTGCCCAGCACGGGGTCGTCGCGGGTCATCTGCTGAGGGCCAAAGCCTGCCGCCAGCGCGCGGATGGTGAGGTTGTGCGCATCCTCAGGATCGAGCAGATGAAGCGCCTTGGCTCCTAGATCATGAACAAGGCTCATCAGGCCAGATCCCCCATCATCGGTACGCCCTCACCATCGAGGCCGATGGCCCAAGCCTTGATCACCGCCTCGGCGGGCAAGGGTTTATAAAGGTGTGGGAACAGGTCCCCACCCCTCGACGGCTCCCACACCAAAGAGGCCTGCAAATCCGCCGATAGGTCATCGGTTTCAATCGCCAGAACCATCAGATCGCTCTGACCAGAAAAATAGCGCCGCGCCGTCTCCTGCGCCTGAGCCCCGGTCGAAAAGTGAATATAGCCATCGGCCAGATCGACAGCGGACCCGGTGAAGGCCCCTGCGGCTTGGGCCTCTTGCCACTCAGCCTGCGACAAGAGCTTGTAGATCAGGCTCATTCGCCGCCCGCTCCACCGCCATAGGCCTTGGGCGTGAAAAAGCCATCATAAGAAGGCCGACCCGCGACATCGAACTCAAAGACAGCGGCCGTCGCCGTCGGCAATCCCTGTTGCAGTTTGGAGATCTGCGAGGCGGAGGCTGAGCCCTCGCGCAATAGGGCCACAGCCAGCTCATGGATGCCGGGATTGTGGCCGACCATGATCATCGTATCCGCACGCTCAGCCCACTCGTCGATCAGGTCACGCATGCGCTCAGAGGGGGCCAGATAGAGGTTCGGCACAATCTCGGTCGTCACTTCGCCAAAGACTGACTTGGCGACCTCCCAGGTCTGCCGCGCCCGAACCGCCGCAGAGACGAGGGCCAGATCAGGCTTGATACCCTCTTCTAGCAAGACCTTTGCCATTAGGGCGGCATCGGCCTGGCCACGGGGCAGAAGGGCGCGGTCAAAGTCATCGCCAGAGGCGGCCATGGCCTCTGTCTTGCCGTGCCGCAGCAA
>CANCJE010000201.1 GCA_947378235.1 Caulobacteraceae bacterium | reverse complement strand
TCATATGTCCGCCGCTGATCGTCCTTCATCCATTTCATCTGTCTGTGTCTATTGCGGTTCGTCCAACGCCGCCAATCCCGATTTTCTGGCGGCAGCAGCACAATTTGGCGCGATCTTGGCCGATGAGAGCCTGCGTCTGGTCTATGGCGGCGGCGGGGTTGGCCTGATGGGCGCGACGGCCAAGTCAGCCCACAACCACGGCGGCAAGGTCCTAGGGATCATGCCCGAGTTCTTGCGGAGCCGCGAAATCCTTTATGATGAGGTCGAGACCATCATCGTCACCTCGATGCATGAGCGCAAGATGATCATGTTCGAACAGTCCGACGCCTTTGTCATTCTTCCGGGCGGGATTGGCACCTTAGAAGAGGTGGTTGAGCTCCTGTCGTGGAGACGGCTCGACCTGCATCGCAAGCCGATCATCTTCTTCGATCAGAACGGCTATTGGCAGCCCTTCTTCCACATGATCGCCCACACGATGGAGGAACGCCTCACGCCGCGCGCCTTCGCCGATGCCTATCGCTCAGTGACACGCGTCGAAGAGATCCTCCCCGCCATCCGCGCCATGGCGGTCGAGACGGCGGACATCAATATGATGCCGCGCCCGAGCAGTTTGGCCGACAAGACCTAACGCTTCTTTGGCCCGGCAGGCTTGGTGGGCTTCTTGGGCGCGACCGTGCGGGTCTTGGGCGGCTTAGGACCCGTGCGCGCGCCGCCGGGTCGGGATCGGATGATTGAAGCGGTCTTGGCCAGGGCACGAGCCTTGGCGCGAGGCGACTTCACCCCACCGCCCGTACCCTTAGGCTTGGCTTTCGCCTTGGCAGCAACAGAGACCTCAACAGCCTCAAGCTCTAACACGGGCGCAGGTGCCGCCTTGGCCTCGGCGGCAGCCTTGACCTTCTCAACCGACGCAGCGGCCTTGGCGGCCCGCTCACGGCTTGGCTTATAGCCTGCGCGTGAGGTCGGTTTGCCATCCCCATCAGCATAGGGATTGGCCCCAGACTTGATGGTGATCCGCAAGGGCACGCCGGGAATGTCAAAGCTTTCGCGCAGACTGTTGACCAGATAACGCCGATAGCTTTCGGGCATTTCAGCCGCTCGCGAAGAGAACAGAACGAACGTCGGAGGCCGCGCCTTGATCTGCGCCATATATTTCGGCTTGATCCGCCGCCCACCGACCGAAGGCGGCGAGTGACGCTGCATGGCCATCTGCAGCCAGTCATTGAGGTCGCGGGTCTTTATTTTGGTCGACCAGTCCTTATAGACCTTGGTGACAGCGGGCATTAGACGATCAACACCCTTACCGGTTTCGCCGGACAGGGCGATAACGGGCGTGCCGCGCACCTGTGGCAACATGCGCTCGGCATGTTCCTTAAAGGCCGCCAACTGCGCCTGCTGGTCCTCGACCAGGTCCCACTTGGCTAGCGCAAAGACGAGGCCCCGTCCCTCGCGCTCGATTAGGTCGGCGATCTGTAGGTCTTGGATCTCAAACGGGTGGGTGGCGTCCATCACCAGAATGACCACCTCGGCAAAGGTGATGGCCCGGATGGTGTCGCCCGTAGACAGCTTTTCGAGCTTTTCGTGGACACGGGCCTTGCGGCGCAGACCCGCCGTATCAACCAGACGGATCTGTTGGCCCTCGAAGGTCCAGTCGACCGGAATAGCATCACGCGTGATCCCCGCCTCTGGGCCGGTCAGCAGTCGTTCTTCACCAATAAGACGATTGACCAGGGTCGACTTGCCCGCATTTGGACGGCCGACAATGGCGATGCGGATAGGCTTTTCGCTGTCCTCGTCCTCATCATCCTCTTCGATCAACTGATCGGAAACGACGCGGAAGGCGGCATAGAGATCGGCCATGCCTTCGCCATGTTCGGCAGAGATGGAGATTGGCTCGCCAAGGCCCAGTTGGAAGGCTTCGAGCGCCCCCGCCTCACCGGCCCGACCCTCGGCCTTGTTGGCAGCCAGAATGACGGCCTTGCTGGTCCGGCGCAGGATCTCGGCAAAGACGCCGTCCAGAGGCGTCGCACCCTCTCTGGCATCCATGACGAACAGGGCGACGTCGCATTCCTCGATGGCCAATTCGGTCTGACGCCGCATGCGCGATTCCAGACTTTCATCGGTCAGGTCTTCGAACCCAGCCGTATCGATCAAGATCAGTTCAAGGTCGCCAATGCGGCCCTTGGCGAACCGGCGGTCGCGGGTCACCCCCGGCTGGTCATCGACGATGGCCAGCTTCTTTCCGGCCAGACGATTAAACAGCGTGGACTTGCCCACGTTTGGGCGACCGACGATCGCGACTTTAAGCGCCATGAACGCGCGGTCTCCTCAAAAGGGATGGGCGGCCAAATCACCGCCCTAATCGGATAGTCTATCACCGAATGGCGAGAAGTACGCCCTTGTCTCCGACCAGATAGAGCGTGTCGTTGACGGCAATAGGAGCCAGCAGGGCGGGCGTTCCCAACTTGACCGTCTTTTCGACCGCACCCGTCTTGGGATTAAGAGCCACAAGCTCTCCAGTGCTCGACACGACGATCAAGCGGTTGGAGGCCAGAATGGGGCCGGACCAGGCCGCGCGCTGCTTCTTTTTGCGATCCTTGTTCATGTCCACGATCCAGTAGACCTGACCATTTTCACGCGACACGCAGATCACTTCACCGGGTTTGGACACCACATAGACCACGTCACCGACGGGCAGGGGCGTGCTGATGCCCGAGACCGGCAAGGACCACCGGGCGGTGCCGGTGCGAAGGTCGGTTGCCGCGAAGACGCCCGAATGGCTAACCGCAAAGACGTCGCCCTTATAGATCACGGGACGGCCAGGAATGTCGCGAATTTCGGACAGGGCATTGGTGCGGCTGGCCCGGGACAGGACCTCAGACCAGATATCGTTACCATTGCCGGTACGAAGGGCAATCAGTTCACCAGAAGCAAAGCCTGCAATGACCGTATCGCCAGAAATGGCAGCACTCGTGGCTTCTAGGATGCGCGCAGGCTCAACCAAGGCCTGATAGTTCCAGCCCAAGGCCCCGGTCGCTGTATCAAGTGTCAGGAGTTCATTGTCGGTCGAGACCACGAACAGACGCCCGCCCGAAACGGTCGGTGCCGCATGGATCGGCGCTTCAACCGGTGTTTTCCAGAGGAGCTCGCCAGTCTTGGCGTTCAGCGCTGCGACAAAGCGATAGCCCGAGGTCACGAAGACCTTGCCATCGGCATAGGCCAAGCCACCGCCGAATGCCTCGCGGTCACGGCGATCACG
>CANCJE010000200.1 GCA_947378235.1 Caulobacteraceae bacterium | reverse complement strand
ACCATGACCTCCTCGCCGAAAGTCCAGTCGGGTGCCACCACCTGCTGAGGCGGTCCATTGGCCCCTTCGAAGACCAAAAACACACCAACAGACGAGCCCTCTGCATTGGGCTTGACCACATAGGGCGGGGCCATGACGTGGGATTTAGCGACGTCGAACCGGTTAAAAAGTCCGCCTCCAGGAACAGTCACGCCTGCCGCTGCGAGCACAGCCTTGGCCTTGGCCTTATCCATGGCCAGCGCCGAGGCCAGCACGCCTGAGTGGGTATAGGGCAGGCCCAACGTCTCCAGCACGCCCTGAACGCAGCCGTCCTCGCCCCAAGCCCCGTGCAGCGCATTGAACACCACATCGGGCTTAGCCGCCGCCAAGACCTGCGCCAGATCGCGGCCCGCGTCGATACGACTGACCCGTGCGCCTAGACGCTCGAGCGCATCGGCACATTCGCGCCCTGACACCAAGGATACCTCGCGCTCAGACGACAGGCCGCCCATCAACACGGCCACATGACGTCCCGCCAAAGGAAGGCTCATTCTACGCACTCCAAACCCGATTCTATTTCGCCGCCGTCTTTGGCGCGCGAAACTCAACGGCGCTATCGGCAACCATCAAGGTGAAGGCCGACCAAGCCGCGACCGCCTGATCCAAATCCGTGGCCTTAATCTTGTCGAGCGTATCGTCTGGGGAATGGTGCCAGTCGAAATAGTCCATGCCGTCCTGACGAAGGCTGGCGACTGGCATGCCCATGGCGTTAATTTCCATCAGGTCCTCACCGCCGCCGAGGGCTGGCGTGCGCTCCATCAGCACCCCAGCAGGGGTAACGGCGCGCCCTAGGGCCTCTGCGAAGGCGCGGTCTGTTAGGCCTGCGGGCAGGGCCAACTTCAGCACCTTGCCGCCGCCAAAGTCGCTCTCACTGCCGATAATATGACGATCGACTTCGGACGCGTGGGCCTTGGCGAAGGCCGCGCCGGCCTTAAAAATCTCTTCCGCACCCCAGAGCACGACCCGCACCGTGCGGCGCGGGCGCTCGGCGCGATCGAGAATCTGCTTGCCCGTCGCCATGGTGATCGCGACCCCTGCCCCATCATCAATGGCCCCTGTGGCTAGGTCCCAACTATCCAGATGGCCACCGATCACAACGATCTCTTCCGGCTTTTCGCGGCCGGTAATTTCACCGACGACGGTGCGGGCCTCAAGATCTGGTCCGAAGGTCGGGGTGACGATCATCTTGACCGTCACGGGAACTGCCCGGTCGGTCATATGTTCCAGCAGATCCGCATCGGGATTGGACAGGGCTGCTGCCGGAATTTTCGTACCCGCAGGATCGTAGGTCATGCTGCCCGTATGGGGCACACGGTGACTGTCGGTGCCAAGCGAGCGCAGCATATAGCCGACAGCACCGCGCTTAGCCGCTTCGGCCGCACCCAGACCCCGGATACGATAGCCCGCGCCATAGCCGCCGCCATCTTGGGCGCGCACGATCCGCTCTGTTACGATAGCGATCTTGCCATTGAGCGACCCAACAGGCTGGGCCAGCATGTCGTCAAAGCGCTTAAACAGAACCACCTGCGCGCTTAATCCCAGCGGCGGCGTCGCCACAGAGCCCCCCAAGGCCGTGATGAACAGCTTTTGCGGATAGGGGGCCGTCACTTCCGCCGTCTCAGTGCCGCGTTGCCAGTTCGGGACGGGAAAGGTCTCGACCGTCACCTTGTCGTAGCCAAGGGCCTTGAACCGCGCCACGGCCCAGTCCGAGGCCCGGTGAGCCGCGGCGCTGCCTGCGGGGCGGGCCCCGACCTCTGTGGTTAGGGATTCGACCAGCTCATAGGCGATGGAGCCTTTCAAGGCCTTGTCACGCAGTTGCGCTGCCGCTGCCTGCTGCGCCGCATAGGGTGCGGTCTGACTGTGAGCGGTGCCGCTGATCGCTAGGCCCAAGGCAAGAGCGAGAACCGATCCTCGAGTGAATGTCAGCGACATGGCAGGCTCCTAGAGCTTTGGTCAATAAAGGTTGGGGCAACAGTAGAGGGGCAAGCAGGGGACCTGCAAGGGATCAGGGTCGTCCGATCCGCTTGATTTCCCATTCCAACGAAATGCCCAGCTTCGACAGGACATCCGCCCGCACCGCTTCGCCAAGCCCTTCGAGGTCTGAGGCGCTGGCATTGTTGGCATTGATCAGGAAATTGGCATGAAGGCCTGAGAACTGTGCGCCCCCGAAAGGTTTGCCGCGCCATCCGGCCTCATCGACCAGTTTCCAGGCACTGTAGCCCTCTGGATTTTTGAAGGTCGAGCCACCGGTCTTTTCCCGAATGGGCTGGGAGGCCTCGCGCCGGGCGGTGATCGCCTCCATACGCTCTAGAACCGCCTCAGGCGCATCGGGCGTCCCCTTGAACAGAGCGCCGGTGAAGATCAGCCCACCACTCGCCGCCGCCGCTGAGCGCCGATAGCTAAAGCCCAAGGCCTCATTCGATAGGGTGACGCGCTCGCCTGCGCGGGTGATCGCATAGGCCTCGACCAGGACGTCCTTGGTTTCCGCCCCATAGCAGCCCGCATTCATCATGCAGGCGCCGCCAATGGCCCCCGGAACACCGCGAAAGAACTCTAGTCCGGCAATGCCCGCTTGCGCCGCAGCCTTGGCCAGACTGGCATCGAGCACGGCTGCGCCCGCATAGATCTGGTTCTCGCCGCGCGGCTCAACGCCGCCGAAGCTGCGTCCCAAGCGGATCACGACCCCCTCGACCCCGCCATCGCGGACCAGCAGGTTGGACCCCACGCCAATGGCCATGACCGGTACGGATGGATTCAGACCCTTGAGGAACGCAGCCAGATCGTCTTCGTCCTCAGGCAGGAACAGCACGTCCGCCGGTCCCCCAACGCGCAGCCACGTAAAGGGCGCGAGGGCCTCGTTCAGGAGTAGCTTTCCGCGCGTCTTGGGCAGGTGATCCTGCCAGCGGCTCAAGCCAGCGCCTCCAACTGGGCGGGCAAGGCATAGGCCCAACTGGTAATATCGCCAGCGCCGAGCAGAACCACCAGATCACCGGGCTGGGTCTGGGCTGCGATCATGGCGGGCAGGTCCGCTGGACTGGGCAGGGCCAGAGCATGGCGGTGACCATAGCGGCGCAGGCCTTCGACCAGGCTGTCACGATTGATCCCCTCAATCGGGCTTTCTCCCGCCGTATAGACATCGGCCACAATCACCACGTCGGCATCGTTGAAACAGCTACAGAAGTCGGCAAAGAGGTCGCGCAGGCGGGTGTAGCGATGGGGCTGAACCACGGCCACGACCTTGCCCAG
>CANCJE010000199.1 GCA_947378235.1 Caulobacteraceae bacterium | reverse complement strand
GCCTATTTCGCCGGTGGCGAACAGGGCCAGAAGTTCTTCCGCAAAATGGCCGGCGGCTAAGATTTTTCGCAATTAGTTCTGAAGCGCCCTCATCCTCGGATGGGGGCGTTTTTCGTTTTGGGGGGGGCGTGGAAGCAAAACAAGGCCCTTACCCAACCCTCTCCCACAGGGAGAGGGCCTATCGGTTCTAGCCCTCGCCCCCTTGGGGGAGAGGGTTGGGTGAGGGGGATGCCCCACCGGCCCGAGTGAACGGGTCTGGGTCCCCGCCTTCGCGGGGAACGCGGAAGAAAAAAACAGCCCCCTCACCAAATCCCGTTTTCCCCGCGAAGGCGGGGACCCAGACCCTTTCGCTCAGACGGTGCGAAAGGGTGCGATCGAAAAACAAGGCCCTCACCCAACCCTCTCCCACAGGGAGAGGGCTTATCCATTCTAGCCCTCGCCCCCTCTGGGGGAAGGGGGTCAGTCCACAATGCGCATCGTCGGCGCGGGCCGGTCATCAGCCCCGGCCTCCAGCCCTGCCGCCACCGCCACAGCAATGTCCATAAAGGCTCGGCCTGCCGGACTGTCTGGTTTGTTCATCACAAAGGGCTTGCCGTCGTCGCAGGCTTGGCGAAGGGCGATGTCGATGGGCACCTCGCCCAAGAACGGCGCGCCTAGGGTCTCGGCAGTTTCACGCGCGCCACCTCGGCCAAAGATTTCAATCGCCGCTCCGGTCGAAGGGTCCGTAAAATAGGCCATATTCTCAACCACGCCCAAGATCGGCACGTGGGTCTTTTCGAACATCGAGATCCCTCGGCGCACATCGATCAGTGCCACGGCCTGAGGGGTCGAGACCACGACCGCGCCGCTGACCGCGACCTTCTGGGCGAGGGTCAACTGAATATCACCCGTTCCCGGCGGCATATCGAT
Organism: Caulobacteraceae bacterium; assembly: GCA_947378235.1. Classification (GTDB taxonomy): domain Bacteria; phylum Pseudomonadota; class Alphaproteobacteria; order Caulobacterales; family Caulobacteraceae; genus CAISGS01. Next base: position 2,408 of record CANCJE010000199.1, on the reverse strand, counting down.
GACCAGAACGTCGAGCGGCTCAGCCTCGCTACCCCATGCCACATCATTAAGCATCTGGTTTAGCGCCGACGAGGCCATAGGGCCTCGCCAGATCATCGGGGCGGCCTCATCGACCATGAGGCCAATCGACATGGCCTTAATGCCAAAGACGCTGATCGGCTGAAGCTTTCCGCCTGCCCCCACCACCGGCTCGTCAGTCAGACCCAACATGCGCGGGATCGAGGGACCATAGACATCGGCGTCGAGTAGCCCGACCCTCAACCCCAGACGCGCCAAGGCACAGGCCAGATTGACCGAGACGGTGGACTTACCCACGCCGCCCTTGCCGCTGGCGACGGCCAGAACATGGCGAACATGGGCGGGCTTCATGGCCCCTGTAGGCCTGCTCGGCGCATTTTGCGAGACGGCTTGCGGCGATAGGGTCGCGCCCTTACGAATCCGAATATTGCCCGGCGCGAGCGTCGGCTCTGCGCTGGCGGTCAGGACGACCTGAGCGCGCTCGACCCCCGGCAAGGCGGCCAAGATCGATTCGGCCTGACGTCGGACGACCTCATAGAGCGGCACATCCGCAGGTGCGACCTCTAACATGAAGCCGGCCCGGCCCCGCGCGGCGACCAATCCCTGTACCAGACCGGCATCCGTAAGGCCCCTCCCGGACTTGGGATCGACAATTTGGTTCAATTTAGACAAGATATTCTGACGTTCTGTATCGGACATTGGGATTTGCGACTTGCACTGTGAGGGTCGGGAACTCATATCCGAACTTACGCGCCAGTTTACAAGGCTCGCGGACCCCTTAGCCCATCCGCATGGTTTGCGGGACATTGTGAGACGACGCGAATTCATGGCCTGGAACGATAATTCCAACAACGGATCTAACCCCGGCCCCTGGGGCGCTCCCCCACCCGCCGATAGCGGTAAGGGCACCCCGCCGCGTGGACCTAGCGGCGGTGGCCCGCGTCGCCCTCCCCCGCCCCCTCCCGGCGGCGGTGATCTTGATGGGATGATCCGCCAGTTGATTGCTAACCTGAACAGGCGCTTTGGCGGCGGCAAGGGCGGTGGCCAAGGCCTCAACCCCTCAGCAGCAGCGGCGATCGCGGGCGTGGCCTTCGGTGCCTGGGCCCTATCGGGCGTCTATGTGGTTCAGCCCAATGAGCAGGCCGTGGTGACGACCTTCGGGGCCTATTCGCGCTCTGACAGCCCCGGCCTTCGCTATCACCTGCCCTCTCCCATCGAACAGGTTGAGAAGGTCAAGGTCACAGACCTGAACCGCGTTGATATTGGCGGCGCGACCGGCAGCGAAATCCCTCAGGAAAGCTTGATGCTGACCGGGGACGAGAACATTGTCGACCTAGCCTTCAGCGTTCAGTGGCGCGTGTCGGACGCGGCGAAATATCTCTTCAACGTCAAGGACCCTGACGACGCGGTCAAGGCCGTGGCCGAAAGTGCCATGCGCGAAGTGATCGGCAAGACCAAACTTCAAGCCGTTCTCACCAATGGTCGCGGTCAGGTTCAGATCGAAGCGGCTGAACTGATGCAAAAGATGCTGGACCGCTATGGCGCCGGTGTCTTTATCGATGCCGTCCAGATCCGCAATGCCAACCCGCCCAAGGATGTCATCGACTCCTTCCGCGCCGTGGCCACCGCCGGACAGGATGCCCAGTCGTTGGTCAACGAAGCCAATACCTATCGCAACCGGGTGATCAACGAAGCCAAGGGCGACGCCTCGCGCATCGTCCAGTCCAGCCAAGGCTACCGCGAACAGATCGTTCGTGAAGCCCAGGGTGAGGCCTCACGCTTCAACCAGATCTATGGCGAATATAAGCGCGCGCCTGCCGTGACCCGCCAGAGGCTCTATCTGGAAACCATGGAGCGGGTCTTGGCCAAGTCCAACAAGGTGTTGGTCGATGGCAAGAACACCAGCGCCCCGATCATCTTGCCCCCAGACGTTTTCCGCGCCCGCGGTAGCAGTGCTCAGCCCCCGTCTGCCCCTTCCGCCCCTGCAGCCCAGTCGTCCAACGCGCCGCAATTGCCGGTTCCCGTCGCCGGAGCGAACCCATGAACCAGAACCGCCTCTTTGCAAATATCGCCCTGTTGGTCATCACGCTCGTCGTGATCAGCAACACCCTGTTCGTCGTCGATCAGCGTGAGCAGGCCATTGTGGTGCGTTTTGGTGAGCCGGTCCGCGTGATCAATGCCACCCTTGGCGAGAATGATGCCGGACTGAAGATCAAGGCGCCGTTCCTCGAGAATGTCATCCTGATCGACAAGCGCAACCAGACTCAAGAGGCGGACCAAGAAGAGGTCATCGCCTCGGATCAGGAACGTCTGGTCGTCGACAGCTTCATCCGTTTTCGGATCAGCAATCCGCTTCAGTACTATCGCACCTTGCGGGACGAGCGCACGGC
>CANCJE010000198.1 GCA_947378235.1 Caulobacteraceae bacterium | reverse complement strand
CCTTGACCGCGCTGGCGGTTGGGCCGGTCGCCGTCGAGCCAACCGGCGGCGATGAGACCTACTTTGTGACCGATGCGGCAGGCTCCACTGCGGCGGTCCAAGAGGCACTGGCCAAGGATGGCGTGGCGGCGGAACTGGTCGCACAGGCTGGCGGGTTCAAACTCTTTGCCCTTGCCGGGTTCTATCAGCGCGATGATAGCCGTCTGGCCAAGGGTCCGGGGCGGCTGTTCGGCGTCATAGGCGCTAGCCCCACCGCGCTCGACGTGTAAAAAAGCACCACCCCCACCGCCCCCTAAAGGCCTCGACACCATGACCTCGCCCCCTCGTGACGCCTCCCGCCCGACCCCTAAGGCCGGAATTTTGGATATTACGGCCTACAAGCCCGGGCGCGCCCATGCCGAGGGCGTCAAGGACCCGGTCAAGCTGTCGGCCAATGAAAATATCCTCGGCAGCAGCCCCAAGGCCCGCGAGGCCTTTGTCCAAGGGGCGATGAAGCTGCATCTCTATCCCGATGGCCGCGCCAATGGTCTGCGCGCCGCGATTGCCGAGCGCTATAATCTCGACCCCGACCGCCTGACCTTTGGCTGTGGCTCGGACGAGATCTTTGCCCTGCTCAATCAGGTCTATCTGGAGCCCGGCGATAATATTGTGCAGGGCGAATATGGCTTTGCCGCCTTTGCTATCGGCGCGCGAGCCTGTCAGGGCGAGGTTCGCTTTGCCAAGGAACCGGACCTGCGCATTGATGTGGCCGAGGTTTTGGCCTGTGTTGACGAGCGCACCCGCCTCGTCTTCATCGCCAACCCGTCCAACCCGACCGGCACCTGGCTAACCGCCGAAGAGATTGGGGCCCTGCATGCGGGACTGCCCAGCAACGTGCTGCTGGTGCTCGACGGGGCCTATGCCGAGTTCGCCACCGATCCGGCCTTTAGCGATGGGCTGGATCTGGCCCGCACGGCGCCGAACGTGATTGTCACCCGCACCTTTTCCAAGATCCACGGCCTCGGCTCGCTGCGGGTCGGCTGGGGCTATGCGGCCAGCCCGATCATCGAGGCGTTGGAGCGTATCCGTCCGCCCTTCAACACCACCATTGCCGGGCAAGAGGCCGCGATTGCCGCGCTGCAGGACGAGGACTTCCAAAAGGCCTCGGTGGCCCATATCGAGCAGTGGCGGCCTTGGCTGTTTCAACAGTTTGGGGGTCTGGGGCTTGAGTGCACGCCCTCCGCCACCAACTTCCTGCTGGTCAAGTTTCCAGAGACCCCAGGCAAGACCGCGATTGAGGCCGAAGCCTTTTTGGCCTCACGCGGGCTTCTCGTTCGCGGCGTGGCAGGCTATGGGCTGCCGCTCTATCTGCGCATCACCATCGGTCTGGAACAGCATAACCGGGCTCTGGTCGAGGCGCTGAGCGATTTTATGAACGCCTAAAGGGGTAGGGCTATGGCTGGACCGCAATTCGAACGCATCGCTGTCATCGGCTGCGGCCTGATCGGCTCGTCTCTGGTTCGGGCTGTGCGCGCCTATGGCGCGGCGGAGTCTATCGCGGTCTATGACCTTAGCCCCGTCGTACGCGAGCGTGTGGTGGCCTTGGGCCTCGCCGATCTGGTTACCGATGACATCGCCAAGGCTGTCGAGGGCGCGGATCTGGTGGTCTTTGCGACGCCGCCCATGGCCATTGCCGAGGCGGCAAAGCTAGCGGCCCCCCACTACCGCGCAGGGGCGGTGATCTCCGACGTGGGTTCGGTCAAGGGTGCGATTGCGGAGGCTCTGGCCGACGGCGCGCCAGACAATGTCTTTGTCATCCCCGGCCACCCCATTGCCGGGACCGAGCAATCCGGGCCGGATGCCGGATTTGCAGAACTGTTTGACGGGCGCTGGGTGATCTTGACCCCGGCCAACGATCAGAATGAGGCCTATGCCGTGGCCGTGGCTAATCTCTCCGCCTTCTGGCGTGCGTTGGGGGCTCAGGTCGAGCTGATGGAGGCGCGTCATCACGATAGGGTTCTGGCCGTGACCAGCCACCTGCCGCACCTGATCGCCTATAATATCGTTGGCACCGCCGCAGACCTCGAAGAGGTCACCCAGTCCGAGGTGATGAAATTCTCGGCCGGTGGCTTTCGCGACTTTACCCGCATTGCCGCCTCGGACCCGGTCATGTGGCGCGATGTTTTCATCCTCAACAAGGATGCGGTCCTAGAGGTTCTGGGCCGGTTCACCGAGGACCTTCAGGCCCTGTCGCGCGCCATCCGCTGGGGTGAGGCCGATAAGCTGCAAGAGCTATTCACCCGCACCCGCGAGATCCGCGTAGGCCTGATTGCTCTGGGCCAAGAGGACCCAACTCCGAACTTTGGCCGTAACAAGCCGAAAGCCTAGGGATAGAGCCTCTGGGTCGTCCAACCCTGCGCCACCTTGCCAAACACCAGCCGCTCGTGCAGGCGAAAGGGCCGGTCGCGCCAAAATTCTATGGATTGAGGCTCTAGCCGAAAGCCGGACCAGTGGGGCGGGCGCGGCACCTTGCCAAGGCCAAAGGCAAGGCCCTGCTCGATGACCTTCTTTTCCAGCGCAAACCGATCAGCCAGAGGCTGGGATTGATCCGACGCCCAGGCTCCGATCTGGCTGGCCCGCGCACGGGTGGCGAAATAGGCATCGGCCTCAGCATCCGTCACCGGCGTCACAGGTCCGCGCACACGCACCTGACGGCGCAAAGACTTCCAGTGGAACAGCAGCGCCGCCTTAGGGTTGGCCGCCAGTTCGCGGCCCTTGGCACTGGTCAGGTTGGTGTAGAAAACAAAGCCGCCCGTATCCACATCCTTCAAAAGCACCATTCGCACATCCGGCAGGCCCTCAGCATCGACCGTCGCCAAGGCCATGGCATTGGGATCATTGACCTCTGAAGCCTTGGCCGCCTCCATCCACTCGCCGAACAGGGCGATGGGATCGGCCTTGTCGTTCAAGGGCGGACCCGCCTTTTCGGCGGCGGCTTCATAGTCGGCCTCGGTCGGCGAGGCGGGGATTAGGTCTGACTGGCTCATGCGACGAATATAGGCGGGTTTCGCGTAAGACAAAGCCGCTTAACCGCTCGTTGACCAACTTGTCGCAATGATGGTCCGATGGGGTCTGAAAACCAAAGGCTTGAGGCGCAGCGGGCGCTCGCGACACTCGGTCTGGCACCCAGCGCGGGTCTAGAAGAGGTGCGCCGTGCGTTCCGAGGCCGGGTCATGGCCGACCATCCCGACCGCCCCGGCGGCGATGCCCAGCGGTTCAATGAGGCCCTGCAGGCCTACCGACTCCTGCAGGCGAAGTTCCAAGCTGCGGGCGTGAGC
>CANCJE010000197.1 GCA_947378235.1 Caulobacteraceae bacterium | reverse complement strand
ACCCTAGCCCGCCGTCTGGTCCCGGCCGCGGGCTGTGACTTCCAAGCGCGCTTGGGCCACGGACTCGGCCTTGACGCCGGGATTGTGGGCCTGCGAAACCCGGGCCTCGACGGCCATGGCGTCCTTGAAGGATAGGCCAAAGCCCTCATCAATCAGGCTCTTATAGGTTTGGCTGGCGGCTTCGGGCACTGAGGCCATATCGAGCGCCAGCTTCTGGCAAACGGCCAACAGGTCGTCGGCGGCCACCACGCGGTTGATCAGGCCCCAGTCCGAGGCGGTGACGGCATCAAGGAAATTGCCGGTCAAGGACAGTTCCTTGGCGCGCGAAATGCCAATGGCGCGGCTGAGCTTTTGCGACAGACCCCAGCCGGGCATGATCCCGACGCGGGCGTGGGTATCGGCAAAGCGGGCATTGGTGGAACCGATCAGCACGTCGCAGGCCAGAGCCAGCTCAAAGCCGCCGGTGATGGCCGCGCCATTGATGGCTCCGATGATGGGCTTGGGACAGGCATCCATGGCCGCGACGGGATTGGCCGCAGGATCACCGCCAACCGCGCTACCCAGGGCACCCTCTTCTTGTCCCAGTTCCTTGAGGTCCAGACCGGCGCAGAAGGCTCGGCCCGCTCCGGTCAGGACGATGACCCGCACGCTGTCATCCGCCGCCAGCTCGACCAAGGCGTCGCGAAGGGCCTGACGCAGACCCCGTGACAGGGCGTTCATGGCCTCAGGCCGGTTCAGGGTGACGGTGGCCACAGGGCCGGAACGGTCAACGAGCAGCATGGAGAAACATCCTTTGACGGTGTGTGAGGTGAGGGTGAGCCTAGACCTTCAGGGCGCAGCTTTCGCCTATGGTTGGGCGCGAAACGACGACTTGGCAAAGGCCTGGATAGCTGGGTTTAAGGCGCGCGACGAAATAGAGGCAGAGGCGTTCCAGTGTCGGGCTTTCCAGACCGGGCTTGTCGTTGAGCGTGCTGTGATCCAGTTCCGCCGCGACCGCGCGCAGGGCTGTATCAAGTCCGGCCAGATCCGCGACCCAGCCCACAGGCTCTTGCGCGCGGCCCCGCACGGTGGCTTCGACCTTGAAGGAGTGGCCGTGCATGCGGCGATAGAGGCTGTCTTCTGGACCGGCAGGTAAGAAGTGCGCCGCGTCAAAGGTCGCCGACTTGGTGATTTCAAACTCAGGTTCGCTCATGGTCTCATCGCCGCCGCCAAGGCAGCGCTTTCAAGGAATGCCCAGATATTTGTGGGTTTGGACGCTTAATCGCCATTGAGGATGGGAAAGGCAATAGGCCATCGCCGCCTGGGTGCTTGCGTCGCGGTCCGGGCCGTCGAGCGGTTGCAGGTAGAAACGCTCAAAACCCATCTCAGCAAAGCGGGCCGGATCGACGTCCTTTTGCGGATAGACCAGCTTTAACTCCTGGCCAGAGGTCTGGACCACAGGGGCCTGCGCCTTAGGGCTGACACAGATCCAGTCAATGCCATCAGGGGCCTTTAGGGTGCCATTGGTCTCGACCGCGATCTCAAAGCCGTGGGCGTGAAGGGCCGCAATCGCCGCTTCATCCAACTGCAACAGGGGCTCGCCGCCCGTGCAGACCACAAGCCGCCCCTCAGGGCCTCCCTGCCATTTAGCAAGGACCGCCTCTGCCAGAGCCTGCGCGTTATCAAAGCGTCCACCGCCGGGACCATCCATGCCGACAAAATCGGTGTCACAGAAGGTGCAGACGGCGCTGGCCCGGTCCTGCTCGCGACCGCTCCACAGATTGCAGCCTGCAAAGCGGCAGAAGACGGCGGCGCGGCCAGCCTGCCCGCCTTCGCCCTGCAGGGTCAGGAATATCTCTTTGACGGCATAGCTCATGAGGGTTTGCCCGGTTCGCCCGCCGCGTTCCACTCGGCCCAGCCCTTGGCCCGCAGGTCGCAGGCCGGACAGACGCTGCAGCCATGGCCCCAAGCCTGGCGCTTGCCGCGCTCGCCCTTGTAACAGGTGTGGCTGTCCTCAAGGATGATGTCGACCAGATCCTGACCGCCAAGGCGCTTGGACAGGGCCCAGGTCTGAGCCTTGGTCAGATACATGAGCGGGGTCTCTATCCGAAAGTCTCGGTCCATGCCCAGATTGAGTGAGGTCTGGAGGGCATCGAGCGTATCGCGCCGACAGTCCGGATAGCCGGAAAAGTCGGTCTCGCACATGCCGCCGATCAGGACGTTCAGCCCGCGCCGATCGGCCAAGGCGGCTGCATAGGTCAAGAACACCAGATTGCGCCCCGGAACAAAGGTCGAGGGCAGGCCGCGCTCATTGATCTCGATCTCGCGGTCGGTGGTCAGGGCCGAGCCGCCAATGGCTCCAAAGCCGCGCATCTCAAGCTCATGATCTGGCCCTAGCCGCTGCGCCCAGTCTGGAAATCCCGCCAGAACATTGTCACGCACCACCTGGCGCGCCTGCATCTCCACCCCGTGGCGCTGACCATAGTCAAAGCCCACCGTCTCGACCCGGCCATAGCGCTCCAAGGCCCAAGCCAGACAGACCGTAGAGTCCTGCCCGCCGGAAAAGAGGACCAGCGCGCCTTCAGACTTGGAGGGGGACATTGTCATCGGGGCTCTCAAAAAAGTCACAGGGTGGATTTTTTACCTTATGGCGCAAGGAAAGTCGCAATTATCTCTCGCACAAAACGATAGTTACTGTTAGCCAAACAACGTCTTGCTTCGACGGAGTCGGATGGGCTCGCCCAACCGCCGCCGGAATAGGATTGGCAGAGCCGATCGCAAATTGGTTTTCAGATACTAACCGTCTGAAATCCATGTCGTTTTTGTCAAAATAATATTTTCGCCGGGGATTTGCACCAACTGGACCGATCAAAATCGGCCTTGGATGCTAGGGAGGACCTACATGACACATACTCTGCGTTTGCGGAGCTATCTGGCAATGGGCGTTTCAGCCATTGCCGTTGCTGCCGTTGCTATGCCAGCCTTTGCTCAAGATGCCGCGCCTAAGGCCGCATCGACCGGTATCGAAGAGCTGGTCGTTACCGCGCAAAAGCGCGAAGAAGCCATCCAGGACGTGCCAATCGCCGTTTCGGCCTTCAGCCAAGACAGCCTCGAAAAGGCCAAGATCGACGGCGGTCCGAACCTCCAACTCGCCATTCCAAACGTTGCCTTCTCGAAGGGTAACTTCACGGGCTTCAACTTCCAGATCCGGGGCGTTGGCTCCAAGCTGGTCGCGGCTTCGGGCGATGCCGGTACCGGTATCCACCTGAACAACGTGCCGCTGACCGCCAGCAACCTGTTCGAAGCCGAGTTCTATGACGTCGAGCGCGTCGAAGTTCTGCGTGGCCCACAGGGCACCCT
>CANCJE010000196.1 GCA_947378235.1 Caulobacteraceae bacterium | reverse complement strand
GTTGCCAAGGCCGCGACGCTCAGAAACACCCCTTCAGCGCGATTGCCCAATATGAGGTAGAGGCCCGAAGCCCCGATCAAGAGCGCGAACATCGGCTCGCGAAAGGTCCCCAGCACAATGTCCTGAAACGATCTGCCCTTGATCCCTTCAAGGCGATTGGGACCATATTGGATCAACCGCTCAGCCGCCTGCGCCTCATCCAATCCCTGAAGGCCATGAGTCATCATCATCCGTCCATCCGCCACCCCATAGGGGCAAGTCCAAGGATCGATGGGCCAATAGTTGGGTTTTTACACTGACGGTTCGTAGTCCGCACGGATGTTTCATGCCAGCATGGGCGGATGAACGGGGGATCAACCCTTGGCGGCCCATTTCGGAGGAAGACCATGTACCAGACCGTGATCTACGAGACCCCTGCCCCACATGTGGCGCGACTGGTGCTGAACCGGCCTGAGACGCGCAATGCCCAAGACACCCGCATGCTCTATGAGCTCAACCAGGCCTTCGACCGCGCCGCGCAGGACAATGACATCAAGGTCATCATTCTCGCTGCCGCAGGGCCGCATTTCTCCTCCGGACACGACCTGCGCGAACAGGGCGGGCTGGAGACCATGGCCGAGTTTCAAACCGTCGGGACCTGGTGCGGTTTTGGCTGTGCGGGCGCTGAGGCCCAGATGGCCCGTGAGAAGGAGATCTATATCGGCTTTAGCGAGCGCTGGCGTAACCTGCCCAAGCCGACCATTGCTCAGGTTCAGGGCAAGTGCATCGCGGGCGGCCTGATGTTGATCTGGCCCTGCGACATCATCATTGCCGCCGAAGACGCGTCATTCTGGGACAATACGGTTTCAATGGGCGTTGGCGGGGTCGAGATATTCAACCATCCTTGGGAACTGGGCTCGCGCAAGGCCAAGGAAATGTTGTTCACGGCCGATTGGCTCAGCGCTAGGGACGCCGAAAAGCTCGGCATGGTCAACCATGTCGTGCCGCCTGAAAGCCTCGCGGACTTCACCCTCGCCATGGCCAGCCGCATTGCGCAAAAGCCGCTCTTTGCCTTGAAACTGGCCAAGGAGGCGGTCAATGCCGCTCAAGATGCGCAAGGCCGAACCAGCGCCTTGCAAACCGCCTTTGCTCTGCATCAATTGGCCCATAGCCATAATATGCAGGTCCACGGCATGATGATCGATCCATCGGGCCTCTCGCCCGCCGTGAAGCGCTAGGTTTCTAAGGACTACCCATGCCCCTCTTACGATCCGTCCTGGCTGCTATCGCCCTCCTAGTGTGGGCCGGTATGTCGACACACGCGATGGCCCGCACCTCTGCGGATGCCCAGTTCAAGGCGATCTATGAGACCGAATGGGCATGGCGCGACGCCCAACTGATTGCCGACAGCTGGGACGGTCCGATCCGTGACCGCATGCCTCAGATTGATGAAAAGACCCAAGCTGCAAGACTGACCTATTGGGAAGCGACCCTTGCCAAGCTGTCAAAGGTTCGGGTGGATCAATTGTCCGCAAAGGCGCGGGCCGACTATGGTGTCTATCGCCTTCAGATCACCACCTTGGCCAATAGCCAGAGGTTCAAGGACTATGAGGCTCCGTTCAATTCGGACAGTGCCTTCTGGAGCGAAATGGCATCCACGGCCCGAAAGCCATTCAAAACGGTGCAAGACTACCGCAACTTCATCGCTCAGATGCAGACCTGGCCAGCCTATTTTGAGCAATCTGAACGTAATATGAGGGCCGGATTGGCACGCGGCTTTACCCCGCCCAAGGTCACGCTGATGGGCCGTGAAGCGAGCGTCGCGGTCGTGGCCCAAGCCACGTCGCCCACCGACACGATCTTTTATCAGCCCTTCAAGACCCTACCCGCCAGCCTTTCCGCAAGCGAGCAGGAGGCCCTGCGCGCCCAGGCCATCACGGTCATCCGCGATCAGGTCATCCCCGCTCACATGAAGCTCTTGGCCTTCCTCAAGGACGACTATCTGCCCAAGGCCACGGAGACCCTCGCCGCCGAAAGCCTACCCGATGGCAAGGCCTACTATCAGGCCAAGATCCTTGAATATGCGACCGTCGACCTCACGCCAGATCAAATTCACAAGATCGGTCTGGAACAGGTCGATCTGATCTCGGCCCAGATGCAGGCCGTCATGGGCGAGACGGGCTTTCAAGGCGACATGCCTGCCTTCCTCGCCTTCCTGCGCAAAGATCCCCGCTTCTATGTCAAGACACCGCAGGCCCTGCTCGACCGCGCGGCTTGGGTCGCCAAGCAGTTTGATGGGCGGGCCGACCGCTGGTTTGGCCACCTTCCACGGTCGCGCTTCGCCATTACCCCTGTACCTGACGAGATTGCGCCCTATTACACCGCCGGTCGCGGTGGTCCGGGGGTCTATCTGCTCAATACCTATGACCTGCCGTCGCGACCGCTCTACGCCCTGACGGCCTTAACCCTGCACGAGTCCGCCCCCGGCCATGCCTTCCAAGTCCCCTTGGCCAGCGAAAATCGGGACCAACCGGCCTTTCGGCGCCAAACCTACATCTCGGCCTTTGGCGAGGGCTGGGCCCTCTATTGCGAGAAGTTGGGCGTCGAGATGGGTATGTATGAGACACCCTATGACCGGTTCGGCATGCTGAGCTATCAGATGTGGCGCGCCGCGCGATTGGTGGTCGATACGGGCATCCATTCCAAGGGCTGGACCCGCGATCAGGCTAGAGCCTATCTGCTCAGCCACACGGCCCTGTCTGAACGCGAGGTCAATACCGAAGTTGACCGCTATATCAGCTGGCCCGGACAGGCTCTGGCCTACTATCTAGGCCAGATGGCGATCGAAAAGGGTCGGGCCAAGGCAGAGACAGCCCTCGGCAACCGCTTCAACATCCGCGCCTTCCACGACACGGTCCTGTCGCTCGGTTCGGTTCCCCTGCCCGTTCTGACCGATCGGATCGATCAGTTCATTGCTGAGGGCGGGGTCGGACCCTATCCAGACGAGGAATAGGCCCGCACCCTTGCCATCTCAGGCCGAGCAGGCCTAGACAGGGTTCCCGCGTCGTGAGGCGCTGACGACTGTTCGGACGACCCATGGCCTGGACCTGCACCTATAACGAGCCCGAAGCCCAAAGGATCAATCGCTGGCTCGGACAGAGCGGCGTCTGTTCGCGGCGCGAGGCCGAGGCCTTTATCCTGCAAGGCCTAGTCTCCATTGATGGCGAGGTGGTCACCGACGCTGGCCGCAAGATTGAGCCGGGCCAGACCTTAACCCTCGCCAGCGATGCCGAGGGGGCCTTGAGCGCACAACTGAGCATCATTTTCCATAAGCCCATTGGCATTGTTTCAGCCCAGCCCGAAGCCGACCAGATCCC
>CANCJE010000195.1 GCA_947378235.1 Caulobacteraceae bacterium | reverse complement strand
ACAGCTGTGAGCTTGTTGGTCGTCATGTGCGTGATCCCGAGGCCTGAAAGACGGACGCCGGTCCACAAGATGGTCCACATCTGTGGACCGACTGGAGCCGACTGGCTTCAGCGAGTATCAACATAGTTTTCGGTTAATGCACTGATTTTACGAGAGAAGATTTCTGCTATCAGCAGGCTTCAACAGCCCTCAACAGGCCTCTTGGCGGACAGGGTGGGATTCGAACCCACGGTAGGCTTCCACCTACGGCGGTTTTCAAGACCGCTGCCTTAAACCACTCGGCCACCTGTCCTCAGCCGAAAGAACGGCTCAGCGAGCGGTCTTGTAGCGTTAGTCGCGCTGGGCGCAAAGGGAATTTCGATTGGCTGGAACTGGAACCGCGAAATAGGGTTAACCGGATCTTTAGTCTCGTGGCCAAGACTGCCCAGTGTGCCAGCTTGTCCATCGCCATTGCGGCTCAGGGCAGGGAGCCCAAGGGAGTCGGTGCACAGTGCTCTATGACGTTCAGATGAGCATTCAAAGGTTGGTTCGTCCGGCCCTGTCCATCTTTGGGCTTTGGGTCTTGGCGGTCAGCTTGAGCGCCTGCGTGACCGGTCCAGACGGCCGATATTCGAAATATCCAACCTCAGTGTCTCGTCATGGTCGAGTGCATGCCAAGCCGAGCTATCGGAGCGCAAAGGCGAAAGGTCAGACCAGCCTAGGCGACCAGACCCTAGGCCGCTACAAGGTCGGTGATCCCTATCAGGTCGATGGTCGCTGGTACGTGCCGGCAGAGCAGCCCGACTATGACGAGGTCGGTATGGCCTCTTGGTATGGCGATGCTTTCCACGCCAAGGCGACCGCCAATGGCGAGCTGTTCGACATGACGGCCATGACGGCGGCCCATAAGACCTTACCCCTGCCGTCGATTGTCGAGGTGACCAATCTGGGAAATGGGCGGCGCATCCGGGTACGGGTCAATGATCGCGGTCCGTTCGTCGATGGGCGAATCCTAGACCTTTCGCGGGCAGCCGCTGGCGAGCTTGGCTTTGCCGGACAGGGCTTGGCGCGGGTTAGGGTGCGTTATGTTGGCCCTGCAACCTTGGGTCGTCCATCTGATGGACTGATGATTGCGGGCGTGACCACGCCGCCTCAGGCCGCGCCAACCGTGCGGGCGGCTTCAGAACCGATCCTGGCCCGTTCGCCGGAGCCTGCTCCCATAATCGGCGGTTCATCCTTTGAGGTTGCCGTTGGGGCCTTTTCGGATCAAGCCGCCGCCCAGCGTCTTGTGGATCGGCTCAGCGGCCCTCTATCGTCCTCTGGGCAGGTGCGCCTAGTGCCCGTCGAGCGTGCCGGAGCAACACTCTACCGCGTTGTCATCACCGCTATTGCTGATGAGGCTCAAGCCGTGGCGGTGCGCCAACAGTTGTCCATATTTGGCCTGCTCGACGCGCGCGTGATCTATCCCGGTGGAGCGCGATAGGGATCTGGCGCAAAGCCCCCTTGCGTCGCGGCGCGAACTGTCCAATGTGCGGGTGTGACCCAAGGACTGTTCATATCGTTTGAAGGCGGCGAGGGGGCTGGAAAGTCCACTCAGGTGCGCCGATTAAGCCAACGTCTATCGGCGCTGGGGCGGGAGGTCGTGGCGACGCGCGAGCCGGGCGGGTCGCCGGGCGCCGAACTGATCCGGGACCTTTTGGTCAATGGTCCTGCTGAGCGCTGGTCACCGGTCACCGAGACGTTGTTGATGTATGCTTCCCGCCGCGACCATGTCGAGCGGGTCATCGTTCCGGCCTTAGAGCGCGGTGCTGTGGTCCTGTCTGACCGGTTCCATGATTCCACCCGGGCCTATCAGGGGGCGGGCGGCGGCGCGGCTGCAGAGCTGATCGCCGCACTGGAAACCCATTGCCTCGGCAAGGTTCGGCCAGACCTAACCCTGATCATGGACCTGCCCGTTTCGGTGGGTCTGGCGCGGGCTATGGGCCGGGGCGGAGCAGAAGCGCGTTTTGAGTCCAAGGGCGAAGCGTTCCACGAAAAGCTTCGCCAAGGCTTTGCCGATATTGCGGCGGCCGAACCCGAGCGTTGCCGCCTGATCAATGCGAACCAGACGCCCGATGAACTCGAGGCCCTGATCTGGGATCTGGTGCAACCGGCCTTGGCGGCGGTGTCATGAGCGAGGCTCCGCTCCATCCGCGCGATGTCTATCAGATGGACGGCGCGCAGGAGGCCGAGCAGGCCCTACTCGACAGCCTGTCGCGTGGGCGTCTGCATCATGCTTGGCTGCTGGTCGGGCCAGAGGGTGTTGGCAAGGCGACCTTTGCCTATCGGGCGGCGAGACGATTGCTGGGGGCCGCGCCAGAGCCAGAGTTCGGGCTCCTTGGCTCCGATCCCCATGACCCCATCTGTCGGCAGGTCGCCGCCCAGTCCCATCCCGATCTGATGGTGCTCGAACGCTCGGTCGTCGACGGCAAGACCAAAAAGAACATTGTTGTTGAGGAGGCGCGGCGCTTACCTGAGTTCTTCTCTCGCTCCCCCGCGACAGCGCCCTTTCGCGTCGCCATCATCGATGCGGTCGATGATATGAACAATAATGCTGCCAACGCTGTGCTCAAGACGCTGGAAGAGCCGCCGGAGCGCGGGATTGTCTTTCTGGTCAGCCATTCTCCGGGCCGTCTCTTGCCAACGATCCGCTCACGCTGTCGCCGCCTAGCGTTCGCGCCTTGGGATGAGGCGCGGCTGGTCGATTTTGCCAGTGTCCACACGGATCAGGACCTGGCCGGTGCCCACCGATTGGCTCAGATGGCCAAGGGCGCGCCGGGCCGTATTCTGGATCTGGCCGCAAACAAGGCCCTAGAGCTGGACCAGTTGGCGCAGGACCTCCTGCGTCGTCTGCCCAAGATCGATGAGGCCGAACTGCTGCATATAACCGACGGTTTTCGCGGCAATGATGGGGCAGGGCGTTTTGCGCTTCTGATGGAGCGCTTGGCCGACCAGATTCACGCCCTATCGGTTGATGCCGCACTGCGCGGCGAGGCAGGACCAGCGCTCGATCGTTGGGCGCTGGCGTGGGAAAAGCTCAATCGCTTGCCGCCAGAGGTCGAAGGCTTAAATCTCGACCGCACTGATGCCTTTTGGACGGTCATGTCAGACCTTAGAAATGCTGCTAGAACATGACCCTACTGTGCTGTAAAAGATAAGATAAAGACGATGATAATCGACAGTCACGTGAACCTTCACGCGCCTCAATTTTCTGAAGATCAGGCCGAGGTCATTGATCGCGCACGCGCCGCCGGTGTGGCCCTGATGGTGACCATCTGTGACAAGGTTTCGGTCTTTGAGACGGTTCACGCCATCGCTCTGGCCCACGCAGATATCTGGTGCAGCGTCGGCAC
>CANCJE010000194.1 GCA_947378235.1 Caulobacteraceae bacterium | reverse complement strand
GCCTTACAATTTGCCATTTTGAAGAGTTGTAAAATAAATGCACTTGACTCTATAGGCGCGAAATTAAAATACTACTCCTCAAATTGTATTTAAGGGGAGCGTTATGGGTAAAAATCGTGTGAAATCAAGACTGTTGGTCAGTAGTGCGGCTGTTTTGTCACTGAACTTAGGCGGGTGTGCCAGTTTGATGGAAGACCTTGCGCGAAGTCAAAATACCTCCGCGCTCAACCCCTCCACAGTACAGGCTGCAAGGACCAGCGTCAGGTCTCAGAACGAAACAAAAAAATTGAACGATATGAATGCACCCGCTGATAAGATGCGCGGTGAAGCTCAGAATCCGTGCGAAGCTGACCAATTTTCATTTTTATGCATACAAGAGAATTCTTCCTTGCATTTTGGAGACGAAAAAATAGCAAAGAGATATTTGTATTCCGGAATAGCGCTGTCAAATGAACTTTGTAATAACTGGTTTGATAATCTATACGTAACTAATGTAACCCTTACTCAAAGTTCAGATTTTATAAGCTCAACGGGATCTTTGACGAGCGCCATTCTTGGATTTTCTCGCGCGAAATCTAAAGATATTGGACTTATTGCATCCGTATTTGGTTTCGCCAAGGAATCGAACGATTCATTAATTGCAAACTATATCGTCGCTACAGATCTGACGACCCTAGCGGCTGCGATTAATGAATATCGCGCGGGATATGCCCAGCAACTCGAAAACACAGACACACCATGGAACTACTACACGGCCCGGCGCGCGATCATGGCCTATGACAATTCCTGCTCTGCTTTAGCCGTTAAGCGTTTTGTGAACTTTAGGGTGTCCGGTAATAAGCCGACTGAGGCCGCACAACCCATGTTCGAACAAACGTTGAAGCAGTTCATCAAAGAATGGGCGGGCAATTTTGAGACGGCACCCAAAGCTGAAATCATGCCAGATATCTACGCATACCTTTACCTTAAAGACGCAGCTTCACCGGCCGTGTTCGAACGGTTGGAAACTTCGCTCAAGGCGACCTATCCTGACCTGAGCAAATTGATCAAGGTACCGGAAAGCGCCGACAGCCTGCGAATGGCCCTCATGCGTTCGTCACTTGACGCCTATCTCGAACGGCTTGGGAGGCTACGCCTTTCAACCATAGTCTCTGCTATGAAGGCAGAAGAGGCTAAAAAGGCCGACAACGAGAAGAAAAACGACATAAATACAAAAGCACAACTACCAAAATCACCCACCAAAAAAGCCGAAAAAGATTCATCAACGATCGAGACCACAAAGGGAATAGCCACAGGGGAACTACTCTCCATTCAGCCCAAAAATATCTTACGCAACTCGGTTACTGATATTGAGGAGGAAACTCTGGCTGCGGACGGTAAGGAGACACAACAACCCCTTCGGGCCATGCCATCATCTGCCAGTGGACGCCCACTAGACCAGGCTCCATTGCCCTAAGAACGATGCCGACGGGGTAGGAGGGGGGCCTTGTTTCCGGTCTTCCGATTTCCCCGCGAAGGCGGGGAACCAGACCCTGACACGCAGGTTGGACTCAAAGATCTGGATCCCCGCCTTCGCGGGGAACAGGGCGGAGGGTTAGCGGGTGAAAAAAGGCCCTCACCCAACCCTCTCCCTCAGGGAGAGGGCTAGGGACAGATAAACCCTCGCCCCCCTTGGGGGAGAGGGTTGGGTGAGGGGGTCGTCCGTTCCCCTAACCCGCCCTCACCAGTCCCTGAAACGCTGCCCCAGACACAAGCCGTCGGATCAGAACACGGCGGCTATCCACCGGTCCCGGCAGTTGGATCTCAGACGGATCGGTCCGCTCAAAGCCCATACGGCTGAAATAGGCAAGGTCACCGACCAGCAAGATGGCATGCTCTCCAGCGGCCCTGGCAGCTTCACATGAAACCTCGATCAGCCGTGCACCAAGGCCTTGGCTGCGCAGATCAGGATCGACCGCAAAGGGGCCCAAAAAGACCAAGGGCACATCGCCAATATGGATCGGCCACAGACGCACACATCCCGCAAGCCGCGCACCATCATAGGCGACAAAGGAAAGGTCCAGACGCGGCTGATTGGTCTCGCGCAGCCGCTCGGCGGTCTTTACAAATCGCCCAGGCCCGAAGGCCTTCGCAACGAGCGCCTCAACGGCAGCATGATCGCTTGGCTGTTCACCGACGATCTGCAAGCCCCAATCCTGTGCCATCAATCCCTAGTCCTTTCCGAACCTGTCCGCAGGATTGCACCAATAGGGCGGCGCTTTGGGCAGGGCGGCGGCACCAATGGCCCAGTTCCCTCCTGCAATCAAAGTAAAAAACAGCCCTTAGGGGGCCTTAGACCCAAGTCCGGGTTTGTGTGCGCGACATGGCTGGTCCAAACTGTCGATCAAATGAACACGACAGACACCCCGCCCGCGCCGCCCCTGAATGAAACCGCAGCCCTGCTGCGTCACCGGCCCTACATGCTGTTTTGGGCGGCCAAATTCACCTCCGTCCTCGCCGTTCAAGTCCAAGCCGTCGCCATCGCGTGGCAGGTCTATGCCCTTGCACGGCTGACCTCCGGCGTTCGCGAGGCCGCCTTCATCGTGGGGATGATTGGCCTCGCACAGTTTGTCGCCCTACTGGCCCTGACCCTCAATGCCGGTGAGACCGCAGATCGGCACGACCGGCGCCTGATCATGATCATTTCGCTGACGGTCGAGGTACTGTGCGCCGGTGGCCTTCTGCTGCTCGCACGGGCCGGTCATCCTCAGCTTTGGCCAATCATTGCCATTGCCCTCGTCTTTGGCGGCGCACGGGCCTTTTTCAGTCCGGCCAGTGGAGCGATGGGGCCGATGCTGGTCCCGCGCGAGCTCCTACCCAAGGCGGTGGCTTGGAACTCTCTGGCTTGGCAAAGCGCCTCGATCTTTGGACCGGCCATCGGCGGTATTCTGTGCGCGGTGTCGGCCCAGACGGCCTATGCCGGTGCCCTGATCCTCTTTAGCCTGTCCATCCTGATGCTGGCCCTGATCCGCGCCAATACCCGTCCCGTTCTGCAGCCGGGATCACGGGCCGAACTGATCAAGGAGGGTCTGGTCTATGTCTGGACCAACAAGATCGTCCTTGGGGCGATCTCGCTGGACCTCTTCGCCGTCCTGCTCGGCGGGGCAACGGCGTTGCTGCCGGTCTATGCCAAGGACATTTTGCATGTCGGCGCAGAGGGCTTTGGCATCTTGCGGACAGCTCCCGCCATCGGGGCGTCGGCGGTCGCGATCCTGCTAGCCTTTGTCAGTATCCGGCGGCGAGCGGGCCTGTTCATGTTCGCATCCGTCGCCCTCTTTGGCCTTGCGACCATCGTCTTTGGCCTGTCCAAGCTCCTTTGGCTTTCGGTCGCGGCCTTGGCAGTGCTGGGCGCAGCGGACATGGTCTCAGTCTATATCCGCCAGACCCTTGTTCAGATTGTCACGCCAGACGT
>CANCJE010000193.1 GCA_947378235.1 Caulobacteraceae bacterium | reverse complement strand
CTTGATCTCTTCGGCTTCTTGCTTGGAGATGTTTTCCTTGATGGGCTGCGGAGCGCCTTCCACCAGGTCCTTGGCTTCTTTCAGGCCGAGATCGGCGCGGATGCCACGGACTTCCTTAATCACGTTGATCTTCTTGTCGCCACCGGCGGCCAAGATCACGGTGAATTCGGTTTGCTCTTCGACGGCTTCAGCGACGGCGACAGGGCCGGCAGCGGCGACGGCGACAGGAGCGGCAGCGGAAACGCCCCACTTCTCTTCGAGCATCTTGGAGAGTTCAGCGGCTTCAAGAACCGACAGGGCGGATAGGTCTTCGACCAACTTTTCGAGCTTGGACATGGGTATGTTCCTTAAGAGTGGATATGAGAGGAAATTGCGAAAATGCGATTAGGCAGCTGCCTTGTCGGCATGAGCCTTGAGCACACGAGCCAGTTGTCCAGCCGGAGCCGCCAAGACACCTGCGATACGAGTCGCTGGGGTCTGGATGAGGCCGACCAGTTGGCCGCGGATCTGATCGAGGGACGGCAGCGTCGCCAGGGCGCGCACTGCAGACTCGTCCAGGACCGTTGATTGTCCGAGCAGGCCGCCAATGATGGAGTACTTGTCGTTCTCCTTGGCATATTGCACGACGATCTTGGCCGCAGACACGGGGTCTGCACCATAGGCAATAGCGACAGGACCGGTGAACAGGGCATCGCCCGCTTCGCCAGCCACGCCATCTAGCGCCTTCTGAACTAGGGTGTTCTTCACGACCTTCAGGGTCGCGCCTTCTTTACGAAGACGGTTCCGAAGTTCGGTCATTTCCGCAACCGTTAGACCCATATAGTGGGTCACGACCACTGCGCCGGCACCAGCGAACACGTCTTTCAACGCGACGATGGCATCAGCTTTCTGAGTGCGGTCCATTGCGGTCTCCGTAACTCACGTTAGGCGGCCGGACCATCCGGCAGCCGAAGTCGATCTTGAGCGCAAGGTTGCCCTCACGCCGCAATCGGCTCAGCCTGTCCCAGGATGCGTCGACGACACGCCCGATCCATCAAGGAAACGGTGCGATCTGTCTGTGCGTCTTGTCTCCCCGCGGCATTCAATTAAGGCCCTAGGGCCCCGCAGTTCTCGGACAGGACTAGCGACATGGGTTAAACCCCAAATCACCAGAGGCGGCGGTTATAGTCGGGGCGACGGAAAACCGCAAGCCCTGCTCAGCACCAAACGAAACTGTACCCCGAAACGAAAACAGGCGGCCCCGAAAGGGACCGCCTGTCATTCATCACCCGAAGGTGTGAAAGGTCTTAGGCCGAGATCGAGGCCGTGTCGACGCGCAGGCCAGGGCCCATGGTCGAAGACATCGAGATCTTACGGACGTAGAGGCCCTTAGCGCCCGCCGGCTTAGACCGGTTCAGGGCTTCAACCAGCG
This sequence comes from Caulobacteraceae bacterium, assembly GCA_947378235.1. Lineage (GTDB taxonomy): Bacteria > Pseudomonadota > Alphaproteobacteria > Caulobacterales > Caulobacteraceae > CAISGS01. Next base: position 2,078 of record CANCJE010000193.1, on the reverse strand, counting down.
CCTTGACGTTGACGATCAGAGCGTCGTCGGTGAACGAGACCTTGCCAACGCCGACATGCACGATACCGGCCTTTTCCACGCGGAACTCGACAGCACCGCCCTTGGCGTCCTTAACGGCTTGGCCAACATTTGGGGTCACGGTGCCGACCTTTGGATTAGGCATCAGGCCGCGAGGACCCAGAACCTTACCCAGACGCCCGACCAGAGCCATCATGTCCGGTGTCGCGATGACGCGATCAAAGTCCATGAAGCCGCCCTGGATGCGCTCAACCAGATCTTCAGCACCCACCACGTCTGCGCCAGCAGCCAAGGCTTCAGCAGCCTTTGCGTCCTTAGCGAAGACGGCGACGCGAACGTCACGGCCGGTACCCGAAGGCAGGTTCACCACGCCGCGGACCTGTTGGTCAGCGTGACGGGGGTCAACGCCCAGATTGACCGACACTTCGACCGTTTCGTCGAACTTGGCGGTGGCATTGGACTTCACGACGGCAATGGCTTCAGCCAAGCTATAGGCCTTGTCAGCGTCGACGACGAAAGTCTTGGCGCGCTTTGCAATCTTAGCCATGACTTAAGCCTCCACCACTTTCAGACCCATCGCGCGGGCCGAGCCTTCGATGATGCGGGTCGCAGCGTCGAGGTCGTTTGCGTTCAGGTCTTTCATCTTCTTTTCGGCGATTTCACGGCACTGAGCCTTGGTCACCTGACCAACCACTTCGCGGCTGGTCTTGGCCGAACCGGACTTGATGCCCGCAGCGTTCTTCAAGAAGAAGGTCGCAGGAGGCGTCTTGGTCACGAAGGTGAACGACTTGTCCTGATAGACCGTGATCACGGTCGGCAGGGGCGTACCCTTTTCGACATTTTCGGTACGGGCGTTAAATTCTTTACAGAAGCCCATAATGTTGACGCCGCGCTGACCTAGCGCGGGGCCGATTGGGGGTGAAGGCGTGGCAGAGCCGGCCTTCACCTGGAGCTTGATATAGCCCAGGATCTTTTTAGCCATCTTATCCTCTCATAGAACCAGGACCATCCCGGTTCTTAGGTTAGAGCCGTGGTACGGGGTTACGGTGGCCGCCCCCTCCCACGGATTTAGTGGGCCAGTTCCGGCGAACCGGCCCACAACATCACGCGGTCTTTTCGACCTGCGAGAATTCGAGTTCCACCGGCGTTGCCCGTCCAAAGATGGAGACGGTAACGCGCAGGCGGGAGCGTTCTTCATCAACCTGCTCAACAGAGCCGCTGAAGCTGGCAAAGGGACCGTCGGTGACGCGGACATTTTCGCCAATTTCGAAAGTGATCGCGGGCTTGGGACGCTCGACGCCCTCTTCAATCGCGCCAATGATCCGCGCAACTTCGCGCTCGCTCACCGGCATCGGCTTGGCCTGCGACCCCAAGAAGCCCGTCACCTTGGGCGTGTTCTTGACCAGGTGATAGGCGACGTCCGAGAGGTCCATCTTGACCAGCACATAGCCGGGGAAAAACTTGCGCTCGGCATTGATCTTGCGACCCCGACGGATCTCAATCACGTCTTCGGTCGGGACCAGAATTTCGGAGAAGCAATCCTCAAGACCTTGGGTCTTGGCCTGCTCACGAATGGAGTCCGCCACCTTCTTCTCGAAATTCGAGTAGGCGTGGACGATGTACCACTTGTGATTGGGGTTCGAAGGACGGCTTTCAGCAGCTTGCGCGGACATGGATTAAGACCCCAGGGTGCTGAGCTTGAGGATCTGGCTGACACCGAAGCTCAGCAGCAGATCGACAATAAAGAAGAAGGTTGCGGTCATGACCACCATGATCAAAACCATGACCGAGGTGATCCAAGTTTCCTTGCGGGTGGTCCAGGTGATCTTACGCGCTTCGGCGCGGACCTCACGGATGAATTGCGCAGGGTTGATAGGTTTCTTTGGAGCCGGAGCAGCCGTGCTCGCCGTTCCGTCGCCCTTGGGCACGGCTTTGACCACGCGGCCCTTGGTCGCTGGCGGTACGGCGGGTGACTTGGCCATGGATCGGCTCACAACTTCTTCAAACGACGAGCGCTAAAGGCCGTCCGGAAACCTCCGGGCGACGCCGTAGCGCCATAG
>CANCJE010000192.1 GCA_947378235.1 Caulobacteraceae bacterium | reverse complement strand
AGGCCTGACCGTCATCTTGGTCACCCACGATGCCAATGTCGCCGCGCGGGCCCGCCGCCGGGTCGGCTTTCGCGATGGCCTGATCGTCAGCGACGAGGGGTCCAAGTCATGAAGTCCAAGGACCTGATCCGCTTTGCCGCCAGCGCCATAGCGGCCCACCCGATGCGCAGCGCCCTCACCTCGCTCGGCGTCGTCATCGGTGTCGCGGCCGTCGTGATGATGACCTCCATTGGCCTGGGCGCGCAGCAGCGGGTGATGAGCGCCATTTCAGGCCTCGGCTCCAACCTGATCATCGTCTCTCCGGCCGCCTCGCGATCCGGCTTTGCTGCCCAGGCGGCAGGGTCGGACATTTCCATTACCGGAGCCGATGCCGAGGCCATCGCCAAACAGGTCGAAGGCGTGGCCGCCGTCGCACCAACGGTTCGCGGACAGGCACAATTGGCATCTGAAGGCACCAACTGGAACAGCCGCATCGAAGGGGTCACGCCCGACTATCTGGTCGCCAGAGACCTGGCCATCGGACAGGGCCGCATGTTCGACGAGCGCGAGGCCCGCCAAGGCCGCACCGTCGCGGTGATCGGCACCACGGTTGCGCGCGAACTGTTTGGAGACGCTGATCCTCTGGGCAAGCGCATCCGCGTTGGCTCCTCGCCCTTTCAGGTGGTCGGTGTCCTGACCTCAAAGGGCCAGAGCGGCTTTGGACAGGATCAGGACGATATTGTTTTAGGTCCCTTGCCCGCCGTCCGCTCTCGCGTGGTGGGCCGCCGGGTCAAGGGCGATACGGTCCAGACCATATATATCAAGGCTGCCAGCGAGGATGACCTCAGCCGCGTGCAAGAAGACGCGACGACCTTGCTGCGCGAACGTCACCGCATTCGCGAGGGCGAGGACGATGATTTCCAAGCCCAGAACATGGCCTCGATCCTTCAGGCCTCTCAGGCCGCCACCGCGACCTTCACCATCCTGTTGGCAGCCGTCGCGGCGGTGTCGCTGGTCGTCGGAGGAGTCGGGATCATGAACATCATGCTGGTCGCGGTGACCGAGCGCACGCGTGAGATTGGCCTGCGTATGGCAGTCGGGGCCAAGCGGTCCGACATCCTGATCCAGTTTGCGCTGGAGTCCGTGGCCCTATCGCTGGCAGGCGGTATCCTAGGCCTGCTCATCGGCATTGGCGGGGCCTTGCTGATTGCGCAACTGGGATCATGGCCCATGGCGATCCCCTCTTGGGCAGCGCCCCTATCCTTAGGCTTTTCCATGGCGGTGGGTCTGGTGTTCGGGGCCTATCCCTCTTGGCAGGCCTCCCGGCTCGATCCGATCGAGGCCTTGCGCCGCGAATAGGGGCCTTAGCGCAAATCAGGTCGCCTAGAGGCGCGCATCCCTATATCCTGCCCGGATGAAAAAGCCGCGTATCGCCCGCCACCCTTCCGCTCGCCCCAAGCCACCGCAAGGTCTGCCCGACAAGGAGACCCTGCTGAAGTTCCTGCGCGAGGCTGGAGAGGCGGAAAAGGCCGATATGGCCAAGGCCTTTGGCCTGAAGGGCGCAGACAGACGCGCCCTGCGGATGATGCTCAAGGACATGGAGGCCGAGGGCCTCTTGGGCAAGCGCGGACGTGGCGGCTTTGCTGAGGCCGGTGCCCTGCCCCCTGTCGGCGTGGCCGATGTGATCGAGGTGGACACCGACGGCGACCTTTTCGTGCGTTTGGTCAAGGCCGGCGAAGATGCGCCCGTCGTGCGCCTCGCCCCCGATCCTGCCGAGAAGGTCGCGGGCGCACCGCGTCTGGGCGAGCGGGTTCTGGTGCGCTTTGAGCGGCTGGAAAGCGGCGAGTTCGAAGCCAAGCTGATCAAGAAGCTGGGCCAGAGCGCTCACAAGATCCTCGGCGTCGTGCGCAAGTCCCTGCGCGGCCCGCGCCAAGAGATCCGCGTCGAGCCGGTGGACCGCCGCTCTAAGGAAAGTCTGGTCCTGTTCGGGCCAGAGGCCGAGGCCCTCAAGGACGGTGATCTGGTCGTGGCCGAGGTCGGCGAGGCGGCGGGCCGGTTCGGCCCCAAGCGCGGGCGGGTCCTAGAGGTTGTCGGGCGTGAAGATCAGCCCAGAGCCGCCTCCCTGATCGCCATCCACACCCACGGCCTGCCCACCGGCTTTTCACAGGACGCCGAGGACGAAGCCGAAGCCGCCGTCGGCCCGACATTAGAGGGCCGCACGGACCTGCGCCATGTGCCGCTGGTCACCATCGATCCCATTGATGCGCGCGACCATGATGATGCGGTCTATGCCGAGCCGGACGAGGACCCCGCCAATCCGGGCGGCTGGATCGTCTGGGTGGCCATTGCCGATGTCGCCGCCTATGTCCGCCCCGGCACGCCGCTCGACCGCGAGGCCCGCGACAAGGGCAACAGTGTCTATTTCCCTGACCGGGTCGAGCCGATGCTGCCCGAGCGCCTGTCCAACGGCCTGTGCAGCCTGCGCGAGGGCGAGAACCGCGCCTGTCTGGCCGTGCGCATGGTCTTCAACCGCTCTGGCGACAAGATCGGCCATAAATTTGTCCGCGGCCTGATGCGTTCTGCCGCCAAGCTGGCCTATGAGCACGCCCAGTCGGCCATTGACGGCGAGGTCAGCGATGTGACCGGCCCGCTGCTGGAGCCGGTCCTGAGGCCCCTGTGGGCCGCCTATGCCTGTGTCGGACAGGCCAGGGACCGCCGCTCGCCGCTGGATATTGAAAGCTCCGAGCGCAAGATCGAGATCAGCCCCGAAGGCGAGGTCCTGTCCATCCGCCCGCGCGAACGCCTGACCGCCCACCGCCTGATCGAAGAGTTCATGATCCAGGCCAATGTCTGCGCCGCTGAAACCCTTGAGGCCCCGACCAAGGGCCAAAAACGCCCGGCCCTGATCTACCGGGTCCACGACACGCCCAGTCAGGAAAAGGTCCAGTCCCTGGCCGACTTTTTGGCCACCATCGGCATCAACTGGTCCAAGGGTGAGGCCCCGCGCACCGACCGGCTCAACCGCCTCCTGATCCAGACCAAGGAAGGCCCCCATGCCGAGATCGTCAATGAGGTCGTCCTGCGCAGCCAGATGCAGGCCCACTATTCGCCCGACAATATCGGCCATTTCGGCCTCAACCTCGCCCGCTATGCCCACTTTACATCGCCCATCCGCCGCTATGCCGATCTGGTGGTTCACCGCGCCCTTATCCGGGCCTTGGGGCTGGGCACGGACGGGCTGACGGACGAGGAGATCGCCCGCCTGCGCGAGACGGCTGAGAGCATCACCGCCTCCGAGCGCCGCGCCATGGCCGCCGAGCGCGAGGCGACCGACCGCTATGTCGCCGCCTTCTTGGCCGACCGGGTGGGGGCCGAGTTTGATGGCCGCATCACCGGCGTCACCCGCTTTGGCCTTTTTGTGCGCTTGGGCGAGATCGGCGCCGACGGCCTAGCCCCCGTCTCATCTCTGGGGGATGAATATTTCGTCCATGACGACAAGGCCCACTGCCTAATCGGCGAACGCAGCGGCAAGCGCTGGCGTCT
>CANCJE010000191.1 GCA_947378235.1 Caulobacteraceae bacterium | reverse complement strand
CAGATGTATCAGTGGGCGCGGCCGCAGATCGCGGTCCCGACCCATGGCGAGCGGCGTCACCTGCTGGAACATCTGGCCTTCGCTAAGGACCTTCAGGTTCCGCAAGGGGTAGCGCCGCGCAATGGCGATATGGTCCGCCTCGCGCCTGGCCGGGCTGAAATCATCGATGAGGTACCTGCTGGGCGTCTCTATGTCGACGGCGGCGTGGTGACGGTCGAGAATGGCGATGCCTTGCGAGAGCGACGTCATGCCGCCTTTAACGGCGTCATCAATGTCTCGATTGCCTTGAACGAAAAGGGCAAGATCCTCTCGGGTCCTCAGGTGCGTGGTCTGGGTCTGCCCAGCGATGCAGACTATACTTTGGATGACGCCTTGGATGATCTGGCCATCGCTGCGGAAGAAGGCCTTAGCCGCCTTCGCGGTGACGGGCTTGAAGATGATGACGCTGTCGAGGCCGCCATCAGTCGGGCAGTCAAGAAGGCGGCCCACCGGATTTGGAAACGCCGCCCGCTGGTCGAGACAACGGTTTTGCGGGTTTAGACCCTAGGAGAGGATCAGGATCATGATCGGACGTTTGAACCATATCGGCATCGCCACCCCCTCTATCGAGGACTCCGTGGCCATGTATAAGGACCTGATGGGCGCAACCTCGGCGACCGAAAAACGGGCCATGCCCGATCAAGGTGTCTGGGTCAGCTTTGTCGATCTGCCCAATAGCCAGATTGAACTGATCGAACCTTACGGCGAAAATTCGCCGATCCATGCCTTCTTGGAAAAGAACCCCAAGGGCGGTCAGCATCATGTCTGTTTTGAAGTGCCCGACATCTATGTCGCCCGCGACGAGATGAAGGCGAAGGGCGCGACGGTTTTGGGCGAACCCCGGATCGGTGCGCACGGCACCTTGATCATCTTCATCCATCCCAAGAATATGGGCGGCGTTCTGGTTGAGCTGATGGAAACCCCGAAGGAAGCACACTGATGGGTCCGGTAACTGCGCTTTCCATCTATCTGGTGACCTGGTGGGTGGTGTTGTTCACCATCCTGCCGATCGGCGTGACCAGCCATGCCGAGGCGGGCGTGGATCACGGCGATGGCGGCGACCCCGGCGCGCCAGTTGAGCCCAAGCTGAAGCGGAAGTTCATCACCACGACCATCGCAGCGACGGTGATCTGGGCCATCGTCATGCTTTGCCTAAAGTTTCATCTGATCCCGCTGCCGAATGTGCCGATGGCCTAAGGCGACGGGAGCTGTTCAATTTTTTAGCACACCCATGGGTCGCTCCCTTAGTGTGTCTGGAAAATGGGCGAAAGACAGTGCGGTGACCGGGTGTTGCAGGTCGGCTTTGCCAGTCCGTGCGGTGGCGGCCTAGGGTGAACGCACGGGGCCGGTTCGTCCGGTCATCTTCCGTGGCGTTTTCCCGATATGACTTTTTAGGCCGCGCGGGTTGGTGCGGCCTTTTTTTCGCCTTTGGAATAGGGAAATCTCCTATCCAGCGATCTTTCCACCTCTCAAATGGCCCAGTCCGTTGCCAAGCCCGCGCTTGCAGGGCTATGTGAACCACCCTCGGCAACCCCACGGATATTATCATGCGCCTGTCGCGCTATTTTCTTCCCGTTCTTAAAGAAACCCCGTCAGAGGCGCAGATCGTCTCGCACCGACTGATGTTGCGCGCTGGCATGATCCGCCAGGAGGCGGCTGGTATCTATTCGTGGCTGCCGCTTGGCCATCGGGTCCTGCGCAAGATTGAGCAGATTGTCCGCGAAGAGATGGACCGGGCAGGGGCCATCGAGATCTTGATGCCGACCCTGCAATTGGCGGACCTCTGGCGTGAGTCCGGGCGTTATGACGCCTATGGACCGGAGATGCTGCGCATTGTCGACCGTCACGAGCGCGAGTTGCTCTATGGGCCGACCAATGAGGAGATGGTCACCGGCATCTTCCGCGCCTCGGTGCGATCCTACAAGGACTTGCCCAAGAACCTCTATCATATGCAGTGGAAGTTCCGCGACGAGCAGCGTCCGCGGTTCGGCGTCATGCGGGGACGGGAGTTCCTGATGAAGGACGCCTATTCGTTCGACGTCGACGAGGCCGCAGCCAAGCGGTCCTATAACCGCATGTTTGTCGCCTATCTGAACCTCTATGCTCGCATGGGCCTCAAGGTCGTGCCGATGCGCGCGGACACCGGTCCTATCGGCGGCGATTTGAGCCACGAGTTCATCGTTTTGGCCGATACGGGTGAAAGTGAAGTCTTCTGTCACCGTGATCTGGTTGAGATGGGCCCTCCTGGTACGGATCAGGACTGGGACAGCGACCTGCAGCATCTGGTCGATCAGCGTACCTCGCTCTATGCCGCGACCGAAGAGATGCATGACGCGACCCGCTTTGATGCCGAAGTGCCAGAAGAAAAACGTCTGTCGGCGCGCGGCATCGAGGTCGGTCACATCTTCTATTTCGGCGAGAAATATTCCGTGCCCATGAAGGCCGTCGTGGCGGGTCCCGATGGCGTCGAGCGTCCGGTCCATATGGGCAGCTACGGCGTGGGTGTCTCTCGCCTGCTGGGCGCGATCATCGAGGCCAGCCACGACGATAATGGCATCATCTGGCCAGAATCTGTCGCGCCCTTCGGCGTGGCGGTGATCAATCTGCGTCCGGGCGACGAGGCTGTCGATACCGCCTGCCAGCAGGCCTATGACCATCTGACGGCTGCGGGCAAGGAGCCCCTTCTGGACGACACGTCGGAGCGTGTTGGGGCCAAGTTCGCGACCATGGATCTGATCGGTGTGCCTTGGCAGTTGATCATCGGACCCAAGGGGCTGGCCTCGGGCGAGGTCGAGGTCAAGAACCGCGCGACGGGCGAGCGGCTATCCCTGTCGCTGGATGCGGCCCTGACGCTCCTGAGCGCAAAGGCTGGTTCATAGGGATGGGTCTAGGCGAGGGCCTCACAATCCGCTCAGCGGGGCCGTTCTCTCTTTGGGAACGGCAGCTTGCGGGCCGCTATCTGCGCACCAAGCGTCAGAATGGCGGCGTGGCCCTGATCTCTGGCATCTCCTTTGTCGGGATCACTCTGGCGGTGGCCGTGTTGATCATCGTCATGTCGGTGATGAATGGATTTCGCACCGAACTCCTGTCCCGTATCCTTGGCTTTAACGGCCATCTCTATGTTGGAGGCGAGCTTCTGACCCGGCCAGATCGTGATCAGGCCATCGCCCGCCTCCGCGCCATCCCCGGGGTTGCTCAAGTCATCCCAATGGTCGAGGCCCAGGTCATGGTCGTCGGTCAAGGCCAGATCTCTGGGGCGGTCGTGCGTGGGGTAACCCCGCAAGATCTCAAATCGATCAAGATCATCACCAGCAATATCAAGGGCGGTTCGATCAAGGGCTTTGGTCAGGGCGAGTTCGGCGGTGATGAGATTTTGATTGGCGACCGACTGGCGGCCAATATGGGCGTGGGGCCGGGCGATCCGATCACCCTGATCTCGCCCACTGGCGGAGCCACGGCCTTTGGTGCGACGCCGCGGCGTAAGACCTACACGGTCGGGGCGGTGTTCAGCATCGG
>CANCJE010000190.1 GCA_947378235.1 Caulobacteraceae bacterium | reverse complement strand
AATCCTGTCGCTCAGGGTAACGCCTTCAGGTGTGGTGCTCAAAATAGCCGTCCCCCATTGGGTACGGCCCGGTCAACATCCACCAGAACCACATGGCCGTGGGGGTCGGGGAAGCCAAGGCAGAGGACCTCCGACATGAAGGGCCCAATTTGGCGCGGCGCGAAATTGACCACAGCAGCGACGCGGCGGCCGATCAGTTCGTCGATCACATAGTGCTGCGTGATTTGAGCCGAGGACCGCTTGATGCCGATCGCTTGGCCGAAATCGATGGTCAGCTTGAAGGCGGGTTTGCGGGCCTCAGGGAAGGGCTCGGCCTTAAGGATCGTGCCGACACGGATATCCACGCGGTCGAAATCATCAATGGTGATGGTGGGCGCAGCGGCGGTCATGCCGGGCTCTAGTTAAATTCGGCGGGCTCTGAGCCCACGGCACCTTGAGCGCCGACAACAATCTTTTCGACCCGCAGGCGCGCAGCTTCAAGCTTGGCTTCGCAATGGGCTTTAAGCGCAGCGCCGCGCTCATAGACCTCGATTGAACGCTCGAGTGGTGCCTGACCGGATTCCAGTTCCGCGACGATCTTCTCCAACTCGGCAAGGGCCTGTTCAAAGCTGAGGGCGGCGATGTCAGTGACGGTGGTCATGTGGTCTCCGGTCTTAATCCATCACCCTCGGGGCGGCGGCGGTCTGTCGGTTCAAGCTTTACGCCGAACAAAGTGCTTTTGGGCCCAGTAGTTGTAGCCCTGATCCTTGACCAACTTCCAGCCCAGACGTTTCAATTCCAGACCGATCATTTCGTTGAAGAAGCCGTGGGCGACGACCAGAACGTTGCGGCCCTGATCGCCCATCTCGCTCAACTGCCTTGCGGCTTCAGCGGCGCGAACCGTCGCCTCGGCGCGGCTTTCCTGCCCGGCGTGATTGTTGAAGAACCACCACCAGAAGCGCGACAGAAATCCCCAATGTCTCGGCGACATCCGCACAATGCTCGGAAAGGGCGGCGGGGGAAGGGGCGCTTCGATGAACAGGGCGTCAGAGCTAAAGGCGCGGCCGTCGCAAACTGCCTGCGCGCTCTCTATCGCGCGGGGGCGGGTCGAGGCGATGATAATGTCGGCGGCTTGCGCAATGGAGACCAGATCCGACGGAGGCGTCTGCCCCGCCTTCAGGCTGCCCTCTTCATATTGTGCCCACCAGGACAGGTAGCCCTTGGGGGGCAGGTTGATCTTGCGCGAAAGCGCGGGCTCACCATGTCGGGCCAAGACGATGCGCACGGGCGCGCTCGCACCCGAACGGGTGGTTGGCAGGTCAGACGGGTTCGGCGACGGTTCAGTAGCCATTATGCTGTGTTCTTAGAACGACGAAATTCGCTGTCTAAGACTTCACCCCTCCTGCAAGGCGCGGACATGCGCCAATGCTGATTGCCCCAAAGCCTCTAGGTCGTACCCGCCCTCGAGCGACGACACAACCCGCCCCGCACAATGACGCCGCGCAACGGTCAAGATGGCACGGGTCGCCCAAGCATAATCTTCCGCCTGAAGGGACTGTCCGCCAAGCGGATCTCTTGCGTGGGCGTCAAACCCGGCTGAGATGAGAATGAGGTCGGGAGCGAAATCATCCAAGGCGGGCATCATCTCTTCAAAGCGCTTTTGCCATTGGGATCTTGGGGCATGGGGCGGCACGGTGCGGTTGACCACATTACCAACCCCTGTCTCTGACGGATCGCCCGTGCCGGGATAGAGCGGCGCCTGATGGATCGAGGCTAGAAACAGGCTGGCGTCGCTTTCCACCACAGCTTGGGTACCGTTGCCGTGATGGACATCAAAATCGACGATGGCGATCCGGGCGAGGCCGAGGCTCTGGGCCACCCGCGCAGCGACGGCCACATTGCTAAAGACGCAAAAGCCCATGGCGGTACCCGGTTCTGCATGGTGCCCCGGTGGGCGGACGGCGCAGAAGGCCCGGTCATGATTGCCATTGACGACACCCCTGACCGCATCAATCACGGCGCCAGCCGCGCGCTGCGCTGCCGCGACACTGCCCGGCGATAGGAACGTGTCGGGGTCCAGCTCATACAGGCCTTGAAGGGGCGAGGCGGCGATGAGGCGGTCCAGATGGGCGCGGGGATGAACCCTTTGCAAGTCCTCCAAAGACGCAAGGCTGGCTTCTCGACGCAGCAGGTTCAGGTCCGACGCATCGGCCAAGGCATCGAGCACGGCCCCCAGGCGCTGTGAACGCTCAGGATGGCCGGGACCGGGCTGATGGTGCTCCATGTCAGCATGGGAGTAGAGCGCAAGGGTCATGGCCCTATGCTAGCAGGGGTAATCTGCTGGCCTCAAGCCTATCTCGATCAAGCGCTTATTGGTGGGGGGGACCTGTTAGGTGTCCAGATGGAAAAACTGGTTGAATGGCCCCGGTTTATAGTCGCCAAAAGCGTCGCCTTGGATAAATCCGCGCTTGAGATAGAGGCGGATGGCCGGATCGAATGCTGGCCCGGTGCCTGTCTCTAGACTGATACGCTTCAGCCCGCACTGAAAGGCCGCCTTGATTACATGGTCCAGCAGCCGTGCTGCGACTCCGCGGCGCAGGAAATCAGAGTGAGTCCGCATCGACTTGATTTCACCAAACTGGCCGTCATGGTTTTTAAGCGCCCCAATACCTGCAATCTGATCTCCAGACCAGACGGACCAGACCTCGATATTGGGTTGCATCAGGCCTGCCAAATCGAGCGCGAAGACACCTTCAGCGGGTGAATTCGCATGCATCTGTTCGAGATGAAAGCGCAGCAGGGCGCGGGTTTGATTGCTGCTCAGATCATCAGGTTGGATCCAGAACGTGGGGTCTGCGTCCATACTGCCTTTCCCTGCTTAAAAGGGCGAGAAGGTCTCGATCAGAGCCTGTCCCGCGGGGGTCTTTTGCATACGGCTGATATCGCCGCGGCCACCGTACGAGATACGCGCCTCGGCAATTTGCGTGTGCTTGATGGTGTTGGTCGAGGTGATGTCCTCAGGACGCACGATACCGGCAACGGTCAGTTCACGCACCTCGCCATTGGTCCGAACCTCTTGGCGGCCCTGAATGATCATATTGCCGTTGGGCAGGACCTGAGAGACCAGAGCCGCGACGGTGAGGGAGATCTTTTCCTGCCGCTTGACCGAGCCGCTGCCCGAACCGGTGGTCGTGCCACCATAGTTGAGGCCCGGTTCGGTATCGAAGCCCGGTGGCAATAGGCGCCCGATCGTGGACTCCAGCCCGAAAAGGCCACCGATCTTCCCTGTGGTCGTGCTGTTGCGCGCCCGGTCGGTTGCATTGGACACATCCGCGCTGTCGTCAATTTCGATCTGGACGGTAAGGATATCGCCGATCCGGCTGGCGCGCTGATCGATGAAGAAGGCTCTCGCACCATTGCGCCACAAGGAATTGGCCGAGGCCGGTCCGGTTTCCCGCGAGGTCGGCTGCATCATAACCTGTTGATATTGCGGCACCAACTGGGCGGGATAGCCCATCGGGGCCATCTCAGGCCCTCGGACGGCACTCGTCACTGTTGAGCAGGCCGCCATAGGCAGGGCCATAAGGACGATCAGTGAACGAAGCGTTTTGGCAGATGTCATC
>CANCJE010000189.1 GCA_947378235.1 Caulobacteraceae bacterium | reverse complement strand
TATTGCGAAACTGCTCGCGCTCTTGGTCCACAGCGAAGGTCAGTCGATCCTGCACAGATCCTGAGCCCAGCAGGAGACTGGTCTCATAGGAACCCTTCTGGCGCTTACCTTGATCACCGGATGTTCGGCTGCCATCGCCATAGCCCTTCCGATCCGTATCGGCGGCCTGGAGGGTTAGGGATTGGGTCCAGCGTCCGTCCAATCCCGACCAATCGGCTCGGACAAGACCATAGAGGCCAATGTTGCGGTAGCCCGTGCCCGGAGAGTCGACAATATAGCCAAAGGTCTTGGAATCCGGATCATTGTCGCTGTTATTGATGTCCTCCTGCACCGCGCCATAACGGCCAACGGCGGTCAGTTTGAGGTGATCGTTAAGACCGTAGGACAGCTTAAAGGCCGTGGCCAAGGCATCCTTGCCCAGCTTGCGTGAGCCACTACGGCTGTTGGGAGTCCCATCACGGCTGGTCAGCGAGGCGGTCAGGGCATAGTCCAGCCCCTGCGTGGCCCCAGCCCATCGCGCGGCGCTGTTGACGGTACCGAAGGAGCCCGCCTCGGCCCGCAGGCTGACACCCGGCGCATCATGACCACTACCGGAGATATAGTGGATCACGCCGCCAATGGCGTCAGAGCCATAGAGCGCACTCTGCTGGCCACGCAGGACCTCGATCCGCGCACCATCATCCGCAATCAGGGTCCCGAAATCAAACTCGCCATAATAGGGATCGGAAACCTCAATCCCATCAACGAGGACGAGGGTATGGTTGGCCTCAGTACCACGCATTCTGATCTGGGTCAGACCCGGAGAGATATTGACCGCAATGCCCGGAACATCGCGCAGGATGTCGGCGACGTCGCGGGTTTGGCGCTCGGCAAGGATGCTGGCATCCAGCACCGTCACGGACGACCCAAGCAGATGCTGCGGAACGGCGACGCCAGAACGACTGGCCGTCACGATCAACTCATCGGCAAAATCGGCAGCAAGGGAAGGACTGGCACAAAGCCAGAGTGGAACAACCGTCGCCAGCAGCGACGAAAGTAGGGTACGGCTCATCAAAACAACCTCGGGCAGCCAGCGACAATGGCCGGAGCGTCCGCGCAAACGGTCAGCCCGCGCTGATGAACCGACGCCCAAAGACGCTCACCCGCACGGCCCGATACGGCTCCCACCGCTCGTTCGTCGCTCTGACGAGATCATTTCGCGCCTTGGCCAGTCCCTGAGCCACGGCATGAGCGACCTGCACCGGTCGGTCTCCTGGCTCACGGGTCATCGATTGACGCACACCTTCCCAGACTATGGCCCTAGGGCCTTGATCCAGTGGCTGTATTTCGTTGCCGAAATACCCGCACGTCGCACTCGCCGCTTACAGTTACAGGGATAGCCTCAGATTAGAGCAGCATGCCGCTCGCACTGTGTTCCCGGTACCGGTGCAAATTGCGGGTGCCGACTCCGCAAAGAGCCGACACCCTATTTTGGCGAATAGACCAACCCTAGCGGGCGGTCAATCCCTAGGCTCTAGGGTCGAAAGGTCGATCAGCTCTGGGCGTTGAGCTTATCGGTCGTGCGCAGATCAAAGTCGCTGGCATCGTGGCGCTCGAGCAATTGGCTGGCTGGGTCGCCGAAGGGACGGTTGACCATGCGCCCGCGTTTGACGGCGGGGCGCTCCGCAATCTGGTCGGTCCAGCGGATCAGGTTGGTGTAGGTCTGGACCTGCAAGAACTCGCCCCCCTCATAGAGCATGCCCTTGGCCATAGCGCCGTACCAAGACCAGATGGCCATATCGGCGATCGTATAGTCATCCCCGGCCATATATTGGTTCGTCGCCAGATGTTGGTCGAGCACGTCGAGCTGACGCTTCACCTCCATGGCAAAGCGGTCGATGGCATATTCGATCTTGAACGGCGCATAGGCATAGAAGTGGCCAAAGCCACCGCCCAGATAGGGCGCGCTACCCATCTGCCACATCAGCCAGGACAGACATTCGGCGCGGGCCTTGCCGCCCGTTGGCAGGAACTCACCGAACTTTTCCGCCAGGTGCATCAAGATCGCGCCAGACTCAAAGACGCGGATGGGCTCAGGGCCGCTGTGATCGACGAGGACGGGGATCTTGGAATTGGGATTGGCCGCGACAAAGCCGCTGCTGAACTGGTCGCCGGTATTGATGCGAACCAGCCAAGCATCATATTCCGCGCCGCTGTGGCCCAGAGCCAACAGCTCCTCCAGCATCACCGTGACCTTGACGCCGTTGGGCGTGCCTAAGGAATAGAGCTGCAGCGGATGGCGTCCGATCGGCAGGTCCTTTTCGTGGGTCGCACCCGCGATCGGGCGGTTGATATTGGCGAACTGGCCGCCATTGTCCTTGTTCCAGGTCCAGATTTTCGGCGGCACATAGGGGGTCTGTTCGGTCATGGCTAAGCTCCTGTCATGGGCAAGGCGCGCGCCCTGCCCCATAAGTCTATCGAAGGCCGGATTGGACCCATCGCGTTGGTGCCAAGCTGACCTGTCCTGCGCAAATGTGAAACGGATTTTTCTAAGATCGCGTCCAAAAGGATAGAAAACCTATCGTTAAAGCGGTCTAGTCTGGGGCCAAGCGACGGAACGGGACCGAGCCAATGATCATTTCAGCGCCGACAGACTATCGCGAGGCCGCGCGCCGCCGACTGCCGCGCTTCCTGTTCGACTATCTCGATGGCGGTGCCAATGCCGAGCACACCTTGCGCCGCAATGTCAGTGACCTGTCCGATGTGACCCTGCGCCAGCGGGTGCTTCGCGATGTGGCCGATATCAGCCTCAAAACCCGCCTGTTTGATCAAGACCTCGCCATGCCCATCGCCCTTGCCCCTGTCGGGCTGGCCGGGATGTACGCACGACGTGGCGAGGTGCAGGCCGCTAGGGCCGCTGAGAAGGCGGGCATTGGCTACACCCTCTCGACCGTCAGCGTCTGCTCGCTCGAACAGGTCAGCGCGGCGGTCAGCAAGCCAATCTGGTTTCAGCTCTATGTGCTGAAGGATCGCGGTTTCATGAAGAGCGTTCTGGAGCGCGCCTTGGCCCAAGGGATCACGACCCTGATCTTTACGGTCGACATGCCCGTGCCCGGTTCGCGCTATCGCGACGCCCATGCAGGAATGAGCGGCCCCATGGCCCCGCTGCGCCGGATGACCCAAGCCGTCACCAAGCCGCATTGGACGCTGGATGTCGGCTTAATGGGACGCCCCCATGACCTTGGCAATATCTCAGCCTATCTGGGCAAGGCCATTGGACTGGAAGACTATATGGGCTGGATCGGGGCCAATTTTGATCCCTCGATCAGTTGGCGCGACATCGAGTGGGTGCGCGATTTCTGGCCCGGTAAGATCATTCTCAAGGGCATTTTGGACCCAGAGGACGCCAAGGACGCGGTGCGGTTCGGCGCCGATGGTCTGGTCGTGTCCAACCATGGGGGTCGTCAGCTGGACGGGGTCCTCTCGACCGCCCGCGCCCTGCCCGCCATCGCAGGCGCGGTTGGCGGTCAGATCACCCTGCTGGCCGACGGCGGGATTCGTTCAGGTCTGGATGTGGTTCGGATGCTCAGCCTCGGTGCCCAAGGTGTCCTTCTGGGCCGGGCCTATATCTACGCCCTCGCCACCCACGGCCAAGCCGGAGTCAG
>CANCJE010000188.1 GCA_947378235.1 Caulobacteraceae bacterium | reverse complement strand
GTTGCCAATCTGCGCAGCGGCCAACCGACCCTGATCCTCACCGGCGGTGCCGCAGCCCGTTTGGCCAAGATGCTGCCGCCCGGCATGACCGGCCATGTGCACCTGACCATGACCGATGATCACCCCTACGCCCAAGCCTTTGTTATTATTGAAGCCTTGCCCGATGACAGCAAATTAATGGGCGGCGTGCCTGATGCTGGTGTATAACCCGACCAACGGTCGCCATGCGGCCCTATTCCTGATGGTTCGTTGAGAGACCCTAGACCATGAGTTCTGCCGATCAGCCTGAAATGGCCAAACCGTCCGAAGCCGTCAGTGAGATCGTCGAGGTCGTCAAGACCGTCGTCTATGCTCTTCTCATTGCCCTGGTCCTACGGGTCTTCCTGTTCCAGCCCTTCACCATTCCGTCGGCCTCGATGGAGCCGAACCTGCTGGAAGGGGACTACATCATCGTCTCCAAATATAGCTACGGTTACAGCCACCATTCGATCCCGATGAGCCCGCCTCTATTCCCGGGCCGGATCATGGCCACGCCGCCCAAGCGGGGCGACATTGTCGTGTTCAAGCTGCCGCGCGATGGCCATACGGACTATATCAAGCGCCTGATCGGACTTCCCGGCGACCGGGTTCAGGTCAAACAGAGCGTCATCTATATCAACGACAAGCCCCTGCCGCGCGTCGGCGATGGCAAGGTCGTGCTCGACATGGGCGGCGGCTTTGGCCAGCCCGCTGAGCGCTTCAAGGAAACCAATCCTGAAGGTCGCCAATATGTCACCTATAGTTTCGGCCCTGAGGGCGATGCTGAAAATACCGGTGTCTATGTCGTGCCGGAGGGCCAGTATTTCATGATGGGTGATAATCGCGACAATTCGCTCGATAGCCGTTTCCCTGAAGAGATCGGCGTCGGCTTTGTTCCGTCTGAAAACCTTGTCGGTCGGGCGCGGATCATTCTTCTGTCTTGGAACCGGGGCGTGTCTCTGTTCAAGCCTTGGACCTGGTTCACCGAAGCGCGCCTCAGCCGCTTTGGCCATGTGCTGAAATAGATGAACGCTAGGACGGCGGAAGTCACTGCGCTTGAATTGAAGCTCGGCCACAGTTTTGCATCGCCAGACCTGTTGGAGCAGGCCCTGACCCATGCCAGCGTCGGAGAGGGGCAGCGCAAGGTGCTCAACAATGAGCGTCTGGAATTTTTGGGTGACCGGGTGTTAGGGCTCTTTACGGCCGAAGTGCTGATGGCCCAGTTTCCGACGGCGCGGGAAGGGGACCTCTCGCAGCGTTACAATATGTTGGTCAATCGCGAGGCCTGTGCCCGTGCGGCGCGGCGGATGGGCCTTGGTCCGGCCCTTCGGCTAGCGGGCGGCGAGTCCAAGCGCGGCGGGCGCGAGCATGACACCATCTTGGCTGACGCCTGCGAGGCGGTGCTTGCGGCCCTTTATGTCGATGGTGGGCCTGAGGTCGCGCGGGAGGTCTATCTGCGTTTTTGGGCCGATGAGATCGAGACGCTCAGCCATTCGGCCATCGGTAGTGCAGCCATGGGCAATCCCAAGTCCTTTCTGCAGGAGTGGGCGGCGTCCAAGCGCAAGCCCATCCCCGTCTATATCGTCGTTGCACGATCAGGACCTGACCATCAGCCGATTTTTACGGTAGAGGTACAGGTTGACGGCCTTGAACCCGCGCAGGCGGACGGTCGTTCACGTCAAGAGGCCGAAAAGGCTGCGGCCAGCCTGTTGCTGAGCCGGGAAGGTTTACAATGAACACCTCAACTGCCGCGCCGACGCGCGCTGGCTTCGTCGCCATTATCGGATCGCCCAATGCGGGCAAGTCGACGCTGGTCAATCGGCTGGTCGGCTCCAAGGTCTCGATCGTCACCCAAAAGGTCCAGACCACGCGCTTTCCCGTGCGCGGCGTCTGCATGGACGGCCAGTCGCAGATCGTTCTGGTCGACACCCCCGGCATCTTCACGCCGCGCCGCCGCCTGGACCGCGCCATGGTTCGCTCGGCCTGGAATGGCGCCGAAGACGCTGACGCTGTCGTGCATCTGGTCGATGCCCACGCTGAGATCGCGGTTAAGGATGGCACCGCCAAGGCGGCTGAAAAGCGCTGCGCGGACGACACCGCCACAATCCGAGCCGCCTTGAAGTCCAGCGGCCGCAAGGCGGTCTTAGCCATGAACAAGATCGATCTGGTCAAGCGCGATGCCTTGCTGGCCCTGACCAACGACCTGTTCGAAGAGGGCGTCTATACCGAGGTCTTTATGATCTCGGCCCATAATGGTTCGGGCGTTGATGATCTGAAACACCATATGTCGAGCCTGATGCCCGAGGGGCCTTGGCTCTATCCCGAAGACCAGACCGCCGATCTACCCGTGCGCCTCTTGGCCGCTGAGATCACCCGCGAAAAGGTCTATCTACGCGTTCACGAAGAACTGCCCTATGCCGCGACCGTCGAGACCACCTCGTTCAAAGAGGCGAAGGCCGGGGCCGTTCGCATCGAGCAGACCATCTATATCGAGCGTGAAGGCCAGCGGGCCATCATCTTGGGTAAGGGCGGCCAGACCCTGAAATGGATTGGTGAAAATTCGCGAAAAGACCTGATCGAGATATTGGATCGCCCAGTTCACCTGTTTTTGCACGTGAAGGTTCGCGAAAACTGGCAAGAAGAGCGGGCCTTCTATGCCGATCTCGGCCTTGATTTCGACGTTTGATCCTTCCTATCCTCCTATCGCCTGCCAAGAGAGCCTCCCATGTCTGACACCCTCCCTGACCGCCTGAGCGTCAATCCCAAGAGCCCCTATTACGATGCTGACCTGCTTCAGCAAGGTATCGGCATCCTGTTCAAGGGGGTCGAGAAGACCAATGTCGAAGAATACTGCGTCAGCGAAGGCTGGGTGCGTTTGAGCGTCGGCAATACGGTGGACCGAAAGGGCAATCCTATGACCATCAAGCTGCAAGGCCCGGTCGAGCCCTTCATTCGTCCGCCGGAATAGGCTTACGGCTTCAAAGGTTCGTCCATGACCGAATGGGAAGACGATGCCTATGTCCTGTCCGCCCGCGCTCACGGTGAGAGCGGCGCGATTGTGGACCTCTTGACCGAGACCCATGGCCGTCACGCGGCCCATGTGGCCGGGGCAGCCTCACGGCGGATGAAGCCCTTTTTGCAGGCCGGTGCACGGGTGGTGGTTACCTATCGCGCACGGGTGCCCGATCAGCTTGGATCGGCCACGCTAGAGCCGATCGGGGAGGGGCCATCGGCCCTGTTCGATGATCCACTGGCCTTGGCAGGCCTGTCTGCGGCTGCGGCGGTGACGGCGGGGGCCTTGCCCGAACGCCAGCCCCATCCTGGGGCCTTCCTTGCCTTTGAAGCCCTCATTGCCTGCCTGCCCCTGACCGATGTCTGGCCCGCGGTCTATGTGCGCTTTGAGGCGGGGCTGTTGCAGGACCTTGGCTTTGGTCTGGACCTGTCGCGTTGTGCGGCCACGGGGTCCGTCGATGATCTGGTCTATGTCAGCCCGCGCACAGGCCGGGCGGTCAGTCGCGCCGCCGGTGAGCCCTATCACGACAAGATGCTGATCCTGCCGCCCTTCATGCTGTCGGCTCAAGGGGGGCTAAATCCGGGCGATATTGGCGCGGGCATGGCCCTAACCGGTCACTTCCTCGACCAGTTCGTCTTCGCCGCCATGAACCGCCC
>CANCJE010000187.1 GCA_947378235.1 Caulobacteraceae bacterium | reverse complement strand
TCCACCGCCGCCTCGTCCAAAAATCTCGCGCGGACCGGCCAAGGGGTGACTCGGAGGCGCCAGTGCATGGGCAGGCGCATCCAATCCTTTTCCGTCGTCACCAATCCGGCCCCAAACAGGGCGGCGCGACCGGCGAGGAAGGTCAAGGTCTCGTCATCATAGGGGTCGTGGTCGGGGAACGGCGCAAAGTCGACCAGTTCACAGCCTGCTTCGGTTAAGGCCCGCTCGACCTTCCAAGGCTTACCGACACCGGCAAAGCCCAGTTGCGGGCCACGCGGCGGCGGGCCAGGCGCTTCAAGGCGCGCCACCAGCACCGGCTTGTCACCAAATTCCGCCATCAGATCCGGATCAACCTTGGTCAGACCATGGGGCAATAGGACCACAACCGCATCGGCGCGCGCCAGTCCCCGACGAAGCGGCTCGCGCATTGGACCGGCCGGAAAGACCGCCCCATCCCCAAAGGGCCATTCCTGACCGCGCGTTTCACCATCGACGACAATGATCGACAGAGCCTTTTTCACGTCCGGGTTCTGATGGCCATCATCCATGACCACCACTTGAGCGCCTGCCGCAGCAGCCGCCTTGGCTCCGGCCAGCCGGTTGCGGGACACCCACATGGGGAAGTCTTGCGCCAGCATCAGCGGCTCGTCACCAACCTCTGAGGCGTCATGATTATCAGGATCAACCTGAATCGGACCTTCCAGCGTGCCGCCATGGCCCCGCGAAAGGCCGTGGGCGCGCTTCTTGGCATGGGTCAAGCGCAGGAGAATTTCACGCACAACCGGCGTCTTGCCCGCACCGCCCATGGTCAGGTTGCCGACACAGATCACCGGTATCCCAGCGTCGCCGGGCTTGGCATTTCTGATGCGCCGCTCCGTAAAGAAGGCCCAAATCCACGATAGAGGCCGCAGCAAAAGTCTGGTGATTGGGGCGGGGGCGCCTGTGCGCACATACCACCATCTCGGGGTTGATAGGCTCATGCCCGAACCTCACGGCTCGGCAGCAGGGGTAAGAGGGCCTGCCAGACCGCAGCCATCTGTCCGCCATCCTGCGCCGCGAACCGCGCCGCCGACGCCCCCAAGGCCTTGGCCTTAGCGCTATGGGTCAGCAGGTCGTTCAAGGCGCTCATCAACTCAATCTCCGAAGCGACAAGGACCAAGCCTTGCGCCTGCTCCATATCGGCACAGACTTCGGCGAAATTAAACACCTGATCTCCGCACATCATCGTGACACCCAGCCGCGCCCCCTCGAGCGGGTTGTGCCCCCCAATGCCCGGAAGGAAGGATCCGCCGATGATGGCAAGGCTCGCCATCCGATAGAACAGGCCCATTTCGCCCAATGTGTCGGCGACATAGACCTGGGTTGAGGGCTCCAAAGGCTCGGCCGCCGCACGCCGTGCCACCATAAGCCCCTGATCGCGCGCCAACTGGGCCACATCGGGCCCGCGCTCTGGATGGCGTGGCGCAAGGATCAACAAGGGCTTGGGCTCCGGAATAGAGCCATAGGCCCGCAACATGATCTCGTCTTCACCCTCATGGGTGCTGGCGGCGAGGACCACCGCGCGGCCCGCGACACCGGGGTTCAAGGCCTGAAGGGCGGCCGGATCATAGTCGAGCGGAGGGGCGAGGCTCTTCAGATTGGCCAGCCCCTGAACCGTGCCGCCAAGACCCTCCAGTCGTTCGGCACTGGCACTGTCTTGAGCTTGGATGAGGTCAAAAGATGACAGAAGGGCCTTGGCGGTCTTGGGCCACTTGACCCATCCCTCGGCGCTGACCTTCGTCATGCGCGCAGACAGGAGGGCAAGGGTCACGCCCCGGTCACGCGCCGCCAAGATCAGGTTCGGCCATAACTCGCTCTCGACAAACAGGGCAAGGTCTGGTCGCCAATGGTCCAGAAACCTTGCGACAGCGCGGGGGGTATCGATGGGCACATAGTGATGGATCACGCCCTGAGGCAAACGCGCCGCCAAAAGGTCCGCGGCCGTACGCGTGCCGCTGGTCACCAGCAAGGTCAGGTCTGGCCGTTCTTGGCGCAGATGATCGATCAGGGGCAAGTGCGACAGGCTCTCGCCAACACTGGCACCATGTAACCAAATTAGAGGACCAGCGGGGCGTGCAAGGAGCGAATGGCCGAGACGTTCCCTCACGCGGGCAGCCTCTTCCTTGCCGCGCTTAACCCGTGCCTCCAGCAACAAGGGGGCAAAGGGCTCGAAGATCGCCGTGGCCAGCCCATAGAACTGCAGAGCCAAGGTTCGGCTCATTTTACCAGTGCCTCGGCCCGTTCCGTCACGGCGGTCAAGCGCGCGGCCCAGTCGAGCGCTAGGGCCTCTGCATCGATCTTGCCATCAAGCTGAAACGGCCCGTCCCAGACCATGGCGGCCTTAGCAAAGGGAAGGGGCAAGACGCCCCTGTCCCAACTGCCCAGCCGGATGCAAGGATTGCAGGCCAGACCGACAAACACCACCGGTGCCCCCGTCAAGCGGGCTAACATCGGCGTACCTTCAGCCATCACATGCGCTGGTCCACGCGGACCGTCGGGGGTGATGGCCACCGCACCACCGGAATTGATCCACTTGGCCATGTCACGAAAGGCCGCCATCCCGCCTTTGGATTTTGCAGGATCGGACTTCTTTTGCGAGGAGCCGCGAATGGCCGGGAAACCCACCAATGCCATGGCCTTAGCAATGAACTCCCCATCCGCAGACAGGGAGATCAGGGCGCGACACTCCTGCGCTTCCTTAGGCCAAGAGGCCGGGGCCATCGAAATGCGATCATGCCAAAAACACAGGATCGCGCCGCCTTCAGTCTTCCACACCCCTTGCGCCCGCTCGCGTTCGACATGGGTCCATCGCATGGTGGCGAGGGTTACGCGCAGATAGGCTGCAAACAGATAGGCTAGGCTGGTCTGGATGAAGGCAGAGCGGAACAGGGCTTTCACGATTGGGTCTCCATGGCCGGACCCCTATCCAAATCCTGCGACTGTGCCAACCTCGCATAGAGACCGCGCTGCGCCATCAGGCTGTCATGATCGCCGGTCTCCACCACCTTGCCCCGATCGATGACATAGATTCGGTCCGCGCCGCGCACGGTTGAAAGGCGGTGGGCGATGAGGAGGGTCGTGCGGCCCGACATCAACCGTTCGAGCGCCTCTTGAACCTTGGCCTCGCTCTCAGTGTCGAGGGCGCTGGTGGCCTCATCGAGCAGAAGGATTGGCGCGTTCTTGAGAAAGGCGCGGGCAATGGCGATCCGTTGACGCTGACCACCGGACAGGCGCGCGCCGGCCTCTCCGACGGGGGTGTCATAGCCCTTGGGTAGGGCGAGGATGAAATCGTGGGCCGCAGCCTGAGCGGCAGCCGCCTCGATCTCCGCTTGGCTGGCGCTGGGCCGCGCATAGGCGATATTGGCCCCAATCGTATCGTCAAACAGGAACGGCTCTTGCGTCACCAAGGCGATCTGGTCGCGCAGGGAGGCGAGGGTCACGTCCCGAACATCTACCCCATCGATGGTCAATCGCCCGGCGGTCACATCATAGAACCGCGGGATCAGATTCAAGATCGTGCTCTTGCCGCCGCCCGATGGCCCGACCAGAGCGATGGTCTCACCACGCTTGGCGCTCAGGCTAACGTGGGAAAGAACCTCTGTTTCTGGTCCATAGGCAAAGGACACATCCTCTAGGCTCAAGGTCGCTTCACCGAGCGTGAGCG
>CANCJE010000186.1 GCA_947378235.1 Caulobacteraceae bacterium | reverse complement strand
AAGGCCTCTGGCATTACGGTCTTTGAAAACCAGACGGCAGTAACCACCCTATTGGCCAATGAGAAGGTCACCTGGGCTCTGGCAGGTGGTGAGGACCAATCCAAAATTGTCATCGATCCGGCCTTGGGCGTGATGAGCTTCAAGCTCGCACCTGACTATGAAAACCCAACGGACGGCGCAACCTCTGGCCAAAATACCTATATCGCCACGGTCAGCGCCACCGATATGGCCGGTAATGTCAGTGTTCAAACCGTGACGGTGACGGTGGCCAATCTTGATGAGATTAGTCAGAAGCTGGCCCAGATCGCTGCGCCCCTGCGCACCAGCCTTCGAAACTACGCGTTCCAGAGCCTGAGCGACATGCTCAGCTTTAATGAGCGCCTGTTGGTCGGCGGTGTTGGGGGTATGGACAACTGTTTAGATGCGGCCAAGAAGAAGGCCCTGTCTGGTGGTTGGAACATCAACCAAACGGTTCAGGCTGGTGATCTGAGCTACACTAAGCGACTGGATCGCTGTGACCAGCTCAACCGGGTCTATCTTGATGCGGGCATCTCCGCCTCCAGAGCCCAAGGCGATATGGTCATCCGCAGTCTTGGATCGTTGCGTGTTGAGCGCGATGTGCGCAAGGACTTGACCCTGGGTGTGGGCCTGACGGCGACCTATGCCGATGACCATCTGTCGGAATTTACCAACAGCACCATCTCGGACCGGTCTTTGCAGCTGAACCTCTATGGCCGCAAACAGCTGAGCCCGACCTTGCGCATGGCCGCCTTCGCTGGCCTTGGTCAGGCGTGGTATGATTTTGGGCTGAAGGATGATGGTCTGACGGTCACCGGCAAGATGGTCGGTAATCGTCAAGTCTATGGCGCGTCCCTGTCGGGCGATATCAAGATGAGGGGAGCCAGTCTGACGACCGACCTGATCATCTCTCGGGCGATGGAAGATCTGGGCAATGCCAAGCTGGCGGCGAAATATCAGGGCGAAAGCCGCTCTGGCATCGCGCTGGCCGTGGGCAAGGTTGATGTGACGCGGGTTAATATCCCGGTTCATATTCCCTTCGATCTGAAGCGCTTCGACAAGCCCGATGGCAGTAGGACCAGGTTCGAAGTGAGCCCGGGCCTGCTGTGCGAAGACAATGCGGTCTACACCTCAGGGCTTGAATGCGGCTTCAAGGCCGACGCCAAGTTCATCACCAGCAAGGCCGATCGTAGCCGCACCTATGTCGATCTAACCTATGAGCGGGTCAGAGAGATGGAGCGTAAGGCGATTGGTCTGGGCTATGCCCGCCGCTATGGCCAGCAAAAGAACTTGGAGCTCTCCTGGAGCCTCCGCAATCAAATGTCAGATCGCGGTCGCTCCGATGGCCAGATCATGATGCAGTTGAGGGTGGGCCGGTAGGCGTCAATCTGCCGACCCAGACGGAAAATCCTGATTAGCGCCCCGTGAAATTCGCGGGGCGCTTTTCTAGGAAAGAGGCAACGCCCTCCTTATGGTCGGCTGATTTGAAACAGCCAGACAGGGCCTCAACGTGAGCTTTCATGTGCTCAGCCATATCGCGCTCAAGCCCGTGCCAGACAAGCTTCTTCATGAGTCGAAGCGACATGGGTGAGGATTTGAGATAACGCCGCGCTTCGGTCATTGCCGCTTCCATCAGGTTCTCGGGCGCGACCAATTCATTGGCATAGCCGAGCGCTAAGGCTTCGGCTCCGGTGATCTGATCGCCGGAATAGAGCAGTCGCAGGGCCTTCGATGGTCCTATCAGACGCGGCAAGATCCAACTGCCTGCGCCCGTGTCGGGGACAAGTCCGCGATGGGCGAAGTTCCATGCAAATCTGGCCCGATCCGTGACAATGCGAACATCACATTGGCTGGACCATTCCGCGCCCATGCCGACGGCAAAGCCATCAATGGCACCGATCACCGGCTTGGGACAGGCCACGAGCGGCCACCATTTGCCATCCTCGTGGGCCTCACCGCGTACGCCCCGGGTTTCGCCGGGGATGGTGGCGAGATCGGCAAGATCGGTTCCCGCACAGAAGGTGCCACCTGAACCGGTCACAATGATCACCCTAACCCGGTCGTCGGCCCCGAGGGCCGCCACCTGTTCGGTAAAGGCAAAGAGCATGGCATAGGTGATGGCGTTGCGCTTCTCGGCCCGGTCGATGGTCAAGATGGCAATGCCGTCGTCGCCGATTTCGCTGCGGATATGATGGGCCGTCATGATTGCCTCCCAAGGCGTCTGGTCTTTTGCCAAGATCAGACCGCAGAAGCCGCGTGGGGTCTAGACCAAAAGGCCCCGACCAACCGCCTTTAAGCGCCATTCCGCATCTTGTGTTGGACAGCAGGGCTTTGTCGGTACACTCTTATCTGAACATAGATCACCTGACCGCTGGATCGCCGCAAGGTCAGGGACTGGGACGAAACAGGGACGACACGAACCATGACCACCAGCGCCATTCCCGCCAATCTCGACGCCATCCTTAAAGAGGCCCATCTGCCGTCCTTGCTGATGTCGCTGGTCCACATGACCGGGGACGCCAGCCTGCTGAGCGATGAGATGACGCCGGTCTATGATTTCTTTGGCGACAGCAAGATTGGTGGCTATTCGCCGCAAATTCAAGAGCGTCTGCGCGGTCAAGCTGCCGCGGCCTTAAGGGTCTATCTGAGCGGCGAGAGGCCTTTGCCAGAGCGTCCGACCGATAGCGTGATCTTGCGGATGATGAACCTGGTCGCGGGCGTCGAGGTGCCTGAGCGCTATACGCCGCTTCTAATGGAAGAGCTTGGCCTAGACGGCATAGACCAAAAGCGCCCGATTTGGGACGAGGCGACGGTGCAGGCCGGGGGCAAGATGAAGGTCTTGATCATCGGGGCGGGCATGTCGGGCATCTTGGCCGCGATCCGCTTGAAACAGGCGGGTGTCCCCTTCGAGATCATCGAAAAGAACCCCGATTTTGGCGGGACCTGGCTAGAAAATACCTATCCCGGCTGCCGGGTGGACAATCCAAGCCACCTCTATTCGCTGTCCTTCGAGCCAAATCACGACTGGCCGATGCACTATTCTACCCAGAATATCCTGTTCGACTATTTCAAAGGCGTCGCGGCCAAGCACGAGCTGCGCCCCCATGTCCGCTTTGGCACGACGGTGGACGAGGCCGTCTATGACGAGGCGGCCAAGATGTGGCGTCTTAAGGTCACCCGCGCGGACGGCGGCCAAGAGACCTTGACCTCTAACGCTGTCATTAGCGCTGTTGGCCAATTGAACCAGCCGCGCCTGCCGGACATTAAGGGCCGAGACAGTTTCGAAGGGGAGGCGTTCCACTCGGCCCGCTGGCGCCACGATGTGGACCTGACGGGCAAGAAGGTTTGCGTCATCGGCACGGGGGCCAGCGCCTTTCAGTTCGTGCCCGAGATCGCGCCCAAGGTCGGCGATATGACCGTGTTTCAGCGCACACCGCCTTGGCTTGGCCCAACGCCAGATTATCATGACAAGGTCACACCCGGCGAAAGCTGGCTGCTCAAGACCGTGCCCTATTACGAAAAATGGTACCGCTTCTGGCTGTTCTGGATGCTGACGGACGGCATCATCGACGCCATCACAGTGGACCCAAACTGGGATGGCCCTCTAACGGCGGTCAGTCAGGTCAATGCCGATGTGTCGGCCATGATGATCGAGGCCATGCGTGTTCAGGCCGAAGGCGCGCCCGGGCT
>CANCJE010000185.1 GCA_947378235.1 Caulobacteraceae bacterium | reverse complement strand
GGCCTGACCACCAACGGGCTGATTGGCGTTCACATGATCGCCATGTGCGGCGATCATGGCCTGCCCGAGACACGGGCAGCAGCCCTGCTGGCCCTGATGGGTCTGTTCGATATGGTCGGAACCACGACCTCGGGCTGGCTGACCGACCGCTATGATCCGCGCAAGCTCCTGTTCGTCTATTATCTGTTGCGCGGCCTGTCCCTGATGGTCCTGCCCTTCACCGACTTTTCGTTGACATCCTTGAGCCTTTTTGCCGTCTTCTATGGACTGGACTGGATTGCCACTGTGCCGCCGACTGTGCGGCTGGCCTCCGACATCTTTGGGGAGCGCGATGGCCCCATCGTCTTTGGCTGGATCGCGGTGGGCCATCAGGCCGGTGCCGCCACCGCCGCCATCAGCGCGGGCCTCTTAAGGGCCTCTCAGGGGCGCTATCTGGAGGCCTTCCTTCTGGCGGGCATGACCGCTGTCGGGGCCGCGGTAGCCTCGCTGCTGATCCAACGCAGCGCCAAAACAGCCCTGCAGACGGCCTGAAATCCTAAAAAATCGGACTTCAGGCCAACTCGGTCCCTATTTGGCCTACCCCTATTTAGGTTGAGCCGTGTTGTTCATATTGATCAACTCATAGCCGCCCATGGCCAGCCGAACCGAAGGCCCGGACTGGGCTTCGGCCCCCATCTGGTGCCACATCATCGGCGCGGCATAGAGCACGTCTCCCTCTTCGGCAAAGAACTGACCTTGGTTCTCGAACTTGCCACTGATCTTTCCGACCTGAACGATCCACCATTCGGCAGGACCGGCATGAAGGTGACCAAAGATAGAACGGGGATTGAAGGCCGGACCGCTTACAGGTGTTCCGGGCAGAGGCGTACCACCGACATTCCCCCGGCCTGTATTGCACTTGTTGTCGGTTGGATTGACATAGCCAAGCAGCGGACTGGCGAAGAGGTGATCATCCAGAACCTTGGCACTCATCGGTTCACAACGATCGATGGCGTCGAACAGGTTCCAGTGCAGTTGGTTCGGCGCGACATAGGCCCCAGGTTTGGGCGGAAATGCGACCTTAATCACCTCACCGCCATTGACGGCCTTGGGCTGCGGGCTGGTGACCGGGAATAGAGTTTTATAGTTGGTCGGATTGACTTCGACCCAGAGGGCGTTCTGGGCGCTGGTGACCTCATAGGAGAACATCGTCGTCTTCATGATGTTGACGATGGAGCCCCGCTTGGCCATGGCGGGCGCCTGTCCTTCGACGGTGAACTTGACCTCACCGGCGATGATCACGAAAACCGTCGGCGTGTCCGGATGGATACGAGGATCATATCTGCTGCCCGGCGCGCCGGAATTGTAAGTCGCGTCCTGCTCGGGGTCTTTGATGATCTGTTCTTGCCAGATGTCTTGACCCGCATGCATCTTTTTGAGGTCCGCCAAATGCCAGACGGGCCGCATCGGAGCCTTGTAGACTCCGCCCTTGGTCTTTTCGAGCCAGAACTGCTGCGATGGTGCGCGCGCCGGCGCAGTTTGGGCCAGCGCCGTGGAGCCCAAAAGCGCCGCCGTCGTTAGGGCGGCCGCTGCGCACAGGGCTTTTACCGAAAAGGATGTCATGACCGACCTCTTTAAAAGGGAAACTAAAGCAGCCTTGGACGATCCAGGCTGGCGGAGTGTGTCGTGACCAAGCGGGCCAAGCTGAATCATCAGGGTTGCTCCGTCTCCTGTCAAAAGCAGCCGGAGCCAAAACCGGCTCATGTCTGGATCAGCACTCATCCAATGAGAGCGGCCAATCATGCCCGAAGTCCCTAGTGCGGCGCCTCAATCACGGGTTCGAAGTTATGCAGGATCACCGGACGAGGATTGAACGGAATACGCGTCGACATAGGCGCGTTCGGACTATTGCCCGCCCGGTGCCAGCGGCCCGTATCGGCGATGACAATGTCGCCCTGATCGGCTTCGAAATAGGGGAAGCCCTCAATCTGGTAGCCAATCTTGCCCTCCATGATGAACCAGAATTCGGTCCAATCGGCATGGAAGTGTCCCCGATTGGTCACGGGCGGAACAGGGGCCGCCTTGCCGCGCAGGATGTTGCTGGTGAAATTATCATCCCAGACGAATTTGGCACTGTTGGTGCGATCCCCGACTGCCACGTCCTTCCAAAAGTCGACATAGAGGGGGTTATTGTTGAGACTATTGAGCTTGGAGGGTCCGGGCGTTCCGGTGACCCGGGTATAGGTGTAGCCCGGCAGATCCTTCGGTTTGCTGGTCAAGGGATAGAGCGGAACGGCTCCTGCATGACGCACCTCAAAGCGCAGGGCGGGCCTATCGCCTAGGGCCTCCAGCGTGAAGGGATGCCGAAACGGAACGGTGACCATGAACCCTTTGGTGGCGACAAAGGGCTCGGCCCCCTCGATGCTAACCCGCAACTGACCGTCTTGGACAATGAAGACGACGCGATCATCGGCATACATCTTGGCATCGGTCTTCTGACCCGCTGCCAATGAAATATAGTCGGCCTCTTGCTCAGAGTTGCGTACAAGAGGCTGAACCCAGTCACCGCTTCCCTTATGGGCCGCGAGGATCTCAGCCAGTTTCCAGTGGACGCGATTGGGTGCCTTATAGGGGGTTACGTCCCGCTTGGGAGCCAAATATTCGGAGGCCATTTTCGAGGCTTCGACCTGCGCCATCGGTTGACCTGGTGGAACAAATTGCGCGTAGACGGAGCTCGATGCGAGCAAGATTGCGGCCATGACACCGAATAGGGGCAAGGTCCTCATAGGCATTTCCTCTCGTCAAGACAGCGATCAAGCGCCGATCATCGATGCAGACTTGAGCGCCTGCCTTAACCTATTCAAATCCCCATTCTTGCATACAAGCAATGTATTTCGGCAGCGAGCCGGCGAATTGTCGCCCCATCAATTTATGAGGACAATCCCAAAAAACTCGGCTAGCATCGGTTGCTAGAGGCTAAAGTGCCGAAGGGAGTAGACATGGACCTGATCGCAAAAATCCTGATTACGCTTGTCGCTGTCATGACGGGCGTTGGCCCGATGAGGGCAGACTTCAACCGCACCCACGCCACCAACCCCCTGTGGCCGCCGCACGCGCGGTTCCATGTGGTCTGGCAAGTGCTGGCTCAGACCGGCGTGTCGCTGTTCATCCTCTATTTCTTGTGGGGCGCGACCTTTGAGGGCCATGTGCTGATCGCAGCCCTGATGAACTTCAACTGGGGCCTGACCTTCTATCTGACCCTGTTCAATATGAAGCGCTTTGAAGGCAGCCTGTCGGACGTCAACGGTATCAAACCGTTCGCGTTCAATATTGGCGGTCAGATCCGCAAGGTCGACACCAACCTGTTCCTCGGCACGATCATGATGAGCGTCAATCTGATCGCAACGATCTTGGTGTTGGTCTCAAAGGGGGCCTAGCCCCCTCTCCTACCGCGACATCCAGTTGCCGTGCGCGCCATAGGGAATGCGGCGCGGCATGGTGATGGTGGCCACCGCCTCGCCGTCAAAGTCCTGAGCGTTCAGAATAACCAGAGCCGACTGGTCGATAGCCTCATCATGCTTGAGCGCCATGACCCAGCCGTCATCTTCGACCTTCGCTGAAGGACGGGGAACAAAGATTGGTTCGCCCAGATGGTTGGACGAGCCGAAATCACGCACCTGTTTTCGGCCGCTATCGAGGTCATATTTGTAGAGATATTGGCCCAGCGTCAGGGATGGGGCGCGCTCATTCAGGCTGGACGTGTAGCCAAACTGGGCCTTCAGACCGACGAGGCTGTCATTGACGCG
>CANCJE010000184.1 GCA_947378235.1 Caulobacteraceae bacterium | reverse complement strand
GTGACCCTAGGCCCCCGTATCCTGCGCGCCGACACGGCCGCCATCAGTGCTCTCAGCCTCTGGCAAGCGGCCTTGGGCGATTGGTGCGAGGCCAAAGGGTGACTTTCCCCCACCATCGCCCTAGTTTCCCCTCCTCGTAACCGGAGCGCCACATGGCCTATCGCAGTCTGAGGGATTTCATTGCCGAGCTAGAGGCGGCGGGCGAACTGGTCCGCGTCACCGAGCCGGTCTCCACCGTCTTGGAAATGACCGAGATCCAGACCCGGCTTTTGGCTGAGGGTGGACCAGCCGTCCTGTTCGAAAATGTCATCCGCGCCGATGGCGAGCCTTCGGACATGCCCTGCCTGGTCAACCTGTTCGGCACGGTCAAGCGCGTGGCCATGGGCGTGACGCTGGGCGGTGAGGCCCGCACCACCGCAGGCGAACTGCGCGAGGTCGGAGAGATCTTAGCCTTCCTGCGCCAGCCCGTACCGCCCAAGGGCTTTGCCGACGCCCTAGAGATGCTGCCTCTGGTCAAGACCGTCATGTCGATGAGGCCCAAGGTGGTCAAGAAGGCCCCGGTACAAGAGATCGTCTGGACCGGCGATCAGATCGACCTGACCAAGCTGCCGATCCAGACCTGCTGGCCCGGCGAGCCTGCCCCCCTGATCACCTGGCCGCTCATTGTCACCAAGGGTCCGGGTAAGGACCGTGAAGACGATTTCAATCTGGGCATCTATCGGATGCAGGTGCTGGGCAAGGACCGCGCCATCATGCGCTGGCTGGCCCACCGGGGCGGGGCGCAGCATCACCGCCGTTGGAAAGAGTCCGGCAAGCGCGAACCTCTACCCGCCTGCGCCGTTCTGGGGGCTGATCCGGGCACCATCTTGGCGGCTGTGACGCCGGTTCCCGACACCCTGTCCGAATATCAGTTCGCCGGTCTGCTGCGCGGGGCCAAGGCCGAGCTTGTCGCGGCCAAGACCGTGCCCCTGATGGTCCCCGCTGAGGCTGAGATCGTCATTGAGGGCCATGTGCTGCTCGATGACTATGCCGATGAGGGCCCTTATGGCGACCATACCGGCTATTATAATTCGGTCGAGCCGTTCCCGATCTTTCAGGTCAGCGCCATCACCATGCGGCGCAATCCGATCTACCTGACCACCTTTACCGGACGCCCCCCAGACGAGCCGAGCGTGCTGGGCGAGGCCCTGAACGAGGTCTTTATCCCGCTCCTGTGCCAACAGTTCCCGGAGATCGTCGATTTCTGGCTGCCGCCCGAGGGCTGTAGCTACCGGATCGCCGTGGTCTCGATGAAGAAGGCCTATCCGGGCCATGCCAAGCGCGTGATGATGGGCGTCTGGTCGTTCCTGCGCCAGTTCATGTACACCAAATGGGTCATTGTCGTGGATGCCGATATCAATGCCCGCGACTGGAAAGACGTCATGTGGGCCATGTCGACCAAGATGGACCCGGCGCGAGACATCACAGTCCTAGAAAACACTCCGATCGACTATCTCGACTTCGCCTCGCCGGAATCGGGGCTTGGCTCCAAGATCGGGCTGGACGCCACTGACAAATGGCCACCCGAAACCAAGCGCGAATGGGGCACCGAGATCCGCATGGATCAGTCGGTCATTGATGAGGTCAGTGCCAAATGGTCCAGACTGGGCCTGCCGGGCTCGGGCAAACCGATCTGGAAATAGGGTTCGGGGCTCTTCCTCGTGCTTCGACAGGCTCAGGATGAGGAAGAAGGCTAGGTCACATCATTCATATTCATCCTCATGCTGAGCCTGTCGAAGCACGAGGATTGGCCACCGCGTCACTGCGAGCGAAGCGAAGCAACCCCGGGGACTGAAATGACGCGGCAGAGTGGGGCATCCACTCCCCACCCCTTCATCCTCATCCTGAGCTCGTCGAAGGACGAGGATGTTCCACGAACGATCCGGCGGGGTGTAAGGGTCTGGGGCCCCGCCTTCGCGGGGAACTCGGTTGTAGGAGGGGATTAGATCCTGAACGCTCCGGTATTGATCTGCTCATAGAGTTCCGGCGTGATCGGCACATAGCCTTGGCCGGGCCTTTTGAAATAGAGCGGCTGGGTGATCTTGGCCGGGTCAAAGCCCTGCTCGACCAGATCGACCTTGCGGTACTTGAAGGTGCCGGTGGTTTCGACCTCCGTGCTCAGGCGAATAAAGAGGGGCTGGGCGAAGGTCGGCAGGCGCGATTCGACATGTCCGGTAAGAACCCCCAGATCGAACTCCGGCCCGACCACCAACGAGGCCATGCCTGCGCGCCCGTCAAAGCCATGGACCGAAACGCCATAGACGATGGCTTCCTTGACCCCATCGCAACTGGTCAATTGCTGGGCCACTTCGGTGGTTGAGACATTTTCGCTCTTCCAGCGGAAGGTCTCGCCGATGCGGTCGACGAAATAGTAGAAATGATCGGCGTCGACACGCATCAGGTCGCCAGTACGGAACCACCGGTCGCCCGCCTTGAAGACGTCGGTCAGCACCTTCTTGGCGGTCGCCGCCTTGTCCGCATAGCCCGTGAAGTCGGTGCGGGCATCGCCGCCGATCAGGCCGATACACTCGCCGACCTCGCCAGGAGCGCATTCGATGCAGCACCCGTCCGGCCCCCGCACAGGCTGCTCGGTCTCGACGTCGAACTTGACCAACCGAAAATTGAAACTGCCACGCAGATAGGGCGGCACCCGACCGATGGCCCCGACCTTACCGTCCCAGTTGAACATCGAGACATTGCCTTCGGTGGCACCGTAAAATTCCAAGATCTCTGGAATAGCAAACCGCTCGATCATCCTGTCCCAGACATCGCCGCGCAGGCCATTGCCGAAGGCCAGCCTCAGCCTGTGGGTCCGCTCGCCCTCGACCGGGTCTTGATTGATCAGATAGCGGCAAAGCTCGCCAATATAGACAAAGACGGTGCAACGCTCCTCATTCACCTCGGTCCAGAACTGGCTGAGCGAAAAGCGACGCCGCAGCACGATGGTGGCACCGTTCATCAGGGCCGCCCCCGTGGCACAGAAGCCGCCAGTGGCGTGATAGAGCGGCAAGGTCACATAGACCCGGTCGTCGGACCGCACATTGGTCGAGCCGGCAAAGCCACGCATGTAGGTCTGGGCCCGGGTGTGGGAAATCTTGGCCGCTTTGGGCATTCCCGTAGTGCCGGAGGTATAGATATAGAGCGCCGTTTCCCGCGCCACCATATTGGCCCGCGCCGTCTTGCGGTCGGGCCGCAGGGGGCTGCAACTCCTCAGCGCTTGGGTCAGGTCATGGCGGTCGCCCTGCGCGCCCTCTAGGACCCAGACCTTGGTCGAATGGGGCAGGCCTGCTTGGATGGCCTCGAAGGCGTCGATGGTCTCGGCATCGGCAATGACCTGATGGGCCCCGCTGATCGTCAGGCAATGGGCCAAGGCTGGGCCGTTGAGATTGTTATTGATCAGGGCCGTAATGACCCCGACCTTGCTGAGCCCCATCCAGATGGCCAGATATTCAGCCCGATTGGGCATGACCAAAGCCACGCAGTCGCCGCGCACCAGACCCTGATCCTGAGCCCAATGGGCAAAGCGGTTGGTCAGTTCATCGAGCTCGGCATAGGTCAGGACCTTGCCTTCGAATTGAAGGGCCGGTCTCGGACCGAACCGGTCGACGGCCTGTTCAAAATCATCGCAGATCAGGTTGGATGAGGTCGAGGCCACACCGCGCACCCGGCCAAGGGTGCGAAATGCTGCCTTTAGAAAGTGAATTTCTCGTCCTATCGACGCGATCATACCCATTGGTCAGTCAACCCTATGACACAGATGCACTGGGCGGCC
>CANCJE010000183.1 GCA_947378235.1 Caulobacteraceae bacterium | reverse complement strand
AATTGGCGCACCCGACACGATTCGAACGTGTGACCTTTGCCTTCGGAGGGCAACGCTCTATCCAGCTGAGCTACGGGTGCCTTCGAGGCCTATTGGGGCCTGCGGCTTGTGGGGCGAGTGTTAGCGCAAGGATGGGGCGGGCGCAATCTTGGTTGCGACGTCGGGCGCGGGTTTCGTTCGGCAGTGCGCGCCCACGCCCAAGCTCCCTAAGGGGCCCCTAGTCCTTGGTCGGGTCTGCGGCCATCGGGTCGGCATAGGTCAGGGCGAGGAAGACATCTTCCAGATCGGGGTCTTCGGTGGCCAGGTCCTTGATCGCCACCCCGGCTTCGCGCACGCGGTTGAGGACATCTTCGACCCCGGCTGTCGCGGTCTTGAAGGTGACGGCCAAGCGGCCATCGGGGCGCAGGCGGGCATCAAAGCCGCCGAGATCGGGCACCGCGCTAAGGGGCTCGCGTGGGGTGATGACCACCGCGCGGGTATCCAAGCGTTGCAGCAGGGTGGCGGTCGGCTCGCAGGCCACGACCTTACCGCGATTGACGATGGCGATCGTGTCGCAGAGCTCTTGGGCCTCTTCCAGATAGTGGGTGGTCAGGACGATGGTCACGCCCAGATCGTTCAGGCCCTTAACATAGGACCAGAGCTGACGACGCAGCTCGACATCGACCCCGGCGGTCGGCTCGTCCAAGATCAGGACCGGCGGGCGGTGGACCATGGCCTTGGCCACCATCAGACGGCGCTTCATGCCGCCCGACAGGGCCCGGACATAGGCGTCGGCCTTATCGCTAAGCCCCAGAGCGGCCAGAAGGGCGTCGGTCTGACGCTCGGCTTTGGGCACCCCATAGAGACCGGCCTGCACCTCGAGCGATTCGCGGGGGGTGAAGAAGACGTCAGCCGCCAGCTCTTGCGGCACGACCCCGATAGCGGCGCGGGCATCGCGTGGGCGGCTGTCAATGTCGCGGTCCCAAATCGAGACCTTGCCCGACGTCTTTTGCGTCAGACCGGCGAGAATATTGATGAAGGTCGATTTTCCCGCCCCATTGGGCCCCAAAAGCCCAAAGATCGAACCGCGCGGCACAGCCAGATCAATATGATCCAGCGCCGTCTTGGCCGCTGTTGTGCGGGTGGCAGGATAGGTCTTGACGAGGCCGCGCGCCTCGATGGCGTAATCAGGAAGGGTCATGGCCCTAGGGTATTGGCGGGTGGACGGGTCCGCAAGCCAAGAGACGCATTTTGCCGAATTGACGCCCCACCGGCCTCGCCTTAGGTATGCGCCATTGGGGCTCGTTAAGCAGACCGATGAGATGGAGTTGCGCCATGACCGCTAAACCAACCGATACGGCAGGGCCTGCGGGCGAGGTCGTCTATGTCCACGGTCACCGGCTCGCCTGCGACGGCGTCGGCGGCGCGCTGGGCCATCCGCGCGTGTTCCTAGAGATGGGCGACGAGGCCTTTGTCGACTGTCCCTATTGCGACCGCCGCTTCATCCATACTGAAGCCAGCCCCAAGGCCGGTAAGCACGAGGCCCAGGTTCCCGGCGTCTATGAGATCGGCGGCGGGCATTAGGCTTCCCAACCTTGCTTGGGCCTAGCGCCGCTTCGGGCACATCCTATTCAGTCAAATATGTCGAACAGGTCAAAGCGCTTTTTCTTGCCGCGCTTGTAGTGATCGTCGTCGTCATCATCCTTATAGCGCCTTGGCGGCTCTTGTCGGCCATAGGGCGCTTGGTGGGGCGCGCCTTGCAGTAGCGGCGGCGCAGAAGGTTCCGGCGGGGCAGACGACCCGGCGACCAGCTTTTCCAACTCCCCGCGATCGAGCCAGACCCCGCGACAGGTGGGGCACATGTCAAACTCGACGCCCTGACGGTTCACGGCGGTCATGGACTGGTTGCAGTTGGGGCAGAGAAGCAGGGGCATGGGTCATCCTTCTGAACATTAAGAAAGGATGCGCCCGATACTGACGGTCTGGGTGTGGAGTGGGGGGTAACCCTAGAACCAGCACCGAGCGCACCCGATGCGGTCCGACATCACGTCCAACCGTCAAAGACAGTCAAAACGCCAGAGGGGCCCGGTCCGCTTATCGGATGTGGGGTGGCAGGAACGGGGATTCAAGGGGGGCTAGTCATCCCCCCTAGTGACCAAACCGCAGGACCGGCCTATTCTGGGGTATGACCGAATCCGCTGACACAATCCTCGCCCCTGCCCCTTCGGACCAGCCGCCTGTGCGGCTCTATCTGGTGGATGGGTCGGGTTATATTTTCCGGGCCTATCACGCCTTGCCGCCGCTGACGCGCAAGTCGGACGGCATGCCGGTGGGGGCGGTGCAGGGCTTTTGCAATATGCTCTGGAAGCTCTTGGTCGAGATGCGGACCGCGCCCGATGGGCCGACCCATCTGGCGGTGATCTTTGACCAGTCGGGCAAGACCTTCCGCAATGATCTCTATCCCGCCTACAAGGCCCATCGCCCGCCCGCGCCGGAGGACCTGATCCCGCAATTTGCGCTGGTGCGTGAAGCGACGCGGGCCTTTGGCGTGCCGGCCATCGAGCTGGCCAACTATGAGGCCGACGACCTGATCGCGGCCTATGCGACCCACGTGCGCGATCTGGGCGGCGAGGCGGTGATTGTCTCGTCGGACAAGGACCTGATGCAGTTGGTCGGGGATCGGGTGATGATGCTCGACACCATGAAGAACCTCAAGATCGGGCCCGAGCAGGTGTTCGACAAGTTCGGGGTCAGCCCGGACAAGGTGGTCGATCTTCAGGCCCTGACCGGCGACAGCGTCGATAATGTGCCCGGTGCGCCGGGGATTGGCGTCAAGACGGCGGCGCTTTTGATCAATGAATATGGCGATCTGGACACGGTTCTGGCCCGCGCGGGCGAGATCAAGCAGGATAAGCGCCGTCAGACCCTGATCGACTTTGCCGACCAGATCCGCCTGTCGCGCGAGCTGGTACGGCTGGATGTCAATACGCCCATGCCGGTGGCCCTCGAAGAGTTGGTGGTCGACGACCCTCACGGCCCGGCCCTGATGGCCTTTCTGGAAGAGATGGAGTTCCGCTCGCTCGCGCGGCGGGTGGGGGACGGCGGGGCCGATGCCCGCGCCGCCTCGGCCAACGGTAATGGCAATGGCGTACGATCCGGCGGCTCTGCCCCGACCAGCGCCCCGACCATGGCCCCGCGCCCCTTCACGCCATCGGACAGCCCGTCTGTTGCGGTCACGCCGCAGCAGATCGACACGAGCGCCTATGTCTGTGTGCGCGACCTCGCCACGCTGGACGCTTGGATCGCGAGGGCTGAGGCCGCAGGTACGATTGCCTTTGATACAGAGACCGATGCCCTGTCCTCGGCCAATGCGGGGCTGGTGGGCGTGTCCTTGGCCATTGCGCCGGGTCAGGCCTGCTATATCCCGCTCGCGCACCGGCAAGGCGAGGGCCTGCTCTTAGAGGCTCCGGAGGCGCTGGATCAGATCCCGATGGATCAGGCCCTAGCGCGGCTAAAGCCCCTGCTCGAAAATCCCGCCGTGCTCAAGGTCGGACAGAATGCCAAATATGATCTGGCCGTCCTGTCGCGCTATGGCATTGCGGTCGGCCCCATCGACGACACGATGCTCATCTCCTATGTGCTCGAGGCCGGGCTGCACGGCCACGGCATGGACGAGCTGTCGCGCCTGTGGCTGGGTCACGAGCCGATCAGCTTCAAATCGATCACCGGCACCGGCAAGGCGCAAAAGAGCTTTGACCAGATCGGCCTAGAGGCGGCGACGACCTATGCCGCCGAAGATGCCGACGTGACCTTGCGCCTGCACCAACATTTGCGCCCCCGTCTGGCGCGTGAAGG
>CANCJE010000182.1 GCA_947378235.1 Caulobacteraceae bacterium | reverse complement strand
CCGGTGAGGGTCGCGATGGCCATCCCGGCACGATAGAGCAGGGGCAGTTGCACTGCTTGCCCTGCCATCCAAGGCAGGGGCATCGACCAGAGACTCAGGATGATGGCCGCCGTGACGGCGAGGAGGCCGAGACCGACCGCAAATCGCCCAGGCAAAGTCGCTGCAGCCAGAGTGACCGGCGCGATCAATAGGAGGGAGAAGGGGTTGGTGATGCCACCTGTGAGATAGAGCAGGGCCGCCAGTTGCAGAATATCGAAGGCCAGTTGCGCGGCCGCTTCCCACCCTCGCGCAAACTTCTGACCTGGCCGGCCCAAGGACAGCACGACATTGAGCCAAGCGCTTGCCGCGATCAGGCTTAGGCACCACAAAAAAGGCAGGGCAAAGCCAAATCCCAAGCCGATGGTGAGGATCGCGACCGTTTGACCGGCTATGCCGAGCCAGCGCAGGACGAGCAGGGTCCTAAGCCTTAACCGACCGCGCGCCAAGGGGCCTTGCCATAGACCGTCCATGTCGCCCGGAGCCCCTAAAAGGGCTCTCGGATTGGCGGCTTCCATATCCATCGGGTGCGGCGGTTTGGTATTGGGCATGTGGGTTCATAGCCTATATTGCCGAGGAAAGCAGGTCATGCAGGGGCGTGGCCCGTGCGAACAATAGCCGCGCTCCCCAGCGCGAAGGATAAGAAGATGAAGCAATTCCGTCTGGTGGTGATCCTTTGTTGCATCGCAGCGGCAATTGGACTTGGCATCCTCGTCTATGTGAAAGGCCCCGCGCCAAAGGCTCCGGCGACGGCCTCTGATGGCGCGTTGCAGATTGGCGGTGATTTTCAACTGGTCGATCAAGATGGAAAGCCGGTCGATCAGCGTCTGCTCAAGGGCAAGTGGAGCGCTGTCTTCTTTGGCTTTACCTACTGTCCGGATGTCTGTCCGACGACCCTTCAGACCCTTGGAACTGCGGTCGATCAGTTGGGTCCTAAGGCCAAGGATCTGCAGATCATCTTCATCAGCGTCGATCCAGAGCGCGATACGGCACCCAAATTGAAGGCCTATCTCGCCAGTCCTGGATTTCCCAAAGGCATTATCGGCCTGACCGGCACGCAAGATCAGGTCAAGGCAGCCGCCAAGGCCTACCGCGCCTATTTCGAAAAGGACGGAGAGGGGGATGCCTATCTGGTCAATCATACCTCTTTGATCTATTTGATGAATCCTGAGGGGCAGTTCAGCCGTGTGCTGGCCTATGGTCTGACCCCTGATGAGAATGCCCGTCAGATTTTGGATGCTATGAAGACCGGATCTTAAGCCTCGCACAGGCAGCACGGCGCAAAATTAGCGTAAAAGTCCATATAGACTCTGCTTACCCTTTGCGTGTTATGCTGCGCCGCACAATAGTTGTTGCGTTGGTTTTTGGGGGGCGTGTCCATGCTCTATTCGGTTCACGAAGCAGCCTATTACGCGACCGGTCCTTGGCGGGCTGCGGCGCGGGTTACGCGCGATTTTTGGGGGTCGACCCTCAATCCGGCGTCGGACTCTAAGCTTGGCCGAACCATGTTCGCGGCAGCGGACCTCTTTTCCAATGTGACCCGGCGCTATGGCAAGCCGGAGTGGGGCATCGACACGGTTCAGATTAACGGCACGGCGGTTCGAGTGCGCGCCACCACGGTCTGGTCCTCGCCCTGGTGTAAGATGCTGCACTTTACCCGCGACGGGTCAGACATGCGCAAGGCCGGTCGTAAGACGGTTGAGCCGCCAGTCCTGATCGTTGCGCCCCTGTCGGGCCACTATGCCACCTTGCTGCGCGGTACGGTCGAGACCTTCCTGCAGGATCACGAGGTCTATGTCACCGACTGGGTTAATGCCCGTGAAGTGCCGATGCTCGAAGGTCGTTTCGATTTTGACGACTATATCGATCATATCCAGACCATGTTGCGCACCTTGGGGCCGCGCCCTCACGTTGTAGCGGTCTGTCAGCCGGGCCCGCCGGTCTTGGCGGCAGCGGCCCTGATGGCGGAGGATGGCGACCCGTCCCGTCCGGCCAGCATGACCTTTATGGGTTCGCCCATCGATGCGCGCCTATCGCCGACCGTGACTAACAAACTGGCTGAGGACCGTCCCTTTGCCTGGTTCAAGTCCAACATGATCTACACGGTCCCCCCGCCCTATTCAGGGGCGATGCGCCGGGTCTATCCAGGCTTTGTTCAACTGTTCAGCTTCATGTCGATGAACAAGGAGCGGCACCAAGAGGCCCATAAGAACTATTTCAACCATTTGGTGGCCGGTGACGGCGACAGCGCCGACAAGCATCTTGATTTCTATAATGAATATCTGTCGGTGCTCGACCTATCCGAAGAGTTCTATCTCCAGACCATCGAGCATGTGTTCCAGAAATATTCCCTGCCCAAGGGCGAGCTGACCCATCGGGGGCGTTTGGTGAAGCCTCAAACCATCAGCGACATTGGCCTGATGACCGTCGAGGGGGCTAAGGACGATATTTCGGGTGTAGGCCAGACCCAAGCCGCCCATGGCCTCTGCCCTGTCATCCCTGAGGACCTGCGCGCGCTCTATGTCCATCCGGACGTCGGGCACTATGGCGTGTTCAATGGTCGCCGGTTCCAAGAGGATATCTATCCTGAGGTCCGGGCCTTTATTCTCAAGGTCGAGGCGGGGGCGGTTGCGGCTGAAGCTCAGCTCGCCGCCGGTTAGGCGCAATCACCAAAGATCGGATTGTGGCGGGGTCGTCTTTGGCCTCGCCCAATCGCCCCTTCCTCGGCTAGACTGAGCCTCATGGCGCTGTTTCGTCCGAAATCACCGGCCCTAGCCGATGGTGACCGCATTGAGGTTGCGGGCGCGCCGGTTCTGTTGCGGGTTAGCAGCCGGTCCCAGCGCATCAGTCTGAGATTGGACGCGGCCAACCGCCAGATTGTTGCCATAGCGCCAAGCCTCAAACATCTTCCCGGAGCCGTGGCCTTTGCCCAGCAGCGGGCCGAGTGGATCAGTCAGCAGTTGCAGGCCCTGCCGTCTGCCCTGCCGCTCGCACCGGGCTTTCGCATCACCATCTTGGGCCAAGCCTGCCGTCTTGAAGCGGCGGGGACACCGCGTGCCCGTGCCCGCTGGCAGGAAGAGGGCGCGGAGCTGGTTCTGACCTGCGGTGGCGAGGATGACGAGAGTTTTGCCCGGGCGGTGGTCCGGGCCTTGCGGGCCAGGGCGCTGGAGGTGCTGTCGGAGCGCACAGCCTATCATGCCAGCGCCCTTGGGGCTCCCATGCCTTCGGTGACTATCATGGATGCGAGAGGGCGCTGGGGCTCTTGCAAACCGGCGCGGCGCTTTGGCTTTGGCGCGGCGGCCTCCGTCGGTCAGATCCGCTATAGTTGGCGTCTGATCATGGCCCCCTATGAGGTCATGGACTATGTCGCCGCCCACGAATGTGCCCACCTGCTTGAAGCCAATCACGGCCCCAAATTCTGGGCACAGGTCCAGAAACTGGTCGGTGACCCCCGCACGAGCCGCGCATGGCTTAGGCGCTTTGGTGCAGAGCTTCACGCGGTAGGCTAGGCCCTTGGCTAGTGCACAGTGACCTAGCGCACGGGTGCGGGTGCAGCCTTACTGACATCGGCCGTGACGGGTTTGACAGCGGCGGCTGGCGAAGATGAGGATGCCGGGGCGGCAACCGGCGCTGTGGCCGCAGCCTGTGCCCCTTCTTCGGGTGCGACGGCCTCCGGGATCGGGCTATCGAGAAGGTCACCTATGGGGTCCTCTGCCACCTGAGCATCACCTGGAATGGGTTTGACGTTCAAGCGGGGTAGGGCTGTGGCCATGAAGTCGCGCCAGATTTCTGCCGGTGCACCGCCGCCGGTGACCTTTTTCATCGGGGTATTGTCATCGCGTCCGACCCAGACGGC
>CANCJE010000181.1 GCA_947378235.1 Caulobacteraceae bacterium | reverse complement strand
TGGATCGGCGCTTCAACCGGTGTTTTCCAGAGGAGCTCGCCAGTCTTGGCGTTCAGCGCTGCGACAAAGCGATAGCCCGAGGTCACGAAGACCTTGCCATCGGCATAGGCCAAGCCACCGCCGAATGCCTCGCGGTCACGGCGATCACGGGAGGCGAGATTGGCATGCCAGACCTCTGCCCCGCCATTGGCGCTATGGGCCGAGACACCGGCTTCAGCATCCATCGTGAAGATCACGCCCTCGGCAGAAATCGGGGGTGCTGTCAGGTGAACCCGGCGGTCCGAGCCCTTACCAATGGCACGCTTCCAAACGATGTCGAGATTGGCACCGGCGGCGAGATGCTCGACTGATTGCTCGGGCGTTCCACCCGGCAAGGGCCAATCGGTCCGCGCAACGGCGTCAGGCAAATAGAAATCCACCCCCTTGAGGGCGTCGGCAATATGCAGTTGCTCATCAAAGGCAATGATCGAGATACGCTCGCCTGCGGAGGCCTGAACCTTGTTGCTTCCGGCCTTGCCCTTGAAGGGGTTGAGTTTTGACACCGACGCACAGCCCGATAGACCGGCGCTGGTCGCCACGATGAGGGCGAGGACCGTGAGATTGCGCTTCAGGGTCATTGGGCCGCTCCGGCTTGTGGATTTGCATTTAACAGGCCAGGAGGCGGGGCCACAGGCTCTGGAAGGGCCAGTGCCGCCTTGGCAATGTCCTTCAAAGACTTGGATGTCCCCGAATCAATCAGGCTGATCGCCGCCGTCGCGCGCTCACGCATGGCCGCTGGCGCATCTGGCAAAAGGTTGATCACACCAAAATCACTCCGCGCCTCATCGGCCTTACCCGCAGCGAGCTTGGCAATGGCGAGGGCCTCTAGAGCGGAGGCGCGATAGGGTCTCTTCGTCTCAGTCAATGGCTTCAACCTCTTGTCCAAATCGGCATAGGAGGCTGTATCCATCAGGGCGAAGGCGGATTTGAGGCGGGCGGCATCGCCAATCACCGGGGTCGGCGCGATCTCTGCGGCCGCGTCGAACAGCTTGATCGCCTCATCGGTCTTGCGCTCTTCAAGGCGAAGACCGCCTTGCTGCATAAGGGCTAGGGCCTTGTAACCCTTGGAGCCGACCTTCACGACCGTATCGAACTGGGCATAGGCACCGGCCTTGTCGCCCTTGGTCACTGACTCCAGCGCTTCGGCATAGGCCTCCGCGGCCTTACCGGCTTGGCGGGTCTGATAGTCGCCATAGCCCCAGACCGCTGCAGCGATCAGAACGCCACCCACGATGATGCCGATCCCCCAAGGCAGGTAGCGGCGCGCGAGTGCCATATACTGGTCGGAGCGAAGCTGCTCTTCGACCTCTTCAAAAACGTCGGTCACGGCTTTTGGCTCCGCACTCGTCTGAGGACAATGAGGCCGGAACCTATCGTCTGTGGCGTCCGCCCGCAATGAGGGCCAGACGACTTCGGCCTATGTCTTTGAAAAATATGTCTCTGATGAGGCGGGAAAACGCCTCGCACGGACATCTTCGGCATAGAGACGCACCGCTTCGCTAATTTCTCCGCGCAGATCGGCATAGCGACGGACAAATTTCGGGGTCCAGTCGAACAGGCCCAGCATGTCATCGGTGACCAGAATCTGTCCATCACAGCCACTCGACGCACCAATACCAATGGTTGGCACGGCGACAGCCTCGGTAATCTGACGGGCCAGAGCCTCGGCCACCCCCTCAATGACCAGACAAAAGGCCCCGGCATCCGCGGTCGCCTTGGCCTCGGCAATCACCCGAGCGGCCTCATCCTCGGTCCGGCCCTTGGCGCGAAAGCCGCCATCGACCAGAACCGCTTGTGGCCTTAGGCCCACATGGCCCATCACCGGAATGCCTCGGCGGACCATATAGGCGATGGTCTCGGGCACGGTCTCGCCGCTTTCGACCTTGATGGCCTGAGCACCGGTTTCCTTCATGATCCGGGCGGCATTGTCATAGGCCTTCTCGGCCGAGCCCTCATAGCTGCCGAAAGGCATGTCGATGACCACCAGCGAACGCTTGGCCGTACGCATGACCGCCTGACCGTGCAGGATCATCATCTCCAGCGTCACACCGACCGTATTGGGCAGGCCATGGACCACCATGC
Source organism: Caulobacteraceae bacterium (assembly GCA_947378235.1). Lineage (GTDB taxonomy): Bacteria > Pseudomonadota > Alphaproteobacteria > Caulobacterales > Caulobacteraceae > CAISGS01. The sequence goes on along the minus strand of CANCJE010000181.1, from coordinate 1,781 downwards.
CCAGCGAGTCCCCGACCAGCAGCAGGTCGCAATGCTCATCCAACAAAGCGGCCATCGGCGCGCTATAGGCGGTCAGGCAGACAATGGGCTCACCGCCCTTGCGCGCGGTAATTTCCGGGGCTGAGATCCGGCGAACAGCAGCCTCTTGGTGAGAAGACAGGGCTCAATACTCCTCAATAGCCCGGGTCAGAGCAAAGACCAGGGCAAGGCCCGCCAACCCAGCGGACATCCACAGGCCTTCACCACCAAATGGCAAGGAGGGCAAGACCAGATGTGTCTCAACCGACTGGATCAGATGACTCACCAGATGCTGCTGTGCCCCAAGGGACAGGCTCTCGACACGCCCAATGAGGTTGGTGGCCATAATTTGGCTGACCGCGATAACGCCGCCGATGAGACCCGTTGTGCCAATGACGAGGCTACGCACCTGCCAACCGCGATCTAGGCGCTGCGTCACCGACGATGCAAAGAGGTCCGCATCGACAAAGGCTGGAGGCGCGTCAAACATCTGGATCAGCTGGGCATCGAAATCCCTGAACTCGTCACTCTTCTCAGACATGGGTTTGACGTCCTAGAGGTTGGGCCTTAACGGGCGACGAAGAGACCGAAAGCCCCCCTTGCGGGGCCATACGATCCTTAAGCCGCTCCAGACCGCGCTTGATATGAGATTTGAGCGTTCCGAGGGGGATATTCAAGGCTTCTGCCGCCTCGGCATGGGAAAGACCACCGCCATAGCACAGCGTGACACAGGCCCGTTCGCCGGGGCTCAGATGTTTGAGCGCGGCATCCAGATCCATCCGACCAGCTGCGGCCCCGTCGCCTTGATTGGCATCGGCCGCTTGCGGCTCTGGCGTTTGCGCCATCAGGTCCAGACGGCGATCGCGCTTCCAACGCCGGATATAGAGGCGAATGGCGATCCGCTTGAGCCAGCCCGCAAAGGACCCCTCCCCTCGAAAGTCAGCGATCTGTTCGAAGGCCAAGAGGAAAGCATCTTGCGCCACGTCATCGGCAAGGTCCGGCGCAGCCCCCATACGGCGAAGAAGGCCGCGCACCGCTGATCCGTGGCGACGGACCAGTTCGCCAAAGGCCTCACGCCCACCGGCAGCGGCCAGAGCCGCCAACGCGGTGTCGTGTTGCCCTTCAAGCGTCTGATGGGGCGAGCGTGCGCCGATGATGGTCATGATGATCTGGCCCTAGCCGTCTCGCCTAGACTTTGGTCTTGTCGCGATTGAAGTACCAAAGGACCAGAAAGCCTATGCCGATAGCCCCCGGAATAGCCGCCGCGGCAAGGAGGCCATAGCGCGCTTCACCGCCCTCAAGCTGACCCAGTGCAAAGCTCATCCCCACCAGACCGAGGCTGAGGCCAATAAGCACCACAGCGGCGCGTAGGTCCTTGTCGGAACGATTGACATCCTTACTGACCTCGTTACCGCTTTGAATGGCTTGGATTAACTCTGGCGGGACCGGTTGGCCCTTTTCGTAGGCAATGCGCAGTGTCTCGTGCAGCCGCGCACGATCCTTGGATTTCAGATAACCGGGCACAAGAATGACGGCGCCCAGAAACACAAAGAAGATCAGCGTTTCGATCCATTCCATATTAAATCCAGTCATGTCGCAAACCCCTCATTAGTTGCCACCCATCGTGGTCTTCTGATGGATAGAGACATGAACGGGGTCATTCGGATGCACGGTTCTGCATGAAATATTGGTAATGCTAGGTCGAGCCCGTTACATCCGTCCGATCCCTCGCCGTTCTGAGACCCTTACCCATGACCTCATCC
>CANCJE010000180.1 GCA_947378235.1 Caulobacteraceae bacterium | reverse complement strand
GCCATTTCGGCTATCAAGGGTGCGGAGCTTCAGGCGCGCGGCGCTGCTGACCTCTCGGCGGTCGAATCCCTAGCCCCCAATGTTCACTTCTCCACCAGTCAGCCGACCTCGGGCCTGTCTGGAGCGACTGCGGTCTTTATTCGCGGCATCGGTCAGCGCGACTTCACCATCAATGTTGATCCAGCGGTCGGTATCTATTTTGACGGCGTTTATGTTGGTCGCTCGATCGGTGCCCTGATGGATCTGGTCGAGATTGACCGGGTCGAGGTCCTGCGCGGTCCGCAAAATACCCTGTTTGGCCGAAACACCATCGGCGGGGCGATCAGCGTCGTCACTAAGGCTCCAAGCCAAACCTTTGGCGGATGGGTCAAGGCCGGAGTGGGTGAAGCTGGATATGTGGACCTGACCGCGACCGTCAATGTCCCCATTACCGATAAGGTCCGCACGAAAGTCAGCGCCTTCTATCGCCACCAGGACGGCTATGTGAACGCCCTGCAATATAGCGACGTCAAGTTAGGTGAAGACGATGTGAAGGGTGCGCGGGCCAAGGTCGTCTTTGATGTAACCCCCACAGCGACCTTCGAAATCGCTGGGGACATCGCCCGCACCGCCAATACGCCGGGCGCAGTCGTGCCTGTGGTTCTCAACACGCTTTTGCCTGTGGGTACGGTCGGGACGGGTCCATTCAACACCTTCTTCAATAACAGCCTCGCCCTGTCTGGAGACGCGGCCTGTAAAACCACGGCGGGTCATGCAACCAACAGCAAGTGCTTCGGCTCGGTCTGGCTGCCCTCATCACCCTATGCCTCAAATGCGGTCTTCACCGATAGGTTGGGCCGTAAGGTCAAGCCTGAGAATAGTCTGGATACCAACGGCATTAGCGCCACCCTGTCGGCCAAGACGCCCTTTGGTCAGTTGAAGTCCATTACCGCCTATCGCGACTTCAATGCCGTGACCTTCAATGACCTCGATTTCACGCCCTACAATCTCTTTGCCAACAACCACCCTGAGTTTTCCCAAGAGCAGTTCTCGCAAGAGGTTCAGCTCGTTGGCTCAACCGAAGACGGCAAGATCGACTATGTGACCGGCCTCTACTACTTCAAGGAAAAGGGGTTGGAGCGGATCTATAATCAGGTCATCACCGCCTATAATGCGACGACCAATCCCGGTGGTTTGGCACAGGATATCTTCCGCAATATCGAGAACACCTCGCGGGCGGTCTATGGCCAGATGAGCTATCACCTGACCGATAGTCTGGTTCTGACCGGTGGCGCGCGTTATTCTAAGGGCGAGAAGGCCTTTACGATTAAGAACATCCTGCCCACCGGCGCGACGGACGGTCCCTATCGCGGCAACAAGTCGGCCGATAAGCTGTCACCGACTGTAACTGTCGGTTGGAAAGCCACGGATAAGTCCTACGCCTATGCGACCTATTCCGAAGGCCTGCGCGACGGCGGCTTTGCAGCCCGGTTCTTGGGTGTGCTGCCAGCGAACCTGCCGTCCTATAATCCGGAATTTGTTAAGGCCTATGAGATCGGCTCGAAGAACGTGCTGTTCAACGACCGGCTGCGCTTGAACCTTGCGGCCTTCCGCACGGACTATAACGACATGCAGGTCGATGCGACGGTGCCGCCCTCGCTGCAGATTTCTCAGCAGTCGACGATCCTGAACCTTGCTCAGGCGCAAATGAAGGGCGTTGAGGGCGAGTTTGATGCGCGTTTGACCCAGTGGCTGCGGATCGATGGCTCGGTGGGCTATCTCGATGCCAAGATTAAGAATGTTCTCGGTGGCCGGGTTAGCTCCGGTGCCTTTGGCATCACGACCGCGACCCATCTGCCCTATACGCCGGAATGGACGGGCAATCTGGGATTCTTGGTGACTGCGCCTTTGGGTGACTTCGGCAAGGCTGCCGCCCGTCTCGATGTCAGCTATGCCGACAGCCAATGGTCTGGGATCGACGGGAACTATCAGACCAAACTGCCATCGCGCAGTCTGCTGAATGGCTCCATTCGCCTGCTGCCCAACTCCGGCCGCTGGGAAGCCTCAGTGAATGTCAAAAACCTGACCGACGAGAAATATTTCGTTCAGAAGACCAACATCCAGGCCCTGAACTCGGCCTTCGGTGCCATTGGTCGCCCACGCTCAATCTTTGCGACCGTGACCTATCGGTTCGGCGGAGAATAGGCCCAAGGGGCACGGTTTAAGGACCGGCGCGAGGTATCTCTATCTCGCGCCGGTGTTGGCTTGGCTAGGCCTCAGCTTTCAAACCTGAAGGCCTTGCCATCGCGGCGGATGTGACCGGCTGTCGGCGCTGCATAGTGTGTGCCGATCACCAGATGATCAGCGTCGGCCCACTCAGCGAACATTCTAGCCCGTGTCACGGCGGCGGCCTTGCGGTCGCTGTCGAAAGAGGGAGACCACTCCGGGTGCGCCATCTGGCAGGGATGGTGGCTCATATCGCCTGTAATCACCGCGCTACGGCCTTCGGATTCGATCATAACACTGACATGACCGGGGGTGTGGCACGTGGTGGGCACAAGACGCACATGGGGGGAGACCACATGGTCGAGACCCACGAACTCAGCCAAGCCAGCATCGATGATGGAATGAATGGAGTCGGCCAAGATCGCCTGTAGGTCGTCATTGTCTTGCGCGGACCAGTGGTCAAACTCAAGGCGTCCCAGAAGATACTGCGCATTGGGGAAGGTTGGGACAAACTTGCCATCGACCAGCATCGTATTCCAACCGACATGGTCAACATGCATATGGGTGCAGATTACGGCATTGACGCTGTCGCGGGTCCATCCGGCCGCCTCGAAGGCCTCAAGGAAATTTGTGGACAAGGACTTGCCACCGAGAAGGCTGCGCGGCCGATCATTGCCGATGCAGGTATCGACGACCAAGCGAAGTCCCGGCGCCTCGACGAGCAGGGCGTGGATGGGGAGCAGCATCTGGTCCTGCTCATTGACAAAATTGGGATAGAGCCAAGGAATAGCGCGCAGGGCTTGCGCCGTGGCATCAGGGATAAAGCCGCCCTTTTCCCCGGCAGGGACCTCCATTTACGTCTCAACAATGCGGGTAATCTTTACCGCACCTACCTGCCAACTGAGCATTTTTTCCGCCTCTGACTATCCATCAAGACAGTGATAGAGGCATGGGGGGAGGCAATTGACAAGGTTGCAGCGCTCGGGCGCGGGAGCCGACGCAAGAACCTTGGGTCTCGCAAGCCCAGCTTGGCTACACGCGGGGCTGCTAGCGTTGGATATAGGTCAGAAAGATGCGCAAGCTCCTGTCCGGGAGGCTGTTTCGAACACCGTGGGCCACCCCAAGCGGGGCGTGGATATGGTCACCAGCGCGGATCGGAACGCAGGTGCCATCGAGGGTCATCTCCCCTTCGCCGTCGATCACATAGTAATATTCATCATAGGCATTGGGCCCGCTGAGAGGATGGGCATGGACCCCTTCGCTGGCACCCGGAGGGATGTCGAAGATCACGAAATTGGCCGGGGTAGGGGTCTGATCAAAGCGGAAATAGCGGGCACTGATCGTGCCCTCGCCGCCATAGAGATTTGGCAGGTCTTCGATCACATCGGCTTCGCGCAGGATCGTAAATGGGCGATGGGGAGCTGTTGTCATCATGGCCTCGCTGACCAAGAAGCAGGGAGGCGCTCGATCTCTTGACGATCCCCAAAGCTGGCCGCGGCACCCTGTCGGGTACAGGCGAGCGCCCCTGCGGCAAGGGCAAAGTGAAGCGCCGCCGAAGGGTCTTGGTTCAGCAGCCATTGCGCCGCAAAGGCCCCGATAAAGGCATCACCCGCGCCAGTCGTATCGACGGCTTTCACTGTCGGCGGATGGGCGCATAGCGGGGGCTGGTCCCTTTGAAACAGCATCGCGCCATCGACGCCAAGGGTGAGGATCACCGCGGCCGG
>CANCJE010000179.1 GCA_947378235.1 Caulobacteraceae bacterium | reverse complement strand
GAAGAGGAATGGCTGGCGCTTGAGGAAAAACGCGAGGGACTGGCCTAGGTCTTCGGGCTAGATTGAGGACCATGACCCAGCCCCCCTCCCCTCAAACCGAGCCCCTGCCCGATGCGGTGGCTGCCAACTGGGTAGACCGGTGGGCCCCGGCGTCCTTGCGGCCTTGGCTGCAGCTTGGACGGTTTGATCGGCCTGCGGGCATCTGGCTTTTGCTGCTGCCCGGCTGGCAGGCCATAGCCTTGGCCGGAGCCATGGCGGGTAAGGGGCCGGACCTCAAGCTGGTGGTCCTCTTTGCCCTAGGCTCGGCCCTGATGCGGGCTGCGGGCTGTGCCTATAATGACATTGTCGACCGTGATTTCGATGCCAAGGTGGCGCGGACAGCAGGTCGGCCGATCCCTTCAGGGCGGATCAGCGTCAAACAGGCCTGGGCCTTCACGCTGGGCTGCTGTCTCTTAAGCTTCCTGATCCTGATCAGTCTGCCGCCGGTGGCCATCGCCTTAGGGGTTGGTTCACTAGCGCTGGTCGCCGCCTATCCCTTTATGAAGCGCATCACCTGGTGGCCGCAGGCGTGGCTCGGCCTGACCTTCAACTGGGGCGCATTGCTCGGCTTTGCAGCAGCGACCGGCGGCCTATCGGTCCCGGCCGTACTGCTCTATGCCAGCGGCATCTTCTGGACCCTCGGCTATGACACCATCTATGCGGTGCAGGACCTTGAGGATGACGCTCTGGCCGGGGTTAAGTCCTCGGCGCGGCGGCTCGGTGATGCAGCACCCAAGGCGGTGATGGGCTTTTATCTGGTGGCCATTGCCCTTGCCCTTTGCAGTCTCTACACGGCGCACCTCGGCCCCTTGAGCCTGCCACTGCTGGCCCTGTTCGCGTTGCATCTGGTACGCCAAGCCCGGTCGCTCAGGGTGGATGATCCGGCAGGGGCGCTGGTCCTGTTCCGCTCAAACCGCGATGCCGGATTGCTACTCTTCGCGGCCCTGATCGCGGGGCTTTGGCACTTTGGCGTGGGCGGATAGAAGAGCCATCATGATCACCGATCCGCGCGCCTTCATCCTCGATAATACAAGGCTGCAGCATCCGCCCCATGCGCCGGAACTGATCCTACATCTGGCCGATGAGATCACGCCGATCTGGCGCATGACCGAGGAGGCGCTGGGCGAATTGGGTCTGGCGCCGCCGTTCTGGGCCTTTGCTTGGGCAGGCGGACAGGCCATTGCGCGCTATCTGCTCGACCATCCCCATGAGGCAGCGGGCCGGACCTGCATCGACTTTGCCACTGGCTCGGGCATGGTGGCCATTGCCGCCATGAAGGCCGGAGCCCTCCACGCTTTGGGCTCCGACATCGATCCCTTTTGCGCCGCGGCGGTCGAGGCCAATGGTCTGGCCAATGGCGTCGAGGTCGCCTTTACCGAGCGCGATCTCTTAGAGGCTGCCCCGCCCAAGGTCGATCTGATCTGCGCCGGGGACATCTGCTATGAAAAACCCTTGGCTGAGCGGGTCTTGGCTTGGCTGCAGGCGGCCCACGATCAGGGCACCCGTGTGCTGATCGGCGACCCCGGCCGCACCTATTTTCCCAAAGAGGGCCTCGTGCGGTTGGCGGACTATCAGGTCGCCACGACGCGTGAACTGGAAGACCAAGAGGTCAAACGGACGGGCGTCTGGACCTTTCCGGAGCAAGAAGATCGTGCTTCGACAGGCTCAGCATGAGGAAGATTGATAGGTTCGCACTCCTCCATTCATCCTCATCCTGAGCCTTTCGAAGGACGAGGATGCACCCCGAACGATCCTTCGGTGTGTGAGGGTCTGGGTCCCCGCCTTCGCGGGGAAAACGGAAAAAACAATACAAGGCCCCCTTCGGCGCTGCGCGCCACTTCCCCCAGAGGGGGAAGTACCCGCGAAGCGGGGGTAGGGGGACTTGATCATCCAACACTATCCATGGTGGATTGACACAAACCCCTCATGAGTCGCCCATGCGCCAGCGTCACCTTGCCTCTTCGACCGTCTTTATCCTGCTCAAACGGCAAGATCGGGTCTGCCTGATCAAGCGGGCCGCGACCGGGTGGCTGGATGGTCACTATAGCCTACCTGCAGGTGGGGTTGAGTCTGGCGAAACCCTGCGGGCGGCGGCGCAGCGCGAGGCGTTGGAAGAGGTTGGGGTTCAGATCGCTCAGGACGACCTAAGCATGGTCCATGTCCTCCACTGCCTTTCTGGGGCTGAAGCCTGGACCGGCCATCTTTTCGTGACAGAAAACTGGCAGGGCGAGCCCTTCATCGCTGAACCAGACAAACACAGTGATCTGGGTTGGTATGGATTGGCTGACCTACCCGAGCCACTGGTGCCCTATGTGCGTCATGCACTGTTGGAGTATGAGCAGGGCGAGACCTATAGCGAGTTTGGTTGGGGTTAGGGTGTACCGCTTCCTCGTGCTTCGACGCGCTCAGCATGAGGAAGATTGATAGGATCGCGCTCGTGAATTCATCCTCATCCTGAGCCTGTCGAAGGACGAGGATGCACCACGAACGATCCGGCGGCGTGCAAGGGTCTGGGTCCCCGCCTTCGCGGGGAAAGCGGAAAAAGAAGACAAGGCCCCCTTCGGCCCTTCGGGCCACTTCCCCCTCTGGGGGAAGTGCCGGCGAATCCGGGGTAAGGGGTTGTGACTCTCGCCAACACAGGCTCTAAACACCCATCACACAGGAGCGCCCCATGGATACCCGCGACAGCAACGGCACGATCTTGGCCGATGGCGATAATGTGACCCTGATCAAGGATTTGAAGGTCAAGGGCACCTCTGTCACCCTTAAGCGCGGCACTTTGGTCAAGGGTATCCGGCTCACCGGCGACCCCGATGAGATCGAATGTCGGGTGGAAAAGGTCAAGGGTCTGGTCCTGCGCACCGAGTTCGTCAAAAAGGCTTGAAGCCCCTGCCCGCAACTGGCCCGCGACAAGGGGGGCTAGATTGTGCAATGTCACAGCGCAAGACAGTTCAGGGGCGATTTCTATGCAGCGGCGGTTTTCTTTTTTTGTCGCAGGAGCGATGATTCTCGGCATTCTCGTCGGGTTTTTGATCAACCAGAACATCACCGACCCTGCCCAACTCAAGGCCGTGGCCGGGGGCTTTAATGTCGTCACCGACATATTCCTGCGTCTGATCAAGATGATCATCGCGCCTCTGGTCTTCTCCACCCTCGTGGTCGGTATCGCCCATATGGAAGATGCCGCCGCCATCGGGCGAGTTGGCGCCAAGACCATGGGCTGGTTCATCACCGCCTCGATTGTCTCCCTGACCATCGGCCTGATCATGGTTCATCTGATCGCACCGGGTGTTGGCCTGAACATCCCCCTTCCCGACGTGACAGCGGCCAGCACGGTCGACGCAACGACCCTCTCCTTCAAGGATTTCGTCACCCATCTGGTGCCCAAATCGATCGTTGAAGCCATGGCCAATAACGAGATTTTGCAGATCGTAGTGTTCTCGGTCTTTGTCGGCACCGCCATCGCCTCGATCGAGGACAAGGCCCCAGCGGTCCTGCGTCTGGCCGAGCAGGTGTCGCAGGTGATGCTCAAGGTCACCAGCTATGTGATGCTGTTCGCGCCCTTCGCCATCTTTGCCGCCCTCGCCTCGACCGTAGCCACACAGGGTCTCGTGGTCTTGCTGAGCTATGCCAAGTTTGTTGGCGGATTCTATCTGTCACTCGGCGTCCTGTGGGGTCTATTGCTACTCGCCGCCGTCGCAGTGGTTGGCGCAAGGGGCGCTGGCCTCTTTGCCATGGTGCGCGAGCCGGTCCTCTTGGCCTTCTCGACCGCCAGTTCTGAGGCGGCCTATCCGCGCACGCTCGAACAGCTCCAGAAATTTGGCGTGTCGCGCAAGATTGCCAGCTTCGTTCTGCCGCTCGGCTATTCATTCAATCTCGACGGCTCGATGATGTACTGCACCTTCGCGACCCTGTTTATCGCGCAGGCCTATGG
>CANCJE010000178.1 GCA_947378235.1 Caulobacteraceae bacterium | reverse complement strand
TCACCTCGTCCTTTGGTAACTTTACCCCCGCGCGAGAGGTTGTTGCCGGGCATGATTTGAGCGGGAAGGTCGCGATCGTCACGGGCTCAGCCTCTGGCATTGGCGTTGAGACGGCGAGGGCCCTGGCCGAAGCCGGCGCGGAGGTGGTTTTGGCGGTGCGCAATGGGGCTGCAGGTGCTGAGGTCGCCGCCGATATTGCCAAGACGGCCAAGGGGCCCGCGCCGCGTGTCGAGCTTGTCGACCTGTCTGATTTCGCCAGCATCCGGGCCTTTGGTCAGCGATGGGGCGCTAAGCCGCTCAATATACTGATCAACAATGCCGGGGTCATGGCCTGTCCCCAGACCTATACGGCGGATGATCTGGAGATGCAGATCGGCACCAACCATTTCGGCCACTATCTGTTTTCGCTGCAATTGGCGCAGGGTCTGGTTCAGGGCGCGCAGGCGAGCGGCAGCGAAAGCCGCCTCGTGGCCCTCTCCTCAATTGCTCATCGCATGTCGGCGGTGGACTTTGATGACCCCCATTATCGCAGCCGGCCCTATCAAAAATGGCAGGCCTATGGTCAGGCCAAGACGGCCAATAGTCTGTTCGCGGTCGGGTTCCATCAGCGCTTTAAGGATCAGGGCGTCATAGCCAATGCCGTCATGCCCGGCGGCATCATGACCCCACTTCAACGCCACCTGCCACGCGAAGAAATGATCGCCATGGGCTGGATGGACGAGGCGGGCAAGGTCGCTGACGGTTTCAAGACCACCGAGCAGGGCGCCTCGACCTCGGTCTGGGCGGCGGTGGGACCTGAATTGACTGGCATCGGTGGGCTCTATCTGGAAAACTGTGCTGAGGCGGTTCCAGCGAGCAAGGATAATCGCTTTGTCGGGGTCGAGCCGTGGGCGCTCGATGCTGAGGCGGCTGAGAAGCTATGGGACCTATCGGTTAAGACCTGCGCTATTGGCTAGGTCCGCTAGCAAACCTCGCCAATTGCGCGCCAATAGCCTAGAAGCGGCGGATGTCTGATCAAAATCCCGTTCCGCCGCCGACAGAGACCCTGTCTTTTGATTTCATCCCCACCCGTGCGGCGGGATTGCAGCGGCTGAGCGAATTTTTGCCGCGCGCAGGCAAGACCTATGCGTTCGAGCGCAACTATGACTGGGGTCCTGAGCACCGCAGCAATATTTCGGGCCTTTCGCCCTATATCCGCCATCGTCTGATCACAGAGGACGAGGTCTTTGCCGCCGTTCTCGGTCCGCATCTGGAGAGCGAGGCTCGATCCTTTTTGCATGAGGTCGCGTGGCGTACCTATTGGAAGGGCTGGCTCGAGCATTATCCGCAGGTTTGGCGGAACTATCGCCTCGCGGTGACGCGCCGCGTGCGGGCGATGGAGAAGTCGCCAACCTTGCTAGAGGCCTATGATGAGGCAGTCGACGGCCGCACCGGCATCGATTGTTTCGACGCCTGGACCCACGAACTGCGCCAGACCGGCTATCTGCACAACCATGCGCGCATGTGGTTCGCCTCGATCTGGATCTTCTCGCTGCGCCTGCCGTGGGAATTGGGCGCAGACTTTTTCTTGCGCCATCTGGTCGATGGCGATGCGGCGTCCAACACCCTGTCTTGGCGCTGGGTGGCGGGGCTGCACACGCAGAATAAGCACTATCTGGCCACGGTCGAGAACATCGTTCAATTCACCAGTGGCCGGTTCAATCCGCGCCGCAAGTTCATCGATGACAATGCCCGGCCTCTCAATTGGGAAGATTTAGGGCCGCAAGAGCTGTTGCCCGAAGTGCCAGAGATTGTGGCCGGTCTGCGTACGGGCCTGCTTCTGACCGATGAGGACCTTTCACCGCAAAGCTGGCCATTGGGAACCGAGGGCGTGGTGGCGCTGGCCGGTCTGTGCTCGGCGGATCTGCGCTCGCCGATCGCGGCGGGTGAGGTGGCGCGGGCCTTTTCGCTGGGCGGGGTCGAGGATGGCCTGAGCCGCGCCGGCGCTCTGCTGAACCTTAGGCCGCAGCGCTTGGACGATGAGGATTGGGTGCGCAGTCTGGTCGATTGGGCCAAGACCGAGGGACTGCAACAGATCGTCACTGCCTATGCGCCGCAAGGACCCGTCTCTGAACGGCTCGCCGCCGCTTTCCGCAAGCTAGAGCCGATGGGGGTGCATCTGGCCGTGATCCAGCGCCCATGGGATCAAACCGCTTGGCCCCACGCGACCAAGGGCTTTTTCCAGTTTCGGGACGTGATCCCGAAGTTGGTGCGGCTTTAGGCCCCCCGACCGATCCACCCATCCTCAGGATGAGGATGACTGGAACAGGCCTCTAAATCTTCCTCATGCGGAGCCTGTCAAAGCATGGGCAAGGGCAGCCTGTCCCCCACTTCCGTGTTCCCCGCGCAGGCGGGGACCCAGAAGCGTCTAGAACGGACCGCTGGTAGCCCCTCATCTGGATCCCCGCCTTCGCGGGGAGCGCGGCGGAGAGAGAGGGAACCATCCTCGTCCTTCGACAGGCTCAGGATGAGGATGAATGAGGACCTTGCTTCCTTATCTCGTCATTGCGAGCGCAGCGAAGCAACCCAGGGAGCTGACCCAGACCTAAGGTGATGTTCCCCTGGGTTGCTTCGGCGTTTCACGCCTCGCAATGACGCGGGGGTTTCTCATGCTGAGCTTACCTGCGGCGCTCTCCATCAAACCGGATCGTAGGGGAATACGCTGCCCGTAGCGCCCAGATCGGTGAAGCTGGCACCCATCGAAGGCATGGCCTGTTCAAGGATAGACGCCGGGGTCCAGCCTTCCATGCGCGAGACGGAGCGCACGGGCCGGGGCTGGTCGAACAGGACGATCTCGTTGCCGCGCACCGAGAAGACCTGACCGGAAACCGCTTTGGCTTCGGGCGAGGCGAGGGCGACGGCCAGTTGAGCGACCTGGTCGGCGCGCATGCCGTTCTTCATCCGATCCACACGGGCGGCGGAGGCCTCGTCCTTGACGGGGATGGTGGCGATCATACGGGTCCAGGCAAAGGGCGCAATGATGTTGGAGCGCACCGACTTGATGGCGCCTTCCATGGCGATGATCCGCGACAGACCCATGACACCCATCTTGGCGGCGGCATAGTTGGCTTGGCCGATATTGCCAATCAGGCCCGAGGTCGAGGTGAAGAGGACATAGGAGCCTTCACCCTGATTGCGGAAATGCTCGACCGTGGCGCGGGTGACATTGAAGGCGCCGCGTAGATGGACCTCGATGACCGCGTCCCAGTCCTCTTCGCTCATCTTGTGGAACATGCCGTCCCGCAAGATACCAGCCGGATTGACCACGGAATGGAGGCCGCCGAAAACATCCATGGCCTGTTCGACCATAGACTTGACGCCGTTCATCGAACTGACGCTGTCGGAATTGGAGACCGCTTGACCGCCCGCTGCGCGGATCTCGGCGGCGACCTCTTCGGCAGGACCGGCAGAGCCCAGATCATCGCCGCCGACCGAGGCCCCTAGATCGTTGACGACAACGCTCGCGCCCTCTTGTGCTGCCAGAAGCGCGCATTCACGGCCAATACCGCGTCCGCCGCCGGTGACCAGAACGACCTTACCGCTCAAAACGCCCATGTTTCTTCTCCCTTTAGGTCTGTTTCATTTGATTAGCTTTTAGGCGAGGCGGTCAGCCTTGCGCAAGGCGGGGAACCAACTGGCCCACAGGCCCGTCACAATGATCGCACCCACACCGCCAAAGACGGCCGCGCCGATAGGGCCGAGCAGGCGTGCGGCGACACCGCTTTCAAACTCGCCCAATTCGTTAGAGGCCCCGATGAACAGGCCCGACACGGCCGAGACCCGCCCGCGCATCACGTCTGGCGTGACAATCTGAACAAGGGTCTGGCGGATATAGACTGAGACCATGTCCGCTGCGCCCAGCACTGCCAAGGCCGCGACCGAAAGCCAAAGGAGCTTGGACAGGCCAAAGACGATGGTCGCAAGGCCAAAGAGGGCGACGGA
>CANCJE010000177.1 GCA_947378235.1 Caulobacteraceae bacterium | reverse complement strand
CTGATCGAGAACTTGCCTTGGTCTGTGCCGCCAGCAAGGCTCCAGGTCACAGTCTCATTGGCGCTCAGGGTCGTGACCCCCGTCTGGTTCTCATTGACCGTAATGGCCGAGGCCGCAGCGCCGGGGCCGCCGCTTGGGCCAGTGATGGTCGGGGCAACCTCGTCGAGGTCCGTTACCGTTACTGTGACCGTCTGGGTGCTACTGTTGGCCGCCGTATCCGTTGCCCGGACATCAACAACATAGACATTGTTCGTGTCGCTATCGGTTGGAATCTCATAGTCAGGAGCAGCTTGGAAGGTGATGACACCGCCTGCATTGATCGAAAACTTAGCTTGATCAGTGCCGCCGACAAGGCTCCAAGTGACTGTCTCATTCGCCGTTAGGGTTGTAACCCCAGTCTGGTTTTCATTGACCGTAATGGCCGAGGCCGCAGCGCCCGGTCCGCCTGTAGGTCCCGTGATGATAGGAGCGGTGTCATCGACGTCGGTTACAGTGACAGTCACGGTCTGGGTGCTTGACCCACCCGTATTTGTTGCGGTCACCGTGACCACGTAGATATTATCGGTGCCGGTATCTGTTGGGGCTTCAAAGTTGGGGGCCGACACGAACGTCAAAATGCCAGTAGACGGATCAATTGCGAATTTCGCCTGATCTACGCCTCCGGTAATGGTCCAGCCGATCGTGCCCGGGGTGGCGGAAAGTGTCGTCACAGCCGTCTGGTTCTCGGGCACAGATTTGACAGAATTAGCGGCACCCGCAGTGCCACTGGGACCCGTGATCACAGGCACCGTTGCAGCGGCAGTTTCCGTCAGCGTAACAGAGATCGCTGTGGTGTTCGTGCCGTCTGAAACCGTCACGGACAGAGAGCGCGTATTGGGCGTAAGAGCAAAATCATTGGCCAAGGACGCCGCCCCTGCCGTCGTGATCGAAATGGCACCGGTTGCTGAATCGATGGCGTACCATGGGGTCCCCGCGCCTGGGTCGCCAGACGCGATGGCATAGGTCAAGAGCCCGCCCTCTGCATCGGTCGCCGTCACCGTCCCTAAGACTGCTGCGGCGGTTTGACCTGCGGCGTAGCTGAACAGATAGGAGGTCCCGCCGGGTCCATTTGGCGCGGTGAAGACAGGGGGGGTCTCATCGACGATATTAGCGACCGTGACTGTGATGGTCTGGACGCTTGGGTTCAGCGCAAGGTCGGTAGCCTTCACCTCAACAATATAGGTGTTGTTAGTATCGGAGTCGGTTGGCGCTTCGAAATCAGGGGCAGTAACGAATCTGAGTACGCCGGAAGAATCAATACTAAATTTGGCTCCATCGCTGACAGCGCCAATGGACCAAGTCACCGCTTCGCTCGCAAGCATGGTCTGAACTGCGGTTTGGTTTTCATTGACAGTGATGGCCGAGGTCGCGGCTCCGGGAGAGCCGCTAGGACCGGTAATACTCGGAGCTGTCGTATCGACAGCACCTTGGAATGTTGGACCGGAGCTGAAATCGATACCGTAATAGGCGGTGCCACCCGATGCCGCATCGCCAACTTCAAAACTGAAGCCGCTAATTTCGGAATAGAACACACGCGCACGGACCTTATCCCCGTCAGTGGTTCCAGGCGCGGCCGAATTGTTAAGTCCCGCGTTGGCTATAAATCGGGTCACACCCGCCGTCGGCGTTTGGACGGTTATCAATGCGCTTGAACTAATTGTGTAACTAGCGATACCGGTGAAGTCGGTATATTGGCGGCCGGTGGCAGACCCTCCACTAGCGTCTAAGTCATAGGTATTTACGAAGATGTTTCTTAGGCTTGTAATCGACCCGTTGGCGTAAAAATCAACACTAAAGGTTGCGTGGCCTCCACCGGACCCGATATTCAAATTGGGCTGGAGATATTTAGCGCCCTCGGCCGTGCTATAAGGGTTTGACGTAGAGTCAAAATCGGTAAGAGTTGTACCGGACGACAGACCAGTTAGGGTGACGACTGCGTCGATCTGCTGACCGGCAATAGTGATAACATTACTATATGACCGCCTCACGGTCCCGCCACTTGAAATGTCGGTCGGCCTCGAGAAATCAAACGACCTCCCTCCAGCGTCAAATGAAGTCGCCATGGCCTGTTGAGGAAATAGTGTAGCGACCGCAAGACATAAAATAGCCCACAAAAATAGGATTGTATGTCTGCTTAAATTAAGTTTCGACATGCTTCTTCTCAGAAAATGTAAAAAGGTTGCTGTCGCACCTAATATTTACATTGCTAATTTGGGAGGCGTTTCCGCGAAATCTAACGGAGACTTCAAACGGGCGTCAGGTCGGGGTCAAAAAAATAGCGTGGGCCTAGACCTCGATCACAGTGCTGCCAATTTCAATAGTGATGACTATCATAACTTTCTATAATTAAAAGTTGATTTGATTCACGCAGGACGCGCCAGCGCTCGCCTCGCGCGCGAATAATGGGCTGCCAGCTTTGCACCTTCATCGAGGCCAAATCATTATTGGGGTCCTCAGAACGCAAAACAGCCCCCGAAGGGGCTGTTCCATCCGGTCCTGATCCGGCGCTATTTTCGGGCTGTAGCCAAGGTGGCCACGCAGATATTGGCGTTAGATCGACCGCAACAGCGGCTCAACCTGATCCAAAGACTTGGCGATGATTGCGACCATCTCGTCAATTTCAGCATGGCTGATGATCAGGGGCGGACAAAAGACGATGCTGTCGCGGATGCCGCGCACCATCAGGCCATTGGCGATACAGGCGTCGCGGACGATGGGGCCCGCGGTTCCTTCAGCCCCGCCAAAGCGCTGGTTGGTACCCTTCTTGGAGACGATCTCGATCGCACCGATGAGACCCAAGGTGCGAACCTCGCCGACCAAGGGATGGTCGTTCAGCGTGGCCATAGCCTTGGCGATATAGGGGGCCGTATCCAGACGCGTGCGCTCGATCAGGTTCTCGCGTTCCATGATCTCGATGTTCTTTAGCGCCACAGCGCAGGCCGTCGGATGGCCTGAATAGGTAAAGCCATGCACGAAATCGCCGTCATGGGCCTTAAGCTCATCGACAATGAAATCTGCGACGCCAACTGCTGAGATCGGCAGATAGCCGCTGGACAGGCCCTTGGCCATGGCGATGATGTCGGGCTTGATGCCGTAATGCTGATGACCGAACCAGTGGCCCAGACGCCCAAAGCCGCAGATCACCTCATCGCAGACCAGCAAGATGCCATATTTGCGGCAGAGGGCCTCAACCTTGGGCCAGTAGCTTTCTGGCGGAATGATCACCCCGCCCGCACCTTGGACAGGCTCGCCAATGAAGGCGGCGACATTTTCAGGGCCCACGGCCAATATACGGTCCTCGATGGCCTGGACTGCCCGGTCAGCAAAGACATCGGGTTCCTCTCCAAAGCCGTCATTAAAGCTATAGGGCTGCATCACATGCTCAACGCCCGGGACCGGAAGATTGCCCTGAACATGCATATATTTCATGCCGCCAAGGCTGACCCCAGCCACGGTCGAGCCATGATAGGCGTTCCAACGGCTGATAAAGACCTGGCGCTGAGGCTGGCCCTTGAGGGTCCAATAGTGCCGCACCAGACGAAAGACCGTGTCATTGGCTTCCGAACCTGACGAATTGAAAAAGACGTGGCTAAGATGGCCGCCCATCTTCTCGGCGATCTTGGCCGCCAACATCACGGGCGGCGGCGTCGCGGTTTTAAAGAAGGTGTTGTAATAGGGTAGCTCCAACATCTGCTCATAGGCGGCATCGGCCAGTTCCTTGCGACCATAACCGACATTGACGCACCAAAGCCCCGCCATCCCGTCCAGAATTTTGCTATTGTCCCCATCATAGATGTAGCAGCCGTCGGCGCGGGTGATGATGCGGCTGCCGCCCAAGGTCTCTTGCAGGCGATAGTCAGTTTGAGCCGGCAGATGGTGCGCCAGATCAAGACGGCGCAGCTCAGCAATATCGTGGTTGCGAATGGGAACGGTCATAGGGCTACTCCAGACAAAGGGGGCGATTGGCGACTTGGCTCGCCGCGCAAGGCCTCACCAAATAGGGCAAAAAACTGTTGGGATTGGGGATGATCAGCGGTGCGCCATTCAGGGTGCCACTGCACCGCTAA
>CANCJE010000176.1 GCA_947378235.1 Caulobacteraceae bacterium | reverse complement strand
GGCGGGGCGGCTGGAGCGGTGATGCTACCGGTCGGGCGGCTGATCCTGCTCAAGACCGTCGAGAAGTCCGATCTGGTCCGCGCCATGTCCTATCTGACCATGCCTGCCCTGTTGGGGCCTGTGATCGGTCCGATCTTGGGCGGGTTCTTTGTCACCTATGGCTCTTGGAGATGGATCTTCTTTATCAATGTTCCCATCGGCTTGGCAGCTCTGGCCTTGATCAGCCTCTATGTGCCCGATATTCGCGAGACCGTGCGTCATCGCCTCGATGTGAAGGGCTTTTTGCTCAGCGGCATTGGCTTGGCGGCGCTGGTCTATGGCCTGCAAAATCTGGGGCATGACCTCTTGCCCTGGCCGGTTGTGGCGGGGCTGATCGCGCTGGGCAGCCTCTGCGCGGCGCTCTATATCCGCCATGCGCGGCGCACCGAGGGGCCGATTGTCGACCTGTCTTTGCTGAAAACGCGCAGCTTCTTTGCCTCGGTAGTGGGGGGGCAGTTTCCGCGCATGGTCATTGGGGCCTCGCCCTTCTTGCTGACCCTGTTGTTACAGGTCTCCTTTGGTCTTTCTGCCTTTGCCACCGGCCTGATCACCTTTACCAGTGCGGCGGCGGCCCTGCTGATGAAGTTCACCGCCCGGCCGATCATTCGCTGGTTCGGTTTTCGCACGGTCTTGACCGTCAATTCGGTAATCGTCGGGGCCAGCGTCCTGACCTATGGGCTCTTTACCCGCACCACCCCCCACGCTCTGATCATCCTGATCCTGCTGATCGGCGGCTTTTTCCGCTCCTTGCAGTTCACCGCCCTTGGGGCGCTGGCCTATGTCGATGTGAAACAGGCCGATATGAGCAGCGGCAGCGTGTTGCTGGGCATGTCCCAGCCGCTGGCCCAAAGCCTTGGCGTCGGCTTTGCCGCCTCGCTTCTGCAGGTCTTGGTCAGTCCGAACGGGGGCCATATGGCGCAAGAGACCGCCATCCGCCTGACCTTCATCGGGCTTGGCCTGATGCCCTTTCTGGCCCTGCCACTGTTTTTAGCCCTGCCCAAGGATGTCGGTACTGAGGTCAGTGGTCACGGCCTGCGGGCCTAGGAGCGCATCACCTAAGGGCAGTCTTTCGCCAGCCTTAGCCTTACGCTACCAATGACCGACAAGAGCATAAGCGCGAGAGGAAGCCCCCCATGTCTGCCCCGATGACAGCCTTTGATCACACCCCTATCTTGATTGGCGTTGGTGAGGCGTCAGAGCGGATCGATGCGGCGGACTATTCGGCGGCCTCTCCGGTCGAACTGGCCGCGCGGGCGGGGCGGGCGGCGTGCGAGGATGCCTTGCCGGGCGGTGGCCTTGCGGCGCATATCGATCTGGTCGCAGCGATCCGGCAGTTTGAAATCTCGACCCCAGGAGCCGTCGCGCCCTTTGGCTGCGCCGACAATATGCCCCGTGCGGTGGCAAAGCGGGTTGGGGCTGATCCGGCCCATGCGATCTTGGAAGTGACCGGCGGGCAGGGGCCACAGCATCTGGTCACCGAGCTTTGCCACGCTATCGCCGAGGGACGCACGGGCATGGCGCTGATCTTTGGCTCCGAAGCCATCTCGACCGTCCGCCATCTCCAATCTCAGGGCGAGAGCCGCGACTGGTCCGAGACCATCGGCGGCCAGATGGAGGATCGCGGCTATGGGCTTGAGGGCCTCTTGACCGTGGACCTGACCAAGCACGGCGTGCGCGCCCCCATTCAGGCCTATGCCCTGTTCGAAAATGCCCGCCGGGCCAAGACGGGGCTGGACCGCACCGCCTATGGCCTAGAGATGGGCAAGCTCTTTGCGCCCTTTACGAAGGTGGCCCACACCAACCCCCACGCCATGTCGCAAGAGGTCTTTACCGCCGAGGAGATCGCAGGCGTGACCGGCCGCAATCGCCTGATTTGTGATCCCTTCCCCCGCCGCGTTGTCTCGCGCGATCAGGCCAATCAGGGGGCGGCGGTGCTGCTGACCTCGGTCGGCAAGGCGCGGGAACTGGGCGTGCCGCAGGACCGCTGGGTCTATCTGCACGGCGGCGCGGACGTCAAGGAACGCACCATCATCGAGCGGCAAGATCTGGGCTCGAGCCCGGCCTCGGTCGAGGCGGTCAAGCAGGCCCTGTCGCTGGCGGGTCTTGGTATGTCCGATATCGAGATCTTTGACCTCTATAGCTGCTTCCCCATTGCGGTGTTCAATATCTGCGACGCCTTCGGGCTGGGGGTGGATGATCCACGTGGCCTGACCTTGACTGGCGGCCTGCCGTTCTTTGGTGGGGCGGGGAACAACTATTCCATGCACGCCTTGGCCAGCATGGTTCGTGCCCTGCGCGCTAAGCCCGGGGCCATGGGACTGGTCGCGGCCAATGGCGGGTTCTTGTCGAAATATTCTGTCGGGGTCTATTCGACCAAGCCTAAGGCCTGGGTCCCCTTCAGCAGCAAGGCCCTGCAGGCCCAGATCGACGCCTGGCCCGCCCCGGTTCTCGTTGAACAGGCCAGTGGCGAGGTCTCAATGGAAAGCTACACGATCGACTATAGCGGCCCTGCCCCCCGCGCGGTTGTCGTGGCGCGGACAGCGGACGGCGCGCGGGTCGCGGCCATGACCGATAATGGCGAAATTGTTGGCGCGATGATTGCCCAAGACCCGTTGGGCTCGGTCCTCACCCTTGGCCAGGACGAGAAGGGCCGGAATATGATCGTGGGGTTTAGGGCGGGGTAGGCGTTTTTCTTTAAGAAGACAAGAAAGGCCCTCTCCCAACCCTCTCCCACAGGGAGAGGGCTAAGAAAGAACGATAAAGCCCTCGCCCCCTTGGGGGAGAGGGTTGGGTGAGGGGGTGTTCATCCATCCCCCTCACATTCATCCTCATCCTGAGCTTGTCGAAGGACGAGGATGGACCATGAAAGATCCGGCGGTGCGTAAGGTCTGGCTCCCCGCCTTCGCGGGGAAGACGGGATTTGGAGGCGCTGGTGCGTCTTCCTCGTGCTTCGACGCGCTCAGCATGGGGAAGATTAGGAGGCCACCATTTTACCATTCATCCTCATCCTGAGCACGTCGAAGGACGAGGATGCCCCCATCTCTGAGGGCCGCCCGGTCTGGCTCTAAACCATCTCGAACTTGATCGGCAGGGTCTTGGGGCCGTTGACGAAGGTGCTTTGGGTCAGCTTCATCTCGCCGTCCATCGACACGGACTTCAAGCGCGGGATCAGTTCTTCGAACAGGATGCGCATTTCCATCTTGGCCAGGTGCTGACCCAGGCACAGGTGCGCGCCATAGCCAAAGGCCAGATGCTTGTTGGGGCTGCGTTCGGGGCGGAAGGTGAAGGGTTGGTCGAACACCTCTTCGTCGCGGTTGCCCGAGGCGTAGCACAGCATGATCCAGTCACCCTTGGCGATCTTTTGACCGGCAATTTCGGTGTCTTCGGTCGCTGAGCGCATGAAGTTCTTGACCGGCGTGGTCCAGCGGATGGCCTCATCGACCAGACCGGCGATCAGGTCTGGCTCGGCCTGAAGTTTGGCCAGCATGGCCGGGTCCTGCGCCAAGGCCCAAAAGCCGCCAGCGGTGGAGGAGGATGTCGTATCGTGACCGGCAGTGGCGACGATGATGTAATAGCCGGTGGCCTCGAAGGGCGAGATGGGCTCGCCGTCTATCATGGCATTGGCGATGATGGTCGCCAGATCTTCACGTGGATTGGCCCGGCGGTCGGCGCTGATGGCTTCGAAATAGCCGGTGAAGTCGGCGACGATGGCCTGCATCATCATGGCGAACTGCTCGGCCGTCATGGCCGCAACGCTGCGGGCGGTGTCTGGGTCTTGGGCCCCAAACAGCTCTTGGGTCAGCATCAGCATGCGGCCCTCATCCTCTTCGGGCACGCCCAGAATGCTCATGATCACATGCAGCGGGAAGCCCATGGCCACGTCGCGCACAAAGTCGCAGCGCCCGCCATTGGCTGCGCCGTGAGCTGCCATCCGGTCGACCGATGCCTTGGCAATGGCGCGGATCTGATCTTCCAACTTTCGGATGTTCTGCGGCATGAACCAGCCCTGGGTCAGGGCGCGATATTTCGGATGGTCGGGGGCATCCATCTGGACCAGCGAGCGGATCAGGTGCGGACTGCCGCCGGTGATCTCCTTGGTACGCTCTAGCCCCTCGATGGTGGTCAGGGTCGTGGGCAGGTCGCCGCTGTGGAACAGGTCGTTCTGAC
>CANCJE010000175.1 GCA_947378235.1 Caulobacteraceae bacterium | reverse complement strand
GTGGCGGGCCGTGCCCGTTACGAGGATCTGGTCGATGGTCTGTCCGTGCGCGAAGAGGCCGACGAAGCCACCGGTATCTCCAACAAGACGGTCTCGGACTGGCGTGCCAGCCCGCGTGGCTCGGACCTGCGTCCGGCCATGGCGGTCATTGACAAGGACGGGGCCTATATGCGCCTGTCCAACGGCGGTGAAGCCCGTTATCAACTGCCTGTGGGCGCGGTTCTCTCCGTCGGTGACGGCGACGAAGTCCTGCCCGGCGACGTGATGGCGCGCCTTCCCACCGAAAGCGCCAAGACCCGCGACATCACCGGCGGTCTGCCACGGGTTGCCGAGCTGTTCGAAGCCCGTCGTCCTAAGGATTGCGCGGTCATTGCCGAGATGGATGGCCGGGTCGAGTTCGGACGCGACTATAAGAACAAGCGTCGGATCAAGATCACGCCAGAGGATGGCGGCGATCCCGTCGAGTTCCTGATCCCCAAGGGCAAGCACATCGCGGTTCACGATGGCGACACCATCCACAAGGGTGAATATCTGATCGACGGCAATCCCGATCCGCATGATATCTTGCGTATCTTGGGCATTGAGGCGCTCGCCGAGTTCCTCGTGAACGAGATTCAAGAGGTCTATCGTCTGCAAGGCGTGCCGATCAATGATAAGCACATCGAAGTGATCGTGCGTCAGATGCTGCAAAAGGTCGAGATCCTCGAACCCGGCGATACCGGCCTGATCAAGGGCGACCATCTGGATAAGCCAGACTTTGACGAGGAAAATGCCAAGGCCGAAGCGCGTGGGGGCCGTCCAGCCATCACCCAGCCCGTCCTGCTCGGCATCACCAAGGCGAGCCTGCAAACCCGCAGCTTCATCTCGGCGGCGTCCTTCCAAGAGACCACCCGCGTCCTCACCGACGCCTCGGTCCACGGCAAGAGCGACACCTTGGAAGGCCTGAAGGAAAACGTCATCGTCGGTCGCTTGATCCCGGCGGGTACGGGCTCCTACCTGCGCGGCCTGCAACGCATCGCCGCCAAGCGCGACGAACAACTGACCCAGAGCCGAGAAGAGGCCATGGAACCCCTGCCAGAGATCATCGCCATCGAAGCCGACAGCGAACTGGCCTAAATCCTTCAGGGTTTAGCGGAAATACTCAGACGGCCCCGGAGCGATCCGGGGCCGTTTTTGTTTGGGAGGGGGGAGGGTAACGAGACACAACCCATTCGGGCAAATCAAGATTGACTATATATAATATTGGCGAGATAGTTGGCGAGGCGCGGTGTTCCTTGCGGCTTGGCTCAATCATCGAGTGAGGATGGTATGAAAGATCCCGTTTCTCAAATCCCGCAACGCGATGATCAGCGATTGCTTAACAAAAATGCCCCGAACGCCTTTTTGATCCTATCGGCGATCTTCTGCGCATCGATTGGTTTGATCGCGCTCGTTTTGATGGTCTCCATTCCTACAAATGAGGATTGTACGACGACGACCCATCGATATGCGGACGGGCGCGTGGAATCAAAGCAGGTATGTGAGAAGACGAGATCCTTCAGCTTTACGCTCTTTGATTGAGTGAAATTTCCACATTCGCATGGCCTCGAACTCTTTGGCGACGCCGAGTTGGCCGGTTCGCTTCGTTATAGTGGTTGGCATAGGCTCAACCGCCGGCACAATCTCTGGGTGAGTATGGAATGACCGACACAAGGTCTCAAACTCCGCAAAGCGATGTTCAATCATCCCTTCGAGAAAATGCCTCGAACTATAGCGAGATCCTATCGGTGATCCTCAGTGCATCGTTTCTTCTGTTCATGCTGGGGTTTGCATTCACCAAACTCTCAAGAGATGATTGCACAACAACGACTACCCGATATGCGGACGGGCGCGTTGTCTCCGAGCGGATCTGCGAATAGATGAGGGCTTCCGTCCATTATGCAATCCTTGATTAGAGTTTGTTGCAATGTTCAAGACCCAGCTATTGGTAGCGTCAGCGGGTTGGCTCGTTAGGTTCGTTGTTGCCCTCGGGATAGGATTTAGTGTTGGCACAATCGTTTGGTTTACCGCGCCATTCTTGGTTCAGGGCATGCTCCAAATGGATGCCAACGACGCTTCTGCTTTTCGAGATGCTTTTCGCGCTAAGACTGAAAGCCTGCTTCTCGTTATTGGATCGGGACTTGCCACTTGGTTGATTTTACGAACCTCAAAGCCAAAGGTTTGAAGCCGTACCTCAAGCTCGATCCCTAACTGCAAACCAATCAGAATGAACGTTCCAAAGTTCATCACCTCCAGTATCAAGTATGAATAACCCACCCCCACCCAATCCAGTTGACGCCGCGCGTCCTTCGGCGTATCTACCGCGCTCTTTTCGGGGCTGTCTTAGACTCAATTGGTCTGTGGCGCGCACCTTAAGGGACCAGGCTAGGGTCTGACCCCGCCGGAACGCCCCGTTGCGTCCCGGCAAGTCTTGTTTCTGAGGGTCAGGCTTTCGAACGTTTCATCCCCGGCGTGGAGCCACTCTATCCACGTCACGACCTTCCTGAGGTGCCTCGGCCGAAAGGCACACACCTCCTTGAGCGAAAGCTAAGATGCCTACAGTCAATCAGTTGATCCGCAAGCCCCGCCAGCCGAAGCCTGTTCGTAACAAGGTGCCGGCCCTGAAGGGTTGCCCCCAGCGTCGCGGCGTTTGCACGCGCGTCTATACAACGACCCCGAAGAAGCCAAACTCCGCGCTTCGTAAGGTGGCCAAGGTTCGTTTAACCTCGGGCATCGAAGCGGTGTGCTACATTCCCGGCGAAGGTCACAATCTTCAGGAGCACTCTGTGGTCCTGATCCGTGGCGGCCGCGTCAAGGATTTGCCCGGTGTGCGCTATCACATCCTGCGCGGCGTGCTCGACACGCAAGGCGTGAAGGATCGCAAGCAACGTCGCTCGAAGTACGGCGCGAAGCGCCCGAAATAATGACCCGCCTCGCGGGTCGTCTGTACCGGGGCGCAGCCTCGGTCGGGCCTCGCGGCTTTGAACATAAAGACCGAGGAATAAGATATGTCGCGTCGTCGTCGCGCTGAGAAACGTGAAGTTTTACCCGATCCAAAATTTGGGGATCTGGTTGTCACCAAGTTCATGAACTACGTCATGTACGAGGGCAAAAAGGCTGTTGCTGAAAACATCATCTATGGTGCTTTCGACATCCTGGAAGCCAAGCGTAAGGACCTAGGCCCGCTGGAAACCTTCCATTCGGCCCTGGACAACGTCTCGCCTGCCGTAGAAGTGCGTTCACGCCGGGTCGGCGGCGCCACCTATCAGGTGCCCGTCGAAGTCCGTCCTGACCGCCGCCGTGCCCTGGCCATCCGTTGGCTGGTGACCGCTGCGCGCAAGCGTGGTGAGAACACCATGACGGAAAAGTTGGCTGGCGAGCTGTTGGATGCCTCCAACAATCGCGGCACTGCCGTTAAGAAGCGCGAAGATACCCACAAGATGGCAGAGGCCAACCGCGCCTTCTCGCACTATCGTTGGTAATCTTTCGTTTCAAAGGCTTTTCGACGCGGGCGGTTTGAGATAAACCCCCGCGGGCCGCTCCCGACCTTGGTCTGGAGCGGCAAGTCTTTAGGTTGGACCTTTCCAGCCTTCTATCCCCGATCGTCCGAAGCAAGCATACCCCAGAGCACCCGACATGGCCCGCAATCACCCGCTTAAAGATTACCGTAACTTCGGCATCATGGCGCATATCGACGCCGGGAAGACGACGACGACGGAACGGATCCTGTATTACACAGGCAAGTCGCACAAGATTGGCGAAGTCCATGACGGCGCCGCGACGATGGACTGGATGGAGCAAGAGCAGGAGCGGGGGATTACCATCACCTCGGCTGCGACGACCGCCATCTGGAACGATCACCGCCTGAACATCATCGACACCCCCGGCCACGTGGACTTCACCATCGAGGTCGAACGCTCCTTGCGGGTTCTGGATGGTGCCGTGGCGGTGCTGGACGGCAACCAAGGCGTTGAGCCCCAAACCGAAACGGTCTGGCGTCAGGCCGATCGCTATAACGTGCCGCGCATCGTGTTCGTCAATAAGATGGACAAGATCGGTGCCGACTTCGTCAAGTGCGTCGAATCCATCCGTGACCGCCTTGGGGCCAAGGCTGTGCCAATCCAATTGCCAATCGGTGCAGAATCTTCGCTGAAGGGTCTGATCGACCTGGTCCGCATGAAGGCCGTGGTTTGGGAAAATG
>CANCJE010000174.1 GCA_947378235.1 Caulobacteraceae bacterium | reverse complement strand
TGGCGGAGAGGGTGGGATTCGAACCCACGATACCCTCGCGGGTATGCCGCATTTCGAGTGCGGTGCATTCGACCACTCTGCCACCTCTCCGGAGGGTCATGTGATGTGCCTTGGCACGATCAGAGTGAGGGGCGGATACCTATCTGTGGGCGGGGCTTTGTGCAAGAGGCTTTTGCGGGTCGATTGTCTTGGGGACGCGCAGCGCGCGGTTGCGGTGTGGGGGCTAGGGCCTATATCTAGCCACCAATGACTTGGGGTTTGCCCCGGGTCGAACAGGGTCATGATCGGCTTATGATGGTCACTTCAGGATTAACAGCCTTGGCCCAGAGTGCAGGTCTGTCCAAGATTCAAACCCTCGCGGCGGATGCTGACATTGTGCACCGCTTTGCGGGCGCGGTCGGGGATTTCGTGGTTCGCTTTGCCGTGGCCGGTCTGGTTCTGATCTTGACCCTGTGGGCGTCGGGTTGGGTCGCAAGGTTTGTGCGCCGTCTGTTTGACCAGTTTGAGCGCCATCGCACGGGTGATCAGACCCTTCGCAGCTTTACCGCCTCGCTGGCGCGCTATGCGGTGTTGGTGGTCGGCGGCGTGGCCGTGTTGCAGCAACTGGGCGTGCAGACCACCTCGGTCCTGGCGGTTCTGGGCGCGGCCTCCTTGGCGGTGGGCTTGGCCTTGCAAGGGGCCCTGTCCAATGTCGCAGCCGGAGTGATGCTGCTGCTCTTTCGGCCCTATAGGGTCGGTGACTTTGTCGAGATCGGCGGTCGGCAGGGCACGGTTAAGGCGCTCGATCTCTTCGTCACCGAATTGGCCACCGTCGATAATGTCAAGGTGGTGGCCCCCAACGGAAAGGTGTTTGGCGAACTGATCGTCAACTTCACCCACCATGCCGAGCGGCGCGTGGACCTGATCTTCCGGATCGATTTTCATGATGATCTGGCCAAGGCGCTGGACATCTTGCAGCGGGTCGCGAGCGCCCATCGGTTGGTCTTGCCCGATCCTGCCGTCTTGGCCGAGGCCATGACCCTATCGGACAGCTGGGCGGAGGTGGCGCTGCGGGCCTGGGTTAAGCGTGAGGACTATGGGGTGGCGAGGTCCGAGCTCTTAGTCGCCGCCAAGCGCGCGCTGGCGGATGAGGGCTATCTGGTGCCCTATCCACATCAGGTGGCGATACAGCGGCCCGAGCCGTGAAATCTTAGCCTATCCGGCGATGGCCAGGGCGTCGCGCTCGCCCGTGCGGATCCGCAGGGCTGATTCCAGATCCATCACGAAGATCTTGCCGTCGCCGATCTTGCCCGTATTGGCGGTGCGGGCGATGGCCTCAACAACAGCCTCGAGAACGTCGGTTGGAACCGCGATCTCCAGCTTGACCTTGGGCAATAGCTTCACTTCGTACTCGGCACCGCGATAGACCTCGGTCTTGCCCTTTTGGCGGCCATAGCCGCGCACTTCGGTGACCGTTAGGCCGGAGGCCCCCGCGTCCGTGACGGCTTCGAGCACAGCATCCAAACGGCTTGGCTTGATAATCGCCGTAATTAACTTCATGTCGCATCCCCTCGACCGAATAGTTCAGACCCCTAGCCTAAAGCCAAAAGACCCAAAGGTCCAAGTCCTTCCCGACTATAGGGGCCTTGTGACGCGGTCTCGGCCCGTGGAGGGCGAAGGCAGGGGCTGGAGGGTGCCGGGAACGGTGACCCTTACCCGAACCCCATGGCCTCGCGGCTTGACGGCAAAGGTCTGTTTGACCGCTTCTAGCAGGATCAAACCCGATAGGCCCGGCCATAGCCGTGCGCCGGCCTGCTCGACAGCCTCGGCCCAAGGGCCAAGCCACGTCACGGGCGGCAGATAGAGGGCGCGTGACCAGGCCGTGGGTTCTAGGCCCGCCTCCCGCACCAGACGTTCAAGCTGGGACCGCGTAAAGGGACGGCCATGGCCAAAGGGTGTCGCTTCACTATTGGCCCAAGCCCCACGCCGATTGGCGGCAACGATGATCACCCGGCCAGAGGGGGCCATGACCCGGCCAACCTCGCGCATCGCGCCCAAGGGATCATCGCTCTCTTCGAGCGCGTGGATCATCAAGATCCGATCAAATACGGCGTTCGGGTGAGGCAGGGCCCTTTCATCGGCGAGGCAAGATAGGCCCCGCACGGGACGCTCTGAGGTCTCACCCTGTGGGACTGAAGTCGCAAGCGGGTTTGGCCAGACCTCGACGCCTTGGGCGGCGGGCATGGCCGCGACAGTTCGGCGGGCCTTTGAACGAAAGCTGTCGAGAAACGGCGTCGCATAGCCAAGGCCGAGCATATCTAGGCCGTTGCCATCACCCCAGGCTTGGCCAAGCTTACGGGCCACCATCTGCCTGGCAATCTTGCCAAGCGGGCTAGCGTAGAATTGCCTCAACTCTAAGACATCGCGGCGCATGGGCCCTCAAATCGTCCTATGGGGGGTTATCCTTGAGCAGGGACCCACCTCAGCCATATAACCGCTCAATGGCCCGCATGAAAAGGAAAGCCCCATGACTGTTGAAATTCGTCAGTTTCCCTGTCTGTCGGACAATTACGGCTTTCTTGTGCGTGACGTGGCCACGGGCCAGGTCGCCTGCATTGATACGCCGGACGCCGATGCGGTCCTTGCGGCCTTGGACGAGGCGGGCTGGAGCCTCGATCTCATCCTCAACACCCATTGGCACCCGGACCATGCAGGCGGCAATGCCAAGCTGAAGGAGCGGACCGGTGCGGTCAGTATCGGCCCTGCAGAGGTTGAGCGTCTGACGCCGCTGGATCGTAAGGTAGCTGGCGGGGATCGGATCGAGTTGGGCGCCACCGTCTTTCAGGTCATCGATACCGGCGGTCATACGCTGGGCCATGTCAGTTATTATAGCGCCAAGGACGCGGTGGCTTTTGTCGGCGATACCCTGTTTGCCTTGGGGTGCGGGCGCCTCTTTGAAGGCACGCCAGCGCAGATGTGGGATAGCCTGTCGCGGCTGGCCAATCTGCCGTGTGAGACCAGGGTCTATTGCGCCCATGAATATACGGCCTCGAACGCAAGGTTTGCCGTGAGTGTGGATCAGGACCCCGCCGTTATTGCCCGGGCTGCAGCGGTCTTTGCCGCGCGGGAGCGGGGCGAGGCCACCGTCCCGACCACTATTGCGCTGGAGCGGGCAACCAACCCTTTCTTGCGCGCGCCTGTGCTGGCGGCATCGCTTGGAAAGTCCGGCCTGACCGATTCTGAGGCCTTTGGCGCGGTGCGCGCAGCCAAGGATGAGTTCAAAGGTTAGGCGCTGACGGCCTATTGGTCCAAAGCCTTGACGATCCGTTCAGAGGATGGGCGACCGGCCAATCCATCATCAATCACGATGGTGATTTGCAGATCTGGGCCCTTCTGACGAACCTCGACCCTGCGCCCCTCTATGAGGCGTACGCGGCTTAGCTTGGCCATCAGACCCTTGCTGTCCGATCTCTTAGCGACCTGCACGACCGCATCAGCCGCAATGGCTGCCGTGTCGGCATAGAGGTATGAGGATTCAGGGGTCACATCCTCAGCATCGAAGGTAATGAGCTTTTGCGCCGCGCGCGACGCCCGGGCACTGGCCTGAGCGAGCCGCTGAAGCAGGGCGTTGGGCGGCATGGGCCCTATTATCAGTCGGACCGGCGGTGCCTTGCCCTCTAGGGCCACAGCGGCACCTGCGGGACGGCTCAGCGTAAAGAGGGTCAAGCCCCCGGTTTGGGTGGCCCGAAGGACGGGACGGCCTGCATCATTTTTATAGATCATGTCACCGCGTGCGGCGCGAGAGGGGGCCAGAACCCAAATCTCTCGGTGATCATCGAACCTTAGAAGGGGGAGGGCCTGGGACCGGTCGAGCACGAAACTATCGCCGTCGTCAGCGGAAAACCGCGCAATGATGGGGGCGTTGAGGGTGCGCCCGTCGTCGGGATGGCCGCCAAAGAGGGCATCGCGCAGGGTCTGCATGTTGCTGGGCCGGTCATCAGGCCGCGCATCAGCCGCCAGTGCACCGGTTAAGCTCCCAAAGCTCAAGACGAGCCCCAAGCCCAAGCGGGCCAAGGACCGAAGGGGTTTAAAAATCCGAAAGGAAATTGAGCGGGAGGACAGCATGGCTGGCTTAATGCACCCCGACTGGGGCGGTTTTTGGACAGCCATGCCGTTTTCTCAAAATCCAGGTCTAACCAGCAATATATTGGCCGCCATTGATGGTCAGGGTCGAGCCGGTGATGAAGGCGGCACCCTCGGAGGCCAGATAGAGCACGGCGCCGGCGATCTCCTCGGCCTTGCCCAAGCGTCCAACGGGTATGCTGGCAATAATGCCTTCAAGTGCCTTTTCCGGCACGGCCGCGACCATATCGGTGTCGATATAGCCTGGCGCAATGACATTGACCGTGATGCCCTTGCGCGCGGTTTCTTGAGCGAGAGCCTTCGTAAAGCCGATCACGCCAGCCT
>CANCJE010000173.1 GCA_947378235.1 Caulobacteraceae bacterium | reverse complement strand
AGTTCTAGTTCTGTTCCGAGGATTTCATGGCCCGCGTCACCGTTGAAGACTGCGTCGAAAAGGTTCCAAACCGCTTCAGCCTCGTGCTGCTGGCGGCCCATCGTGCCCGTGCCGTTTCGGCTGGTGCTCCGATCTTGGTCGACCGCGACAATGATAAGAACCCCGTCGTCGCCCTTCGCGAAATTGCGGACGATGTGATCGACGCGGATGGTCTGCGCGAAACCCTGATCACGACCCTGCAGCGGGTTGATGAGCGTTCGGAAGCCGAGGAAGAGGCCGAAACCCTCGCCCTGTTGGCCGATCCTCAGCACATGCATATGAGCGAGCAGGAACTGGTCCGCGCGCTGCAGTCCGACCGTGATGGCGGGCAGGAGGAGAGGTACTGAGCCCACTCGGCACAGATACGCTTTCTGCTGAGGCGGCTGCGGTCGCTGGATCGTCAGGCTTGCCTGAAACCCATTTAGAACATTCCACTTCGGTCGTGCCCCTCAAGGCGCGGCCGAAAGTGCTTCGGCAATATGAGCTGATTGATCGGGTCAAAAGCTATGACCCGACCGCCGATGAGGCCCTGCTAAATCGCGCCTATGTCTATGCCATGAGGATGCACGGCTCTCAGACCAGAGCCTCGGGCGATCCCTATTTTGCCCATCCTATCGAGGTGGCCGGCATTTTGACCGACTACCGGCTCGATACAGCCACCATCGTCACGGCGATGTTGCACGATGTGATCGAGGACACCCAGGCCACCCGCGAAGACATCGCCACCCTGTTCGGTGAAGAGATTGCGGAGTTGGTTGAGGGGGTGACCAAGTTGTCGCGCTTGGAGCTGGATTCTGAGCAGACCCGTCAGGCCGAAAATCTGCGCAAGTTCATCTTGGCCATTTCCAAGGATGTGCGGGTCCTGATGGTCAAGCTGGCCGACCGTCTGCACAATATGCGCACCCTCGGCTATATCGCCAAGCCCGAGAAGCGCGAGCGGATCGCGCGTGAGACCCTCGACATCTACGCCCCCTTGGCCCGGTCAATCGGATGCCATCGCTTCTGTACTGAACTTGAAGAACTGGCTTTCGAGCACCTCAATGCCGTGGCCCGCGACGCCATTGTCATGCGTCTAGAAACCTTGCGCCAGACCCAAGGTCCAGCGGTGGCGGTGGTGAGCAAGGAAATTGCTGAGCAACTCAAGGCGGCTCGGATTCCCGCCCGTGTCTTTGGCCGCGAAAAGAACCCGTTCTCGATCTGGCGTAAGCTTCAGCGCAAATCGATTGGTTTTTCCCAGCTGTCCGACATCTATGCCTTCCGGGTCATTGTCGATGATGAGGATGATTGCTACCGGGCGCTTGGCATCATCCATCGGGCTTGGGCGTCGGTTCCAGAGCGGTTCAAGGACTATATTTCGACACCTAAGCGCAACAACTACCGCTCGCTGCACACGACAGTGGTGGGGCCAAAGGGCATGCGCATCGAGATGCAGATCCGCACCGAATCAATGGACCGGATCGCCGAAGAGGGCGTCGCCGCCCATTGGCGCTACAAGGACACGTCATACGGCTTTGATGCTGAGGCCGCCGAGGCAGCGGGTGGGCGCGATCCCTTGCTCAATCTGCGCAATCTGGTCCAACTGCTGGAACATGGCGGCGATGTCGATGATCTGGTCGAACATGCCAAGTTGGAAATGTTCCTCGATCAGGTCTTCGTCTTTACACCAAAGGGCCGGTTGATCAGCCTGCCACGCGGGGCCATGCCGCTCGACTTTGCCTATGCGGTCCATACGGATGTTGGCGACACCACCTTGGGCGTGAAGATCAATGGTGAACTGCGTCCGCTTCGCACCGCCTTGGCCAATGGCGATGTCGTAGAGGTCATTCGGGGTGCCAAGCCTGTTGTGCCGGTCGATTGGCGTTCCCTGACAGTGACTGGCCGCGCCCGGTCCGCCATTCGCCGCCATATTCGTCTGACCGAGAAGGACGAGTTCTTGCGCCTTGGCCGAGCCTCAATCGATCAGACCTTTGAGCGAGCAGGGCGCTCGCGCGCTGACTTGACCCTGCGCGAGGCGCTGGATCGGTTCACGATGGCGACGCCAGACGACCTATTTGAAGCCGTGGGTCGCGGGCGAATTACGGCAAGCCAAGTGCTCGATGCCGTTTTCCCGGGCCTGAAGGATGTTGAGCGTGAGGCCGCGACCGCCCGCAGTCCGATTGAAAGCGGTAAGGGCGCGCGGCTCTATGTGCGCGGTGGCGGTGTCCATGCCGGCACGGAGCTGACCTTCGCCTCCTGCTGTAGCCCGGTTCCCGGCGATCGGATTGTCGGCATTGTCGGTCCAGGGGCTGATATTTTGACGGTTCACACCATCGACTGCGCGCGTTTGGCCGCGTTCGAGGACAAGGAAGACCTTTGGCGCGACCTGCAATGGACGCCCGAGGCTGAGCGCAACACCATTTCTCATGCGCGTCTTCGAGCGACGATCAAGAATGCGCCCGGTGTGCTGGGTAAGGCCTGCACCATTATTGGCGAGGCCGGTGGCAACATCATCAATCTGCGCATGCATCACCGTCAATCTGGCTATTTCGACGTAGATTTCGACTTGGATGTCCGCGACGCCCGTCACCTGACCCATGTCGCGGCTGGATTAAGGGCCTGTCCAGAGGTTGATGTCGTCGACCGAGCACAGGATTGATCCTTCTGCGCGGGGCAGGGCTTGCGTCCGCCGATGAATCCAGCGCAAAAACGGCCCAACCTTTCTGTGAGAAAAAACCATGACAACCGAAGACGTCCTTGAAGAGTTCCGTGCTGCCGGTGCGCTGAAAGAGGGCCATTTCGTGCTCTCCTCTGGCCTGCACAGCCCCGTCTTCCTGCAGAAAAACCTCGTCTTCATGGATGCGTCTCGGACGGAGCGCCTGTGTAAGGCCCTGGCCGCAAAGATCATCGCGGCTGTCGGACCGGTCGATGTGGCGATCTCGCCTGCGGTCGGGGGCATCATTCCGGGCTATGAGACCGCTCGTCATCTTGGCGTGCCGTCCATGTATGTTGAGCGCGAGGGCGGGGCCTTT
Organism: Caulobacteraceae bacterium; assembly: GCA_947378235.1. GTDB lineage: Bacteria > Pseudomonadota > Alphaproteobacteria > Caulobacterales > Caulobacteraceae > CAISGS01. Next base: position 1,422 of record CANCJE010000173.1, on the reverse strand, counting down.
AAGCTGCGCCGAGGCTTTAGCGTCGAGCCGGGGCAACGGGTGGTCATGGTCGAGGATATTGTCACGACGGGTCTGTCGTCGCGCGAATGTATTGCAGCGATCCAAGAGGCAGGCGGAGAGGTCGTTGCGGCAGCCTGTATTGTCGACCGCTCCGGTGGCAGGGCTGATGTCGGCGTGCCACTGATCGCCTTGGCGACCTTGGATGTTCCGGCCTATCCGGCCGATGCCTTGCCGCCAGAACTGGCTGCCATTCCGACGACCGATCCCGGCAGTCGCAGGCTTTCCAAGTGAACCTGCCTCTGCGTCTAGGGGTCAATATTGACCATGTGGCCACGGTGCGAAATGCGCGCGGCGGGCTCAACCCCGATCCCCTGCGCGCGGCTAGGCTGGCCATAGACTGCGGCGCGGACGGTATCACGGCCCATCTACGCGAAGATCGTCGGCATATTTCGGACGCGGACATTGAGGCCCTGTCCGCCCTTTGCCGGGACCTAGGCCGTCCTCTAAATTTCGAGATGGCCGTCACGGACGAGATGCGCGACATCGCCTTGCGCTACAGCCCTCACGCCGCCTGCCTCGTGCCCGAAAAGCGCGAAGAGCGGACGACCGAGGGCGGGCTCGACGTGGTCAAGGGCCGCAACACCATCGCGCCCGTGGTTAAGATCTTGCGAGAGGCGGGCATTCGGGTGTCGCTCTTTATCGAGGCTGACCCCGAGCAGATCGCCACAGCAGCATCTATGGGCGCTCAGGTGGTCGAACTTCATACTGGGGCCTTTTGCGATGCCCTGCGTGAGGGCCACGCCGATCAAGCCGAGACCCTGTTGCAGACCCTGCGCGACGGTGCCGCCTTGGCCGCTGATCTAGGACTTGAGGTCCATGCGGGCCACGGTATCGACTATGAGACCGTCACCGCCATAGCCGCTATTCCGCAGGTGGTAGAGCTAAACATCGGCCACTTCCTGATCGGCGAGGCGATCTTTGTCGGTCTGGATCAGGCCATGGCCAAGATGCGCAGCCTGATGCAGGCGGCGAGGGGGATCTCGTGATTATCGGGCTGGGTTCTGACCTTTGCGACATCCGCCGCATTCAGGGCTCGCTCGACCGATTTGGCTATCGTTTCACCCATCGGATCTTCACGGAGATCGAGCGGGCGCGCTCCGAACGCAAGCCCGACCGCGCCGCCAGCTATGCCAAGCGTTTTGCCGCCAAGGAGGCCTGTTCCAAGGCCCTCGGAACCGGCTTTCGCCAAGGGGTCTTTTGGCGAGATATGGGCGTTGCCAATCTGCGCAGCGGCCAACCGACCCTGATCCTCACCGGCGGTGCCGCAGCCCGTTTGGCCAAGATGCTGCCGCCCGGCATGACCGGCCATGTGCACCTGACCATGACCGATGATCACCCCTACGCCCAAGCCTTTGTTATTAT
>CANCJE010000172.1 GCA_947378235.1 Caulobacteraceae bacterium | reverse complement strand
ATCTATGTGCGTGAAGATGTCGGCGGAACGGGTCTGGGGCGGCTGGATGCGGCCCTGATCTTTGAAGCCCTGTCCAAGGGCGATGTCTCGACCGCAGCCTTCATGTCGATCCACAATATGGCCTCGTGGATGATCGACCGGTTCGGCTCCGAGGTCCTGCGCCAAAGATATCTGCCGCGCCTGACCAGCATGGAACTGATCGCCAGCTATTGCCTGACCGAGCCGGGGGCGGGGTCTGACGCCGCCAGTCTTGCGACCCGCGCCGTGCTGGACGGCGACCACTATGTGCTGAACGGGACCAAGGCCTTTATTTCTGGGGCCGGGGTCTCGGACCTCTATGTTGTCATGGCCCGCACAGGCCAAGCCGGACCCAAGGGCATCTCAACCTTCGTGGTCGAGCGGGACACACCGGGCCTGTCCTTCGGGGCCAATGAGCGCAAGATGGGTTGGAAGAGCCAGCCCACCGCCATGGTCAATTTCGACAATGTCCGCGTGCCGGTTGAAAACCGCGTCGGCCATGAGGGCGAAGGCTTTCGCTTTGCCATGATGGGGCTCGACGGCGGGCGGCTCAATATTGCCTCCTGCTCGCTGGGCGGCGCGGCGCTAGCGCTGGAAACCGCCAAGGCCCATCTGGAGACCCGCAACCAGTTCGGGCACCCCTTAAAAGACTTCCAAGCCCTTCAGTTCAAGCTGGCCGACATGGCCACCGATCTGGAGGCGGCAAGGCTGATGGTCTATCGCGGGGCCAATGCCATGGATCAGGGCGATCCGCGCGCCACGCAATATTGCGCCATGGCCAAGCGCTATGGCACCGATGTCGGCTTTGATGTGGCCAATCAGGCCCTGCAACTGCATGGCGGCTATGGCTATCTGCGCGACTATCCGCTGGAGCGGATCGTGCGCGACCTGCGGGTCCACCAGATCCTCGAGGGCACCAACGAGGTCATGCGCGTGATCATCGCACGGGAGCTGTTTCGTCCATGACCGATCCTGTTCTGGTCCGCCTTGAAGGGCGCGTCGGGCGCCTGACCCTGAACCGGCCCGAGGCGCTGCACGCCCTGACGCTGGGCATGTGCCAGATCATGACCGACGCCCTGCTGGGCTGGCGCGAGGATGAGACCGTGGAGATGGTGCTGCTGGACCATACCGGCCCGCGCGGCTTTTGTGCGGGCGGCGACATTCGAATGCTGGCCGAAAGCGGCGCAGGCGATGGAGCGCAGGCGCGGGCCTTTTTCCATCTGGAATATCAGCTCAACCACCTTCTGATGGCCTATCCCAAGCCCGTCGTGGCCTTGATGGACGGGGTGGTGATGGGCGGCGGCGTCGGCATTGCCCTTCCCGCCCGCTATCGCGTGGCCACAGAGCGCACCACCTTTGCCATGCCCGAGACCGGCATTGGCCTCTTTCCCGATGTCGGCGGCGGCTGGCACCTGCCGCGCCTTGCCGGGAAGACGGGCTATTGGCTGGCCCTGACCGGGGCGAGGATCAAGGCCGCCGACTGTCTCGCTCTGGGCCTTGCCACCCATTATGTTGAAAGCTCAAGGCTTGAGGCCCTAAAGGCCGATCTGATCGGTGCCAGTGGTCCAGATCAGATCCCATCCTGCATCGGTGCCCACGCCAGCGACCCCGGCCCCTCGCCGCTGGAGCTGCACCGCGCCATCCTCGACGCCTGCTTCAGCGCCCCCACGGTCGAGGCGGTGATGGACCTGTTGGAGCGTGACGGCAGCGATTGGGCCAAGGCGCAACACAGGGCTTTGCAGACCAAATCGCCCCAGACCCTGAAGGTGGCCCTACGCCAGCTTCAGACCGGCGCGGCCCTGACCGATTTTGCCAGCAATATGGTCATGGAATATCGCATTGGCGCGCGGGTCGTGCAGCGGCATGATTTCCTCGAAGGGGTCCGAGCCGTGATCATCGACAAGGACAATGACCCCAAATGGTCCCCGGCCACGCTGGAAGCGGTCGATGAGGCCCTGCTAGAGGCCATCTTCGCACCGCTGCCGACCGATCAGGAATGGACACCCCTAACCATAAGGAACCGGGCATGACCCGCATCGCATTTATTGGACTGGGCAATATGGGCGGCGGTATGGCGGCCAATCAGGCCAAGGCGGGCCATCAGGTTCGCGCCTTCGACCTTAGCCCTGACGCGATCCAGCGGGCTGTCAGCGCGGGCTGCATTGCTGCGGCGAGCGTTCGCGACGCGGTGATGGATGCGCAGGTGGTGCTGACCATGTTGCCTGCGGGCCAGCATGTGCGCAGCGTCTATGAAACCGACATCCTGCCCCATGTCGCCAAGGGGGCCTTGCTGGTCGACTGCTCGACCATCGACGTCGATAGCGCCCGCGCTGTTGCCGCCATGGCCGTTGCCGCTGGCCTTCGCGCCGCCGATGCGCCCGTATCCGGCGGGACCGCTGCCGCCGATGCTGGAACCCTCGCCTTCATGGCGGGCTGCGAAGAGGCGGATTTTACCGCCGTTGAGGCCGCCCTCGCCCCCATGGCCCGCGTCATCATCCATGCGGGCAAGGCCGGATCGGGCCAAGCGGCCAAGATCTGCAACAATATGGTGCTGGGCATCTCGATGCTCGGCGTCTGCGAGGCCTTTGCCTTGGCCGAAAAGCTCGGCTTAGAGGCGGACCGCTTTTTCGAGATCGCATCCAAGTCTTCGGGTCAGTGCTGGAGCCTGACCAGCTATAGCCCCATTCCCGGCCAGGTCCCGACCGCCCCGTCCAATCGCGGCTATGAAGGCGGCTTTGCCACGGGCATGATGCTCAAGGACCTGAAACTGGCGCAGGAGGCTGCGGCCAAGTCCGGGGCCACGACCCCCATGGGCGCTCAGGCCGAGGCCATGTATGCCCTGTTCAGCGGACTGGGCTATGGGACCAAGGACTTTTCGGCGGTGCTGCATCTGATGCGCGGCCAACTCAATGAACTGGCATAGGAATTTGACCATGAGCCCCTATCAGACCCTGTTGGTTGACATCGACGAAGGCGTGACCCTGATCCGCCTCAACCGTCCAGAGGCGCTAAATGCCTTCAACAATCAGTTGATGGACGATCTGACAGCGGCCTTGGCTGTGGCCGAAGCAGACGCCGCCGTCGGCTGCATCGTCATTACCGGCTCGGACAAGGCCTTTGCCGCCGGGGCCGACATCAAGGAAATGGCCTCCAAATCCTATGCCGAGGTCTATGGTGAAGACTTTATCACCCGCAACTGGGAAGCCGTGACCCGCTGTCGCAAGCCCGTCATTGCGGCGGTCGCGGGCTTTGCCCTCGGCGGTGGCTGCGAGCTGGCCATGATGTGCGACTTCATCATTGCCGCCGACAATGCCAAGTTCGGCCAGCCCGAAATCAATCTCGGCGTCTCGCCCGGAGCCGGAGGCACCCAGCGCCTGACCCGCTTCATCGGCAAGGCCAAGGCCATGGACATGATCCTGACCGGTCGGATGATGGATGCGACGGAGGCCGAGCGCTGCGCTCTGGTCAGCCGGGTCGTTCCGCTGGCCGAGTTGATCGACACGGCCATGACCGCCGCCAAGAAGATCGCGGGCCTGTCGCCCAACGCGGTCAAGCTGACCAAAGAGATGGTCAATGCCGCCTATGAGACGCCCCTGTCTCAAGGCGTGATGCTGGAGCGGCGACTGTTCCACTCGCTCTTTGCCTTTGACGACCAGAAAGAAGGCATGGCGGCCTTTGTCGAAAAGCGCAAACCGGTCTTTACCGGGCGATAGCCCAAGATGATGCAGGGCAAGCCGATGGTGCGTAAGAGGTTTGGTCTGGCCGTGGGCCTCTCCATTCTCGGCCTCGGCGGCGCTCAGGCCGCGCCCGCTTGGCAGCCCATCGCGGCGGAAAATCTGCTGGTGATCGACAGCACCAAGGGACGGATCATTGTCGAGCTGCGTCCGGATATGGCTCCAGCCCATGTGGCGCGGGTCCAGAAGCTGACACGCGAAGGCTTCTATGACGGCCTGCACTTCCACAGGGTCATTGACGGCTTCATGGCCCAGACCGGTGATCCGACCAATCAGGATGATGGCCGCTCGGCCTATCCCGACCTCAAGGCGGAGTTCACCTTCCGCCGCAGCGCCGATCAGCCCCTCGTCGTTGCCGCCCAGCCGAGCGGCGCGATGATGGGCTTCATGGGCTCTGTTCCCGTCCAGACCCAGCCGGACCGGGTGATGGGATGGACCGGCGATCACAAGGCCTCGGCCTGGGGTCTCTATTGTCCCGGCGTGGTCGGGGCCGGACGCAATGATAAGGAAAACAGCGCCAACAGCGAGTTCTTCCTCATGCGTCAAGCCTATCCGGCCTTGGACAAACGCTACACGGTTTGGGGCCGGGTGGTGGTGGGCCTATCGGTGGTGCGGGCGCTCAAGACTGGCGAACCGGTCCAAGAGCCTGATCGAATGAACACTGTTCGGCTCATGGCCGACCTGCCAAAGGCGCAGCAACGTCAGATCAGCCTGCCGCCGCCCAATAG
>CANCJE010000171.1 GCA_947378235.1 Caulobacteraceae bacterium | reverse complement strand
GGCGAGTTCAAGGTGACGATGGCGACATCGCCCTCGACGGAAATTGTGGTGACGGCGTTCAAGATCTTGGCATCTGCGGACATGGCGTTTCCCAGTTTTCTGCGTTCGTGATTGCAGTTTCGAACAGTTGTTGGGAAGAGTGATAACAGCGCCCAATCGTCAAGGCCATACGGCTCACGCAGGGGTGATGATAACAATTGGCCATGACGTAACGGCAAGATCAGGGTGAGGAACCGACTATGAAGATTAAAGACAAGGTCATCGTCGTCACGGGCGGTGCAAATGGCATTGGTGAGGCCATGGCCCGCCGCTTTCATGCCGAGGGGGCCAAGGCCGTCGTTGTCGCCGACCGCGACTTTGCGAGAGCTCAGATGGTGGCCTCAGAGATCGGCGGCCTTGCCGTGGCCTGTGACGTCTCGATCGAGTCGGACATTCAAAATCTGGTCAAGCAGACCCGCGACGCTTACGGCGAGATCGATCTGTTTTGCTCCAATGCCGGCATAGCCGATGGCGACCCCGATAAGAACAATGCCGCCTCCGCCAGCAATGCGGCGTGGGAACGCAGTTGGGGCGTCAATGTCATGGCCCATATCTATGCAGCCCGCGCCGTTCTGCCCGAATGGATCGCGCGCGGCGAAGGCTATTTCCTCAATACTGTCTCGGCAGCAGGCCTTCTGTCCCAGATCGGCAGCGCCCCCTATTCAGTGACCAAGCACGCTGCCATCGGCTGGGCTGAAAATCTGGCGCTCAATCACAAGGATCACGGCATCAAGGTTTCGGTCCTTTGCCCGCAAGGGGTCGACACCAACCTGCTCCGCGCCGGTCCTGAGGGCCCGCAGAATCTCGATGGCGTCCTGTCGCCGCAAGAGGTTGCTGAGAGTGTGGTGCAAACCCTGGACGAAGAAAAGTTCCTCGTCCTGCCCCACCCTGTGGTCCTGAACTATATGCGCAACAAGACCAACGACTATGACCGCTGGATCGGCGGCATGGCCAAACTCCGCCGCGCCATCTTCGCGGCGCGGTAGGGGAGTGCCTTCCTCGTGCTTCGACAAGCTCAGCATGAGGAAGACTTTTAGGTCGGCGCCTTCCCATTCATCCTCATCCTCATCCTCATCCTGAGCCTGTCGAAGGACGAGGATGAGGGATAGGGAAGGAAACAAAAAAGCCCTTTCTCCCCTTGAGGGGGAGAGGGTTGGGAGTGGGGGGTATTCACGCCCTGTCCGCCGCGTTTCCCGCGAAGGCCATTATCCAGCAGGCCACTTTCCACCTGTGCACAAGGGTCTGGACCCCCGCCTTCGCGGGGGACGCGGTTCGGTGGGGGGCATCCATGGCTGCCTCAAAATCTCGGATGAAAATCTCTCGGGGACCAGCCGAAATCGCGAACGGCTGGGGCTCCATCAAAGACCAGATCCTCCGCCATCCGCTCGCCCATGGCCGCCGTGGCCCCGGGCAGGAGGGGGGCGGCGAGACTTAGGCCGAGGCGCCAGAGCGGCAGGGGCACAGACAGGATCAGGGGCTTGCGGCCCAGACCGGTAAAGACCCGCTCGGCCATAACGCGGTAGGTCAAGGTCTCCCCGCCGGGCAGATCATAGGCCCGGTTGATGGCGGCGGGGCTTGTGGCGGCATCGAGGGCTGCGCGAGCCAGATCCTGACCGTGAACTGGCTGGCGACGGCCAAGGCCTTGACCGGCAATGGGCAAGACCCCAATCTTGCGGATCAGTCCCGCCAGACGGCTGATATTTTGGTCCTGTCCCTCGGCATAGATCAGGGTCGGCCTAAGCAAGGTCCAGCCAATATTGCGAGCCTCGCAAAATTCGATCACAGCCTCTTCGGCCAGACGCAGCCGCTCAGCCACGGCCCGCTCGCCCGCATGGTTGGAGGCCGTCTTGGTAAAGCGACTGGTCGATGAAAAGGCCACCAAACGGGTCATGCCGCGCGCGGCTAGCGCCTCCAAGGCCTGTGGGAGAACCCAAAGGGAGGCTGCGCAGATCACAACAGACAGGTCGGGTAACTGATCTTGCAGGTTCGGCGCGGCCAGATCCGCCATGACCCAATCGCCCGTCCCCGCCTTGCGCCCGAGGCCTCGTGCCCACAGGCCCCGATCCCCAGCCTGCGGCAGGACATAGCGCCCGACCAGACTGCTGGCTCCTAGGACCATGATCGGGGGTGCGGCCTGCGCTGTTCGGTCGACTGATCGGTTTGGACTGGAACGCACCAAGGTTTGCGTTACCTTCAATGGCTAACTGGGCTGAAATTTCGGCCCTGAGGACCATCATCATAAGGGATTTGCCCATGCGCCGCCGCACCTTTCTGGCCTCCTTGCCCCTGATGGCGGCTGCGCCGGGTCTTGCCCGCGCAGCCCAGGGGGCCGCGACGCCGATGGCGAACAATTTGCAGCGCCCGGATATGCATGGCGGCGACCGTATTGCTGGGGCCAGCTATGCCTCCCGCTCGCCCGTTTGGGGACGTTCTGGCGCGGCTGCCACCGCCCATCCCAATGCCAGCCTGATCGCTGTCGACATCTTGCGAAAGGGGGGTTCAGCGGTCGATGCCGCCATTGCTGCCAATGCGGCGCTCGGATTTTTGGAGCCGGTCTCTTGCGGCGTCGGCGGCGACTGTTTCGCCATGCTGTGGGACCCCAAGACCAAGCAGGTGGTTGGCCTGAACGGGTCGGGTCGCTCCCCGCGTGGCCTGTCCTTGGAGACCCAGCGGGCTCGGGCGCGCAATGGGCACATTAATGCTTACGGTGCCGTTTCCGTCTCGGTACCAGGTGCTGTGGATGCCTGGTGGGCGCTTCATCAGCGCTATGGCCGCCTGCCGTGGGCCGATCTGTTCGAGCCCGCCATTGCCCTAGCCGAGCAGGGCCAGCCCGTGGCCCAGACCATCGCCTACTATCTCAAGGCCAGCCACAAGCGCTTCACCATGCCGGATCAGGGCATCGAAGAGGTCGAAAACTTCAAGCGGACCTATGCCGCGACGGGAGCCACACCGCATGAGGGCGAGATTTTCCGCAATCCTGATCTGGCCAAGACCTACCGCAAGATCGCGGCGGGTGGACGGGCGGCCTTCTATGAGGGTGAGATCGCTGAAACCATTGAGCGCTATTTCAAGCGCATTGGCGGATGGATGACCAAGCAGGATCTGGCCAGCCATCATGCAGAATGGACCAAGCCTCTGGTGACCAACTATCACGGCACCGATGTCTATGGCTTGGCCCCCAACAGCCAAGGTCTCAGCACCCTGCAGATGCTCAACATCCTCGAAAATTTTGACCTACCCGGCATGGGCTTCCAGACCACGGCCAGCCTGCATCATCAGATCGAGGCCAAGCGTCTGGCCTTTGAGGACCGCGCCAAGTTCTTTGCCGATCCCGATTTTGGCAAGATCCCGCTCGAATGGCTCAATTCTAAAGACTATGCCGCCCAGCGCGCCAAGCTGATCCGTCCGGACCGAATCTTGACGCCTGTCTATGCGGGCCAAGCCCCCAGCCATGGCGACACCACCTATTTCTGTACCGCTGATTCCGACGGCATGATGGTCTCGCTGATCCAGTCCAACTATCGCGGCATGGGCTCAGGGCTGGTGGCGGACAATATGGGCTTCATGTTCCAAGACCGGGGCGAGCTGTTCAATCTGAATGATGGCCACCCGAACCTCTATGCGCCGGGAAAGAGGCCGTTTCAGACCATCATTCCGGGCTTTGCCTGCAAGGATGGCGCGCCGCTTCTGGCCTTTGGGGTCATGGGCGGGGACATGCAGCCGCAAGGTCAGGCTCAGGTCATTATCAACATGACCGACCATGGTCTGGATGTGCAGGCCGCCGGGGACAATCCGCGTTGGCATCACGAAGGCTCAAGCGAACCGACGGGAGAGCCGCAGGACGGTGTTGGGACCCTGAGGCTGGAATCAGGCGTTCCCCAAGCCACCCGTGAGGGCCTAGCGGCACTGGGCTGGAAGTTTGGCCCATCAGACGGCGGCTTTGGCGGCTATCAGGCCATCCAGCGGTTCGAGGGCCGCTATGCGGCGGCCTCTGAAATGCGCAAGGATGGTTTGGCGCTGGCCTATTAGCGATCGGTCAGGGGGCGAGCCGCCCATCGACAATGGCTAAGGGCTCGAAGGCAAAGAGCACCTCTGGGTCCGGCTTGGCGACATGTTTGGCCAGTTTCGGCGGCTTGATCACGTGCAGGATGTGGCGAATGACATTAAGCCGTGCCGCCTTCTTGTGATCGGCCCGGACGCAAACCCACGGGGCGAAGGTGGTGCTGGTGCGGGTCAGCATCTCGTTGCGCGCGGCGGAATAGTCGCACCATTTGGCTTCAGCCACATCGTCCATAGCGCTGACCTTGAGCCGCTTTAAGGGGTCGGTGCGGCGGCTTTTCAACCGGCGGACCTGTTCGTCGCGGCCAATATCCAGCCAAATCTTGATCAGGATAATGTCGGCCTCAATCAGCATGTGCTCGAAATTGGGGGCGTCATTGAGGAAGTCGGCCTGCTGGTCGGGCGTAGAAAAGCCCATCACCCGCTC
>CANCJE010000170.1 GCA_947378235.1 Caulobacteraceae bacterium | reverse complement strand
GGGAGACCGTTGCGTAATCCCCTAACTGTGATTCACTTTTGCTATTGCAGGAGGATTCGATGTCAGTGAAGCGCACGGGTCAGTTGGGGTTTGGCGAGGTTGGGGCGGCTCGGCGTGGGGGTAGTCCTGCGCTGGATCGGGTCTTGGCTGTGGTCGATTGGGGCCGGGTCGAGCGGGTTCTTTCGGGGCTTCGGCAAGAGGGTCCGGGGCGTCCGGGCTATCGGCCTTTGCTGCTGTTCAAGGCCTTGCTGCTCCAAGCCTGGTACGGTCTTTCGGACGCGGATCTGGAGTTTCGGCTGGGGGACAGTTTGGCCTTTGGCCGCTTTGTGGGCTTAAGCCTTGACGACGATGTGCCCGACCACACCACCTTATGCCGGTTTCGCAACCGGCTGGTCGAGGCGGGTGTGCTGAGGCGTCTGTTCACCGAGTTGGATCGGCAGTTGGAGAAGAAGGGGCTGGTGCTCAAGCAGGGCACGATGCTGGACGCGACCCTGATCCAAGCGGCCACGACCCCGCCGCCCTTTGGCCGCGAGCCAGAGGCCAAGGACCCGGATGCGGCCTTTGCGCGCCGACAGGGTAAGCCCGGCTCGACCTATGGCTATAAGGCCCATGTCGGGGTCGATCAGGGCTCGGGGCTGGTGCGGGCGGTGATCACGACGCCGGCCAATATCAATGACACCGTCCCGGCGGACGATCTGATCCGGGGCGACGAGGCGGCGGTCTATGCCGACAAGGCCTATGACACCCACGCCCGGCGCGCGCGGCTGAAGCAGGCCGGAACCAAGGCGCGGCTCATGCGCAGGCCTAGCAAGCATCACGCCCTGACGCCCCGGCAGCAGCAGCTCAACAACCTGATCGCCCGCCGCCGCGCCGCCGTGGAGACCACCTTCGCCACCTGGAAGCGCCGCATGGGCCTGATCCGCGCGCGCTATGTCGGCCTGGCCCGGGTCACCGGCCAGATCCTGATGGTCGCCATGGCCTTCAACCTGAGACGTGTCGCAAGCCTTACGGCCTGACCAGGCCCGGACTCCGTCCAAAATCACCTAAAACAACCGCTCAGCCTGAGCAAAAAGCAAATTTCATGATCAAACCGCACAGCGTGGGCGTAGCGCAACGGTCCCCCTTGGGGGAGAGGGCCTAGGTGAGGGGGTTACATCCACTCCCCACCCATTCATCCTCATCCTGAGCCCGTCGAAGGACGAGGGTGTGCCCCGAACGATCCGGCGGAGTGCAAGGGTCTGGGTCCCCGCCTTCGCGGGGAAAACGGAAGAGGGAAAAAACAAGGCCCCCTTGCCCAAAACCCCGTCCCCTGCGCACCATGCAGCAATAAGAATAGGGAGGGTGACCATGGGCCTGAAGAAGATGCCGATATCCGCTTTCAGCAAGGTCGCTGTTGGCATTGATCGTCCTGAAGATGTCGTGGTTGGGCCCGATGGCCGGGTCTTCGCCTCGGACCACCAAAGCGCCGTCGCTGAAATCTTCCCGGATGGATCGTTCAAGCGGATGGGCCCAAGGATGGGCGCGCCAAACGGGATCAATATGGACCGGCAAGGACGGGTGATCATCGCCAATTTCGGCATCTATGATGGCGAGGCCGGACCCTTGGAGCGGTTTGATCCCGCAACGGGTCAGCGCGAAACCCTGTTGTCGGAGGTTGGGGGCAGGAGCCTGACCTCATCCAACTATCCCATCATCGACAGTGCCGGAAACATCTGGTGTGCCAATTCCACCCATGCCCCGACTTGGCCCGAAGCGCTCGATGGCCGCCCCGATGGCTTCCTGTTCGTTCTACTCCCCGATGGGACCAGTCAGATCGTGGCTGAGGGCCTCTGTTTCCCCAATGGATTGGCCATGTCAGCGGATGAACGGTTCCTCTTTTGCGCCCAAACCAGCGCAGGGGACGTCCTGCGTTTCCCGATCCTTCCCGGTGCCCTGTTGGGCAAGGGTGAGCGTTATGGTCCCAAGCTCGGCATCGTCGCGCGGCGGAAATTGAACCCCAATATCCACCTGCCTGCCATCATTCAAAGCCGCCTTGGCTATACCGATGGCGTCGGGCTGGATGCGGAGGGCAATCTTTGGGTCTGTCTTCCCGCTGCCAACAAGGTTGTGGCCATCACGCCTGCCGGTCGCAAAATCACCGTAATCCATGACCCCTCTGGCAGCGTGGTCAATCACCCCACCAATGTGACCTGGGGCGGGCCAAACCTGACCGATCTCTATATCGGATCGATCCGCGCCAACTATGTGCTTAAGGCCGTTAGTCCGGTTCCGGGCCAGCCGCTGCTGCACCAATTGTAAGAATGATCAGGGACCCCCTTTCGCCCTGAACAATGATCACTAATATAGGCCCAAGAAGGTCGGTTCTGCCGGTCCGTCGGGATGGAAGCCTCAAGGAGAGCAAGATGCGCAACTACACGAAATTCTACATTGACGGAAAATGGGTTGATCCTGTCGTCGCCAAGACGCTCGACGTCATCAATCCGGCAAACGAAGAGGTTTGCGGCACGATCAGCATGGGCGGCGTCGCCGATGTCGACCACGCCGTCATGGCAGCCCGTCGGGCTTTCGCGACCTTCTCCCAGACCACCCGCGAAGAGCGGATCGACCTGCTAGAGCGGATCGCCGTCGAGTACCAAAAGCGTTATGCGGACATGGCTGCTGCCATCACCGAAGAGATGGGCGCTCCGGGCTGGCTGGCTCAGCGCGCACAAGCCGCCATGGGCATCGGTCACGTTCAGACCGCCATCGAAGTGCTGAAGAACTACAAGTTCGAAGAGCAGCGTGGCACGACCTTGCTGGTCAAGGAGCCTATCGGCGTCTGTTCGTTCATCACCCCTTGGAACTGGCCGGTCAATCAGATCGCCTGTAAGGTCGCTCCGGCTCTGGCCACGGGCTGCACCATGGTGCTGAAGCCATCGGAAATCGCCCCCTTCTCGGGCTATATCTGGGCTGAGATCCTGCATGCAGCTGGCGTGCCTGCTGGCGTGTTCAATCTGGTCAATGGTGATGGCCCTGTCGTCGGTGCCGCCATGTCCTCGCACCCCGAAGTCGATATGGTGTCCTTCACCGGTTCGACCCGCGCCGGCATCGAGGTGGCCAAGAACGCTGCTCCGACCGTCAAGCGCGTTCACCAAGAGCTGGGCGGCAAGTCGCCAAACATCATCTTGGAAGATGCAGACTTCGCCTCGGCCGTTTCGGGCGGCATCCGCTCGGTGATGATGAACTCTGGCCAGTCCTGCAACGCCCCGACCCGCATGCTGGTCCCCGGCAAGAAGATGGACGAGGTCATCGCCATCGCTAAGGAAACCGCTGACAGCCACACGGTTGGCGATCCCAACGGCAATGCCCAACTCGGTCCCGTCGTTTCGGAAACCCAGTGGAACAAGATCCAAGGCCTGATCCAAAAGGGCATTGATGAGGGCGCAACCCTCGTCTCCGGCGGCGTCGGTCGTCCTGAAGGTCTGGACAAGGGCTATTACGTAAAGCCCACCGTCTTCGCCAATGTCACCAACGACATGACCATCGCCAAGGAAGAGATCTTTGGCCCCGTGGTCGCGATCCTTGGTTATGACTCGGTCGAGCAGGCCGTCACCATCGGTAACGACACCGAATATGGTCTGGCCGCCTATGTCTCGGGCACCGACATGACCAAGGTCCGCGAAGTGGCCTCTAAGCTGCGCGCGGGTCAGGTGAACCTCAACGGCGCTGCGCCAGACATGATGGCCCCCTTCGGCGGCTTCAAGATGTCGGGCAATGGCCGCGAATGGGGCGATCACGCCTTTGGTGAGTTCTTGGAAGTGAAGGCCGTCCTCGGCTACGCCCCTAAGGCTGCTGCAGAGTAAGACACCTTAAGGCGCCGCCTTCTCTTATCGGCTGCAGGTCAGCGGGTCAGGGGAGGCGGCGTTTCTATGTCTAGAACCGCCGGTCACAAGTGCGGTCAGGACCTGAAACGATTTTTGGAGGATGCGCACCATGACTGATTTCGTCACCATCGCCGATATTGGCCGCTTGCAAGCCAAGGCACGCCCAGAGGCTACGGCCCTGTGGTTCAATGGTCGCATCACCACCTATGCCGAGCTGAACGACGCCGCCAATCGCTGCGCCAACGCCCTGATCGCCGCTGGGGTCAAGCCGGGTGACCGGGTCAGTTGCATGGCTAAGAATGATGATGAGTTCTTTACCCTGTGGATGGGTGCGGCCCGGGCGCGTGCCTGTCTAGCCCCGGTCAACTGGCGCCTTGCCCCGCCCGAAGCGGCCTTCATCATTAAGGATAGTGGCGCTGGGGTTATGTTTGTCGGGCAAGATTTTGCCGACATCATCGACTCCATCCTCGATGACTGTCCTGACCTTAAGCACCTGATCCAGGTCGAGCCGGGCCACGCGCGTTGGCCATCCCTGCAAGACTGGATCGCGCAATATCCCGCGACCGATCCGAACTTGGCCGCTGAGGACGATGACGACATCATCCAGCTCTATACGTCGGGCACGACCGGCCTGCCCAAGGGCGTGCAACTGACCAACCGCAACTA
>CANCJE010000169.1 GCA_947378235.1 Caulobacteraceae bacterium | reverse complement strand
CGATCCGACTTGCGCTCAATCATCGACCACGACCGCATCTTGGCCCACTCCAACAGTTCAAGCCGTCCGTCCATATGCTCGACGAGGGCGGTACAGCTCTCCACCCAATCGCCGTCATTTATATAGGTGATGCCGTCAATATCACGCATCTCGGCCTTGTGAATATGGCCGCAGATCACCCCGTCGACGCCGCGACGTCGTGCCTCATCGGCGACCGCGCCCTCGAAGTTCTCGATGAATTGCAAGGCGTTCTTCACTTTGCCCTTCAGGAAGGCCGACAGGCTCCAATAGCCAAAGCCCATCTTACGTCGTGCGAGATTGAACAGAGTGTTCAGCATAAGGATGGTTCTATAGGACCAATCGCCGAGGAAGGCGAGCCACTTGGCGTGCTGGACGACGCCGTCGAACTCATCGCCGTGGGTGACTAAGAAGGTGCGTCCATCAACCGTCGTGTGGATGGCGTCGCGGGCGATGACTACGCCACCAAAATGGACGCCGCAATAGTCCCGCGCGACCTCATCATGGTTGCCCGGCACATAGATCACCGCCGTGCCCTTGCGGGCCATCCGCAGGACCTTTTGCACCACATCATTATGGGCTTGGGGCCAGTGCCAACCGCCCTTGAGCTTCCAGCCGTCGATGATGTCACCGACCAGGTAAAGCTGTTCGCAATCCATGCTGCGAATAAAGTCGAGCAGCAGTTCGGCCTGACAGCCCCGGGTGCCCAAATGGACGTCAGAAATGAACACGGAGCGGAAGTTGTAGGTCGGGACGTCTGACGTCATGAGGCGGTCCGTTGTGCAGGTCTGCTCAGCCCATGGGCAGACAGTGCCTGCCTAAGCTGATTGCATGTCCGTTTTGTGAAATAGTAAGCCAAGCGAAGGGCAGGCTCTGGCGAGGGGCGACCATGCGTGTATGAAGTCTGGTGACCAAAGGGCGGGTGCCTAGGCGAGCAAACCGATGGATCAGGTGTTGAGACAGCAGCTAGGCGGCACGGAAGAGTCGGTCAGTTCGGCAAAGGACACACCCAAGTCCTTGCGCACCCGCGCGCGGATCCTCGACGCCGCCATGACCCTATTTGCCGAGATCGGCTATCACGCCGCCAACAATGCCCGGATCGCTGAGGCCGCAGACCTGACGCGCGGCGCAATGCTCTATCATTTTGTCTCGCGCGAAGATTTGGTTGAGGCCGCGATCGGCCACATCCAGACCCTGCGTAACGCCCTGTTTGAGGCGGCGGCTCAAGATATTGCGCCGGGTGAAGATGTCAGCGAGCATGCCATCGAGTCCTACTGGCAACTGCTGCACACCGTGCCCTATATCGCCTTTGCCGAGTTGGAGGCCGTGGCCCGCACGGATGTGACGGTTCGGGCCTGTCTGGCGACGGCGCAAGAGGCCTTTGATCGGGCTCAGATCGGTGGTCAGACCACGGCTATGGTCAATGCCGGGGTGGGGCCCCGATTCCAGACCACCCGCGATCTGGCCCGTTTCATGTTGGAGGGGTTGGCGCGCGGCGGGGTGACCTATGATCAGGAGGCGCGGACCGAACGTTTGCTCACCGTCATAAAGCGTGCCACTCACATGCTGAACCGCAAGGGTTCGGTGCAGGACCTTTGGCCGGACTGACCGTTTGATGCGAACAGGGCTCGAAAGGCGAGGGCTGATCTCGTAACCTCCTTTCAAATCATCCAAGGAGGTTCTCACCATGTCTGTTGATCCATCAGGTGCCATCGACCCGACCCGCGAACAGTTCAACCAGTTCAAAGCCCTGCCAAGGGACCAGCCGGTTCACATGCTCAATCTGGTTCGTCTGCGGGATGTGGCAGACTATCGCGAAGGTCATCCCCTGCATGGCAAGGGCCTTTCAGGCCTTGAGGCTTACCGCGCCTATGGCCGCGAAAGCGCCGAGATCTTCAAGCGCGTTGGCGGCAAGCAGATCTGGGCCGGCAAGCCGCAGGGCGTGGTGACGGGGCCCTTGGACGAGCAATGGGATCTGGCCTTCATCGCCTACTATCCGACGGCGGGGGCCTTCCTCGAGATGGTCACTGACGCCCATTACCGCGTGGTTGTCGCCCACCGCACCGCCGGGGTGCTCGATTCTCGCCTGATCCGCATGGAGCCCCTCGAACCGGGCGAAGGCTTCGGGGAATAGATAATCTTTACGTTTACGTAAGCGGCACCTGGTGATCGCCAGATCCATCCCCTAGGGTGCGCATCGCTGTTCATTCAAGCGTTTGCTCAATTTGACCTTTAGAGGAATTTCCCATGGGTGATGTCGTCGTCGTTTCCTATGCTCGCACAGGCTTGGCCAAGGCCGGTCGCGGCGGGTTTAACAATACTCACGGAGCGGCGATGGCTGGTCATGTGATCCAGCATGCGGTGGCTCGGGCCAAGATCGATCCGGCTGAAGTCGAGGACGTGATCCTGGGCTGCGGTGGTCCTGAAGGCGCGACCGGCAGCAATGTGGCGCGTAACGCCGCCCTCTGGGCTGGCCTGCCTGTGACCACCTCGGGCACGACCATCAACCGTTTCTGTTCGTCAGGCCTTCAGGCCATCGCGTCTGCAGCGCACTATATCAAGAACGAAGGCGCGACGGTCGCCATCGGCGGCGGTGTGGAATCGATCTCGCTGGTCCAGATGAGCGGTGCGATGAACACCCATCGCTACACCGAAGAAAAGCTGATGCAGGAGCATCCTGCCCTATGGATGGCCATGATCGACACTGCCGACATCGTGGCCAAGCGCTATAATGTCAGCCGAGACTATCAGGACGAATATGCCTTCCGCTCGCAGCAACTGATTGCAGCGGCGCAGGCGACGGGCCTGTTCAACGACGAAATCGTCCCAATGGCCACCAAGATGAAGAGCTTCAACAAGGCGACCGGCGAAGAATCCATCGTCGATTATGTCGTCGACAAGGACGAATGTAACCGCGCCGACACGACCCTTGAGGGCCTGTCCGCCTTGAAGCCGGTCAAGGGCGAAGGCAATTTCGTCACCGCTGGCAACGCTTCGCAACTGTCTGACGGTGCTGCGGCTGTGGTGCTGATGGATGCCAAGGAAGCCGAAAAGCGCGGCCTTGAGCCGATGGGTCTGTTCCGGGGCTTTGCGGTTGCCGGTTGTGAGCCCGACGAGATGGGCATTGGTCCAGTCTTTGCTGTGCCAAAGCTTCTGTCGCGTCATGGCCTGAGCGTTCAAGACATCGACCTTTGGGAACTGAACGAAGCCTTTGCCTCGCAGTGCCTCTATAGCCGCGACAAGCTCGGCATTGATCCAGAGAAATACAACGTCAATGGCGGCTCCATCGCCATCGGCCACCCCTTCGGCATGACCGGCACACGCTGTACCGGCCACGTGCTGATGGAAGGCAAGCGTCGCGGGGCCAAGCTGGCCGTCGTGACCATGTGCATCGGTGGCGGTATGGGCGCTGCAGGCCTGTTCGAGGTCCTGTAGTCTAGGATCGTTCCTATTACCCCCTTCCCAAGCGTCGCGGGGAAGGGGGCTTCATTTGCCCTCTCTCCACCGCGTTCCCCGCGAAGGCGGGGATCCAGATGATTGATTCCCATCTGTGCGTAAGGGTCTGGGTCCCCGCCTTCGCGGGGAACACGGATGTGTAGGGGCGTGCGACTTCCTCGTGAGCCGGCAAGGGCCTAGACTGGCCCCATGAGTCGCACCTCGCCCTTTAGCTTCTGTGAGTTTTTCGCCGGGGGTGGCATGGCCCGTGCGGGGCTCGGTGCAGATTGGCACTGCCGCCTTGCCAATGACCTAGACCCAGCAAAAGCCGCTGCCTATCGCGCCAACTGGGGGGATGGGGACCTGATTGAGGCCAATGTCTGGGATCTTACCCCCGACGATCTGCTCGGCACTGCCGATCTGGTCTGGGCCTCCTCTCCCTGTCAGGACCTGAGCCTTGCAGGCCCTCGCGCGGGGCTTTCGGGGCAAAGGTCCTCAGCCTTTTGGGGCTTTTGGCGGCTCATTGAGGCCCTGGATGATCAGGGCCGAGCGCCTGGCGTCATCGTCATCGAAAATGTCGTCGGACTTCTGAACTCGCGCGGCGGGCAGGACTTTACCGCGATCTGTGAGGCCTTGGCGGCGCGCAACTATCTGTTCGGGGCGCTCGAGATCAATGCCGCCCATTTTGTTCCCCAGTCCCGGCCCCGTCTGTTTCTGATTGCTGCGCGGGCAGAGGACCTTTCCTCTCCTGTCCCCGGGCCTTGGCATGGGCCCAGCGCTCGCTTGGCCGCAGAGCGATTGCCAGACGCCCTCAAACCCTATTGGCGTTGGTGGCAGTTGCCGCCGCCCCCTGTTCGCGAGCAGGGTCTCGCCAATCTGCTCGAGCCGGATGATCAGACGATCTGGCACAGTCGCGCCCAGACCGAGGCCTTGCTGACCCTCATGGCTCCGCTCCATCGCCGCCGTCTGGAACAGGCTGTGGCGCAGGCAAGGGGCGATGGGCAGCGGCAGGTCGGCGCGCTCTTTCGCCGAACGCGGCAAGAGCAGGGCCGCTCCCAGCAGCGCGCCGAGGTGCGGTTTGATGGGCTTGCAGGCTGCCTTCGCACCGCGCGCGGCGGCTCCTCGCG
>CANCJE010000168.1 GCA_947378235.1 Caulobacteraceae bacterium | reverse complement strand
ATCGCTGAGGTCGATTCAGCCATCGTGCTGGTCAATGCATCGACCCAGTTTGCCGACGGCGGCGAGTTTGGTTTTGGGGCCGAGATCGGCATCGCCACCGATAAGTTACATGCAAGGGGGCCCGTTGGGGCCGAGCAACTGACGACGTTCAAATATGTGGTTCGCGGGACAGGCCAGACGCGGCCCTGACGCAGGCCGCCCCAAGGCGCTGCGTCCCGGGTTTCACCTGGAGCGGGGTCAAAGGGTCGGTCTGTTTGGTGGCTCCTTTAATCCCCCACATTCGGGCCATGCCCATGTGGCCCGCACCGCTATGGCCCGGCTCGATCTGGACCGGGTCCTATGGCTGGTCTCACCACAAAACCCCCTAAAGGCCGCAGGCGAGACCGCAGACCTGTCCGAGCGCATGGCCCAGACCCGCGCTCTGGCCAAGACGGCCAGCCAAGGCCTTTCGATGATTGTGTCGGATGTAGAGTCCCGCATAGGCGCTCGCTACACGATCGATACACTGCGCGCCCTCAAGGCCCGGCATCCTGGAGTCCAGTTTGTCTGGATCATGGGGGCCGACAATCTGGCCCAGTTCCATCGCTGGCGCGGCTGGTTACAGATCATGCAACTGATGCCCGTGGCCGTCATCGCCCGCCCAGGCAGTCTCTTGCGCAGCCGCTTTGCCCCCGCGGCCAAGCGCTTTGCCTCATCGCGAATTGATGACGCCGCCAGCCGTGGCCTTGCCAGCCGCCCAGCGCCGGCCTGGGTCTATCTCAATGCGCCGCTCAATCACGTCTCCTCCTCCGCCATCCGAGCGGGGCACAGGGGCGCAAAAAGCTGATTCAGATCAACGGTGACCCCCGCGCTAAGATGTGATAGGGTGCCCCTTCATAACGATCAAAAAGGAGTTTCACGCTGAATCGTGAGACCGCGCCAAGCGCGACCGAGACCTCGGCAAACCTCGCCGACGCCTCATCAATAGACCCCTCGACGGACAGCGCTCCTGCCCTGTCGGCAGATTTTCCCGCCGGTTCTGTGGAAGCTCTGATCCTTGCCCGTCTCGAAGACGACAAGGCTGAAGATCTCGTCTGCATCGACCTAGCGGACAAGAGCTCGGTGGCTGACTGTATGGTCGTGGCCTCTGGTCGTTCGCACCGCCATGTCGGCGCTATGGCCGACCACCTGATCCGCTCCCTTAAGGAAGCCGGATTTGGTAAGGCGCGCGTCGAGGGCATGCCCCATTGCGATTGGGTGCTGATCGATGCCGGGGACGTCATCGTCCACCTGTTCCGGCCCGAAGTGCGCAGCTTCTACAATATCGAGAAGATCTGGTCGGTTGAGCCACCGGCTCGCCCCATCGCCATCTGATCAGGACCCCTCGGATCTGATCCGAGGGACCTTAAACAAGCCCGCCCATGAAGATCACCCTTCTGACGGTCCATCGCCTGGGCACCTCACCTGAGGCGTCGCTGGCGCGAGACTATGCCGCGCGGGCCACAGCGACCGGCCGCGCCTTGGGGCTGGGCCCCGTCGAGATCATCGAGGTTGAGAGCCGCAAGCCCGGCAAGGCCGCCGAGGCCGAGGTCCTGATGGCCCAGATCACAGCCTTGGGTCCCGCTTGGCTGGCTGTCTGTGACGAGCATGGCACGGCGCGCAAATCCCGCGATCTGGCCAGCCATATTGGCCGCCTGCGCGATGACGGCCATCGGCGGATGATCCTCATCATTGGCGGCGCGGATGGGCTGGATGCGAGCCTTCTGGCCAGCGCCAAGGAAACCATCGCCTTTGGCATCCAGACCTGGCCCCATGCGCTCGCGCGGGTCATGCTGGCCGAGCAGATCTACCGCGCCACCACCATCCTTGCCGGTTCTCCCTATCATCGCGACTAACAACTGGGCGACTAACAACTGGGCGACTGACAACTGGGCGAGCCTGCGCAGATCGGTTAGGCTTGGGTCCATGCAGCTTCGCTTCGGCTCTCTCTTGACCGTGATCCTCGTTCTGACCGCCGGAGCCGTGGTCGAGGCTGCCCCGTCGCGCGAGGATCTTGCCCGTATTGAGGCCCGTGCCAAGGCCCGTCAACAGGACCTCGAAACCCTGCGCGCCCAAGCCACCGAGGCCCACCGCGACGTCAACAGCCTGCGCAGTCAACTGATCCAACTGGCCAGTGAGCAAAACCGCAGCGAACAGACCGCCAGCGATAGCCGCGCCAAATTGGTTCAACTGAACCTGCGCGAAAGTGAATTGGCCAACAGTCTGGGCCGCAATCAAAACCAGCTCTCGCGGCTCTTGGCGGCCCTGCAACTCTATGGCCGCAACCCGCCGCCCGCCCTTCTGGTTCACCCGTCCAATGCCAAGGATGCGGTTAGGGCCGCCATTCTCATCCGGGCCGTAACCCCCGAACTGCACAAGAGGGCCAAGGGCTTTAGTGCTGAAGTTCAAGAGATCGCGCGGGTACGCCGCGAAACGGCGGCGGCCAGTGAAAGCCTGTTCACCTCCGAAAGCGACATCGCGGACCGCCGCGCCAAGATCGAAGCCCTGCTGCAAGAAAAGGCTGCGTTGGAACAGGCCGTGACTGCCGATGCGCAACTGGCCAGCGATGACCTCAAAAGGTTAGCGGTACGGGCCAAGAGCCTACGAGAACTGCTTCAAGGCCTGCCGCGCCAAGGCAGCCCCTCCGCCAAGGGTGAGCCTCAAGGCCAGACTGACGGGTCCGAGAACCGCATTTCCAGTTTCGTAAACCCTTCGGCAGGCACCCTGATCCGCCGCTTCGGTCAGACGGCGCCGCGCACAGGCGCGGGGGGAGGGGGACGATCGACGGGCTGGACCTGGCGCACGGACAAGGGGGCCAGTGTGCGGGCTCCGACCCAAGGCACAGTGGAATATGCTGGTCCGCTCAAGGGTTGGGGGATGGTCCTGATCCTGCGACTGGGCGGCGGCTATCATCTGGTCTTGGCGGGCATGGACCAGACCAGTGCCGAGGCCGGGCGATCCATCTCGGCCGGTGAACCGGTCGGACGCATGAGTGATCAAGATCGGCCCACGCCAGAACTTTATATGGAGATCCGACGTGACGGTTCCCCCGTCGATCCCGCCCGCTGGCTGGCGAGTCTGCGGTTACCGGGCAAGGGCTAGAAATCTGCAAATCCACCGATCACGGACCTATTATCGTTAACCAGACTGAAATACCGAGATTGCAGGCTCGATCTTGACCGCATGCCCTTTCGCTTTTGGTCAAATCGGTTATCGATCTTTTTAGTGCCCTCGTGATGCGGCGTCTTAGAAAGGACGCACTGTCGAAACAGGGTGCCTCACTCGCTATTTCAAGGTCGCCATGCGCAAGTCCCTTCTGATCGGTGTTTCCTGCTTTGTCCTCGGTGCGGGGAGCATGGCCTATATCAGTCAGAGCGCTCTGGCCTCGGCCAACGCGCCGCGCGGCGATACGTTCAGAATGCTGGAACTGTTCAGCGATGTCCTGTCCACGGTGCAGAGCCAATATGTGGCCCCCACGGACGACAAGAAGCTGATCGAAGCGGCCATCGATGGCATGTTGACCTCGCTTGATCCCCATTCCGGTTACCTCAATCCGCAAAGTCTTGCCGAAATGCGCGATCAGACGCGCGGCGAATATGGCGGGCTGGGCATTGAGGTGACGAGCGAAGAGGGCGCGGTGAAGATCATCTCCCCCATGGACGACACCCCCGCCGCGCGGGCGGGTTTGCAAGCGGGCGACTATATTACTGCAATTAATGGCCAGAGCCTGCTCGGCCTAGCCCTCAATGACGCGGTTAAACAGATGCGCGGCAAGGCTGGTGAGGCCCTGACCCTCACGGTCGTGCGCGGCAAGACCGAACCCTTTGACGTCAAGCTGGTGCGAGAAATCATTAATGTGAAGTCCGCCAAGGCGCGGATGGAAGGCGACTACGGCTATCTGCGAGTCTCGGCCTTCAACGAAAAGACAACCGCTGAGGCGACCGCCGCCCTGCAGGATCTCATGGCCAAGAACCCCAATATGAAGGGTCTGGTCCTTGACCTGCGCAACAATCCCGGCGGCCTGCTCGATCAAGCCATCGGCATTTCCGACATGTTCCTCAGTGGCGGCGAAGTGGTGTCCCAGCGCGGGCGCGATGCCAAGGACATTGAGCGCTACAATGCTCAGGCCGGAGACCTGACCGGCGGCCTGCCCATGACGGTGCTGATCAATTCCGGCTCGGCCTCGGCGGCGGAAATCGTTGCCGGCGCCTTGCAAGACCGAAAGCGCGCCGAACTGGTCGGCCTGACTAGCTTTGGTAAGGGCTCGGTCCAGACGGTCATCCCCCTTCGCGGCGGGGCCGACGGGGCCTTGAAGCTGACCACAGCGCGCTATTACACCCCCTCGGGCCGCTCGATCCAAAAGACCGGCATCGAGCCAGACCTTGAGGTCGCCGTCAGTCAAGAACAGGCCGAGTTGCTGGCCAATCGGACCTTCCAATTCAGCGAGGCCAGCTTCTCCAATGCGCTCGATGCCCAAGAGGGCAAGATCCGCCGTGGGGCTCATAAGCCTGCCGAAGCGCCGCCCGCAGGGTTTGACCTGAAAACCGGTGACTTCCAGCTGACGCGCGCCATCGATGTGCTGAAAAATGGCGGCGTGGCCAAGACGCCGAAAATGCCAAC
>CANCJE010000167.1 GCA_947378235.1 Caulobacteraceae bacterium | reverse complement strand
GCTAAATCCCACGTCATGGCCCCGCCCTATGTGGTCAAGCCCAATGCAGAGGGCTCGTCTGTTGGTGTGTTTTTGGTCTTCGAAGGGGCCAATGGACCGCCTCAGCAGGTGGTGGCACCCGACTGGACTTTCGGCGAGGAGGTCATGGTCGAGCCCTATATTGCCGGACAGGAGTTGGCCGTTGCCGTGATGGGGAATCAGGCCTTAACCGTCACCGACATTGTCTCGCGAACGGGCTTTTATGACTATGACGCCAAGTATGGGGAGGGTGGCTCTACGCATATCATGCCTGCCGACCTGCCCAAGCCGGCTTTTGAGCGGGCTTTGCGCATGGCCGAGGCCGCTCATAGCGCTTTAGGTTGCCAAGGTGTTACGCGAAGTGACTTTCGTTATGACAACGTTAACGACCTTCTGGTCCTATTAGAGGTTAATACCCAGCCCGGTATGACGCCGACGTCGCTCGCTCCTGAGCAGGCGGCCCATCTCGGAATCGGGTTTGATGACTTGGTTTTGTGGATCGTGGAGCAGGCTTATGGCGGGAGGGGTAAGAGCGGGAACTAATCGCCCAGCCGACCCACGCGCTAAGTTTGCGGCAACCGTAGCCAGTCGCAACGCGGCGCCGCCAAAGCCTCCAACCCGGCCTCGCAATCCTAACGCTCAAGCCGCCTCCAACGGGCGGGACGGACTTTCGGGTCTAGGTGGCTTCTCCTTAAGCCCAATTCAGACCGCCAGCCTGCTCGGGGTCGTGTTGGTGTTGGCTGGGGTCATTGTCCTCGTGACGGGTGACCGGCCGCAAAAGATTGCATCGGCCATTACAACGACATTTGAAACCCAAACCAGTGCGATGGGTTTTAAGGTTAAGGCCGTCCATGTGCAGGGCACTTCGGGCATGGCCCAAGCCGACGTGGTCGCCGCCACCGGCCTCTATCAGGATCAACCGATCCTCACTCTGGATCTGAAGGCCCTTCAGGCCAAGGTCGAGGCCGTGGGTTGGGTCAAGTCGGCCAAGGTCGTTCGACTTCTGCCCGATACTCTGGTCATTGCCGTGGTCGAGCGTCAGCGCTTAGCGGTGTGGCAAAATCAGGGTCAGACCAAGGTCCTCGATGTCGAGGGCAAGGTCATTCAAGAGGCCAATCCGGTCAATTTTAGCAATCTGCCTTTGGTGGTCGGTGTCGGCGCAAACGAAGCGGCCCCCGTCATCATGCCGATGGTGATGTCGCGTCCGCGACTGGTGGCGCGACTGGAGGCGTTGGTGCGCGTCGATCAACGCCGCTGGGACCTGCGTCTTAAGGATGGCGGGATCATCCAACTGCCTGCAGTTGGCGAAGACTCGGCCTTGATCCAACTGGATCAGATTGATCAGAAATCGCGAATTTTGGACTTGGGATTTGAACGCATCGATCTGCGCAATCCCGAAACGCTTGCCGTGCGGCCAAGGGCGGGCTCAGCCCCCGGTGGCCTGATAGCAGGGGGTGCGTGATGTGGGGGAGTTCGACAAAATGTCGCGTTTAGACGACCGCCGCGAGGCCCGTGAAGGCCTTAAGGCCTTGGCCGGACGTCAGCCTGTTGTGGCTGCAGTCGATCTTGGTGCATCCAAGGTGACGTGCTTTATCATGAAGCCGGATGGTATCCGCCGCGAAGACCGGACGCTCCAGACCGTTGGCGTAAGCCATGTGCAATCGCGCGGTGTCCGCGGCGGTGCCATTATCAATCTCGAAGAGGCGACCCAGTCCATCGCGCAAGCCGTTGAGCGGGCCGAGACGGTTGCCGGTGTCAATGTTCAGGGCGTGACCGTCACAACCGCTGGCGGGCAACTGTCCAGCAGCCGGGTTCGTACGCAAGTTTCGCTCGGTGCCCGTCCTATTTCAGACCACGATCTGTCTCGCGCCATCACGGCGGCGGTTAATCAGGTCCGGTGTCAGGGCCGTCGTCCTATTCACCTCTTGCCCATCGCCTGGTCTGTTGACGGGCTGCGGGGCATTCGTGATCCCCGCGCCATGACCGGCCGCGCTCTGGGTCTTGAGCTCTTGGTCGTAACCATCGCCGATCAGGCCTTCCAGACCCTTAGCCACTGTGTGGAGCGCGCTCACCTTCAGTTCCTCGGCGTCGTTGCCGCCCCCTTCTCATCGGCCCTTGCGGCCTTGGAAGAGGATGAGATGGATCTGGGCTGTGTCTGCATCGATATGGGCGGTGGCTCGACCTCGGTCAGTGTCTTTGCCAATGGCTCGCTAGTCCATGTCGACTCTCTTGCGGTTGGCGGCAGCCATGTGACCGCTGATATTGCCCGTGGCCTATCGACCTCCATCGCTGGGGCAGAGCGGATCAAGACCTTGCATGGCTCGGCCATTGCCAGCGCCAATGAAGATCGTGAAATGATCGAGGCACCGCCTCGGGGTGACGATCCGGGCGCAGGTCCTGTGGTTGCGCCTCGCTCGCTGCTTAAGGGCATTATCGCACCGCGCGTTGAAGAGACGCTGGAGTTGCTACGAGAGCGCCTCAAGGCCTCTGGCGCGCCCGTAGAGGCCGGTGCTGGCATTGTTCTGACCGGTGGTGCCAGCCAGCTCGCAGGCGTGCGTGAGGTCGCTGTGCGGGTCTTTGATCGCCCAGTTCGGTTGGGCCGCCCACGCCGTGTGCCGCATCTGGCCGACTCCGCATCGGGCCCCGCCTTCTGTGCCGCCGCAGGTGTCCTTCATCGTTCGGCCTTTGGTCCGCGTGAAGCCGTCTCAACCCAAGCCTTGACCGGGGGGCGCAATCGCACTCAACAGCTCGATCCGTCGTCGGGAACCCTGACGAGAATCGCAGCATGGTTAAGCGACAACCTCTAAAGTTCTAAAACTGTTCATGACTGCTACGGCTAGCGATAGTAATCATTGACATGAATTTGCAGCGGGTTTCGCCGAGCATGATTCGGGAACCCACTGACAATGCACAAATTTTACACCAAAAGGCTCGACCAACGCCCGACTCAGCTTATTCAGTTAACTGCGCGTTAAGCATTGTGGCCGTTTAGTTAACGCCATCCACAAATGCACCTAGCGGGCGGTTCGCCGAGGTTGGTTCGAAGGGTTTTGGTCGATGGCTATTCAATTGTCTGCTCCGCGTACGACGGAATTGAAGCCCCGGATCGTGGTGTTCGGCATCGGGGGTGCCGGTGGCAACGCCGTGAACAACATGATCGAGGCGGGTCTCGAGGGTGTTGAGTTCGTGGTGGCTAACACCGACGCTCAGCAACTGGCCTTTTCCAAGACCGATCGACGGATCCAACTGGGTGTTCAAGTGACCCAAGGCCTCGGGGCCGGGGCCCATCCTGAAGTCGGCATGTCCGCCGCCGAAGAGTCTGCGCCTGAAATTGGCGAGCATCTCGACGGTGCCCATATGGTTTTCATCACCGCAGGCATGGGTGGCG
This sequence comes from Caulobacteraceae bacterium, assembly GCA_947378235.1. Taxonomy (GTDB): domain Bacteria; phylum Pseudomonadota; class Alphaproteobacteria; order Caulobacterales; family Caulobacteraceae; genus CAISGS01. The sequence goes on along the minus strand of CANCJE010000167.1, from coordinate 1,382 downwards.
GTACCGGGACTGGTGCAGCCCCAATCATTGCCAAATGCGCCCGTGAGCGCGGTATTTTGACCGTCGGCGTTGTGACCAAGCCCTTCCAGTTCGAAGGCCGTCACCGTATGCGTCTGGCCGATGCCGGGATCGCTGAGTTACAGCGCTATGTCGATACGCTGATCGTTATTCCGAACCAGAATCTATTCCGCGTTGCCAATGAGCGCACCACCTTTGCCGAAGCCTTTGGCATGGCCGATCAGGTGCTCCATTCGGGCGTGCGGTCCATCACCGACCTGATGGTCCTTCCTGGCCTGATCAATCTCGACTTTGCTGACGTCCGTACGGTTATGACCGAGATGGGCAAGGCGATGATGGGAACTGGCGAGGCTTCCGGTGAAGATCGCGCGCTGCTTGCCGCTCAAAATGCAATTGCCAACCCCCTGCTCGACGAAGTGTCCCTCAAGGGTGCTAAGGCCGTGCTGGTCAATGTCACCGGTGGTCTGGACATGACGCTCCTCGAAGTGGATGAGGCGGCCAATGCCATCTCTGACCAGGTCGATGCCGATGCAAACATCATCTTTGGTGCCGCATTTGATCCCTCGCTAGACGGCAAGATCCGCGTATCCGTCGTGGCTACGGGTATGGACGGCGCGTCCATCGCCGCCATCGAGCCCAAGGTCGAGCGCGGCCTGTCGCGGGCTGAGCCCTTGCGTATCCCTGAGCCTGCGCCGCGTGCAGCCCAGGTCGAAGCGCCTATGATGGTACAGACCCCCGCCCAAGCCTTTGAGCAGGATCTGGTCGATCGGGCCGCTGCCGCCTTGGCCCCTGCGCCGCAAGAGTCCTTTGAGGCCCCCATCTATAGCGACCAGTCTGAATTGGATATTGAGCCGCTGGCCGCCCGTCATCAGGCCTATGAAGCCGACGCTGGAACCTATTCACCCAGGATTTCGGCCCCAGCCTCTTCTGGTGCCACGATGAGCTATGGTCAGCGTGCCCCAGAGGTCGAACAGAACGAATATTATGAGCACCCAGATCCTCGGGTCACGGATGACCGTCGGGGGCAAAAGGGCGGTTGGTTAAGCCTGTTTGGGGGGCGGCCGCGTCAAGATGCGGTAACGGCTCCTCGTCCCTCAGATCCAATCCCGCAGTTCCGCAATCAGAATGCGGGGCAAGCAACGGCGCGTCAGATCGAAGAGGTTGAACCGCAAGCTGGGGATGATCTGGAAATCCCATCGTTCCTGCGTCGGTTGGCCAACTAGGCTTTCAGAGCGGGGCATCTCGATAGGGCGTCTAGGGCCCTGATCTGAGGCAAAATTGAGGTCGCGTTGCGGCCTCTTTTTGTTAGAATTTTCAATGATCTAGGCGCGAAACATTCCGAAACAGGAGTTGTTTTGCCGCGC
>CANCJE010000166.1 GCA_947378235.1 Caulobacteraceae bacterium | reverse complement strand
GACACGACCGCCTGTCGCTTGCCGACAAAGACGCGCAGACCCAGATCGCGCGCCTCTTCGCGCTCGACCTCTTCGAGGGCGTCCATACGCACACTGATGGACAGGGATTGACGCCGCGCCAAAACAGCGTCGGCACCATCGGCTCCGGCCTTGATAGCCGCGCCGATCAGATCATTGAGCAGGTTTTCATCCATGGCCCATTATCACCCAAGGGGTAGGGTCACGGCAAGGAAAAGGCTCTGGTTTCTAAATCGCGTAGAACAGAAGAACCACAATCGCGAACAGGAACCCGACCCAGGTCAGGAGCGTGCCCCCGGCGCGGCCAATGGAGGTGCCGGCGCTCTGACTGATCCCGACGGCATGGGCAACGCGGCCAATCACGAAGGCCCCGCCGAACAGGTGAATGGCCAGGGGCGAGGCGCCGACCACGGCCAGCATGATCAGGGCCGCCATGCCCGGTCCGGCATATTCGGTAGCATTGCCAAAGGCCCGCACGGCCCGGACGAGCTCTGGCACCCCGTCATCCCCGATCAGAACCTTATGCTTGGCCCGCTGTCGCACCACCTGCAAAGACAGGACCAGCAGCACCAAAAGGGTCAAGGCCGTCCAAAGGGCCGCCGCCTGAGTCGATGTCGAAATGGGCATTCTTGCGCTCCGTGCCTTTTTAGCTGAGGGAGCATCGCATGAGAGACCTTAATATCTTGCCAAAAAGAAACCCCCCAGCTCATCGCCGGGGGGCTTGGTCTATCGGGGCGTCGCAGACCTAGAGGTCGGCGAAGTCCTTTTTGCGGGGGCCGATATAGCCGAACAGATAGGCACCGACCTTGCGGATCTGGATCTCTTCGGACCCTTCGGTGATGCGATAGCGGCGGTGGTGGCGATAGATGTGTTCGAAGGGCTTGTGGCGCGAATAGCCGATGCCGCCATGGACCTGCATGGCCCGGTCGGCGGCTTCGCAGACGAGGCGGTTGGCCCAGTAGTTACACATGGACACCTTGTCGGAGAGGCGCTTTTCCACTTCGGGCTTGGGCATCTGGTCCATTTCCCAGGCCGTCTTGCGGATCAAGAGGCGTAGCATCTCGCACTGGGTGGCCAGCTCGACCAGCGGGAACTGGATGGCCTGATTGTCGGCGAGAGGCTTGCCAAAGGGCTTGCGGGTGCGGGCATAGCGCACGCTCTGCTCGACGCAATAGGTGGCGGCACCGAGCGACGAGGCGGCTTGGCGGATGCGGTTCTCGTGAACAAAGTGCTGAGCCAGCGCCAGACCTTGGCCCTCAGGCGCGAACATGGCGCTGTCGGGGACCCAGATGTTTGTGAAGCTGACGCGGGGGTGATCGGTGGGCATGTTGAAGGTCCACAGATATTCCTCGATCTTCACGCCTGGATCATCGGCAGGCACGAGGAAGCAGGTGATGCCGCGCGCGTCGCCATCCTTGCCCGAGGTGCGGCAGAACAGGGCGCAGTGGGTGGCCACATGCATGCCCGTGGTCCACATCTTCTCGCCATTGATGAGCCAGCCCTCGACGCCGTCGCGGGTCTCACGCACGGCGCGGGTCTCCATGAAGGTGGCGTCAGAGCCGTGGTCCGGCTCGGTCAGGCCAAAGGTCGGCTTGAACTTGCCCGCCATCATCAGGGGGATCAGGGTGTCGCGCTGTTCGGGCGTGCCGAAATCGCGCAGCATCAGGACGAAGGGATTGTTGCCGACGATGGAATGTTCGTTCTGAAGGTCATTGTGCAGACCCAGACCCTTGGCCGCCAGATGCTCGCGGATCACCGCCATCCAAAGGTTTGAGCCATCCTGTCCACCAAACTCCTTGGGCAGGGCAAAGCGGAAGTGACCGGCCTTGTCGGCGAGGCTCTTGGCTTCGCGCAGAAGCTCTTCCCACTCGTGGCGCGGCAGACCCTGATTATCCCAATCGGTACGGGCATGTTCGCGGCGATGGTCAAAGAAGCGCTCATTGTCGTCTTTGGCCTGAAGCGGCTTGATCTCGGCCTCGATGAAGGCGTCGAGCACACCAAGATAGTCAACCAGTTCCTGGGGTAGGGCGAAATCCATGGACGTTCCTCGCATGTTTTTTTCTGTTGGCCAGAGTATGGGCGCCATAGGCCGCAGCGAGCAATAGTAACCCAAGGGAAGCTGTGCATTTGACGCAAACCCGGCCCAACCCGTCCAACTTTCGAATTTTGGGAACCGCGCTCAAAAGGTGGTTGGCAGGATCGGGTCACCCTGCTATCTAAGCACTGTTCAGTTTGTGTCGGCGCGGCTCTGGGGATAGGGCCGTACTCCTCCGGCACCCCATCCTCCCCGAACACGAAAGACGACAAGATGAAGCTCAAAACCTTGACGGCCGTTGCCGTTCTCGCCCTTTCGGCGGCCAGTTCAGCCTTCGCTGCGACGACGCTCACTGCGACCCTTCAAGCCCCTGCCGCCAAGGCGCGGGTTATTGCAGGCGGCGCTGTTTGGACCTGTGAAGGTTCGGTCTGTGTTGCCACCGCAGCACCGGACAATGTCGCTTCGACCAAGAGCTGCAAGGAACTGGCCAAGGCTGTGGGCACCATCGTCGGCTACTCGTCCGCCAGCTTCAGCCTCGACGCTGAGACCTTGGCGAAATGCAATCTCAGTGCACGGCCTGCTGCGCACTGATTTTGATGGGGTCAGCCGGGTCGCTGGCCTCTCTACCCACTCTGGTTGGTTTTAACCCACCGACTGGAGGTCTTCGAGCATTTGACTAGATCGGGCGGTCGCTGCAACGGCCGCCCGTTTTTTTGCGGGCTTGACCAAGCCAGAGCCTTTGGGCCAGACGGGACAACCGTGCCCTTCGCGAGTCCCCGTCATGTTTTTAACCCCATCTGCCACCTTTCAATCCACCGTCACCCTAGGCGCTGAGCCCGGTGCTATCGCGGGACTGTTGGAGATGGCGCAACGGGCCGCCGCCAAAGACCGAGGCCCCCTAATCGTGGTCACCCAATCGATTGAATTTGGCCCCGCGACGGCGGCGGGAGACCGGCTTGAGGTGCGCAGTTGGGTGGACCGCGCCACGCGCACCCTGCTGTTTGTTCAGGCTGAACTGGCCCGCGCTGATGGCGGCCCTGTGGTAGCGACAGGGTCCGGGGTCTATCGGATCGCCTCTTGATCACGTCCAGCGCCCCCTCAGCTTCAAGCTGAAACCGTGCCCTTAAGAGCACTTTTTAACAAAAAGTTGCTTTTCCTTAATGGTTTTAGGGGCTAAACACGCCTTTGATCAATGCGGGGGACTACTGGATGAGAATGCGGACGCGAAACGTCCTTGCGGCCTTGACCTGCGCTCTTGGCGTGGCCTTGTCTCCTGTGGGCGGTGCCCATGCTGAAGACTATCTGCAATGCGTTCCCTTTGCCCGTACCTTCTCCGGCATTCAAATCTTCGGTGACGCCTACACCTGGTGGCAACAGGCCTCCGGCAAATATAATAAGGGTTTCGTGCCCAAGACCGGCGCGGTTCTGGTCTTCAAACAGACCGGCATCATGAACAAGGGCCACGTGGCCGTGGTCAGCCAAGTCCTGACCGACCGCGTCATTCAGGTGACCCACGCCAACTGGTCGGTGATTTCTGGCACGCGCGGTAAGGTCGAAAAGGACGTCACCGTTATTGACGTCTCCCAGCAAGGCGACTGGAGTTCGGTCAAGGTCTGGTACGATCCTGTGCGGGACCTTGGCAATACGGTCTATCCGACCTATGGCTTCATCTATTCATCGACCCAGAATGCCGCCCGTTATGCGGCGCAAAATGCGGTCATGAATATCGCCCAAACCGCCTTTAGTCAGGTTGCCGCTGCTGTACCAACGCCGGGCTCTGGCCCGGCCCAGATGCTCAATCAGGCCGCAGAGACCACCGATCAAATCGCGGCCTTGATTGCCTCCCTGACCGGCGGTGAAGAGACCCCAACCGACAAACGCTAGGCCGAGCCCTGTCCGCAGGCGCTGACAGAAAGCAGACTGATGCTGAAACTGCTGCGCAATGGGGCTCCGGCCTTCGACGTCGCAACTGCCGAGCCAGGCTGGCATCTGCCGCCTGACACGGTCTGGATCGAACTGATCGAACCCACCCGCGCCGAAGAACTGTTGGTCGAGCAGGCGCTTGGCCTATTGCTGCCCACCCGTGAAGAGATGGCCGAGATCGAGGCCTCTAGCCGCCTCTATCAGGAGGATGGCGCCACCTTTATGACCGCCACCATCCTGCATAATGCCGATGAGGAGGAACCGAGCTCTTCGCCCGTGACCTTCGTGCTGGCGGGGCAGCGGCTGGTCACGATCCGCTATATCGAGCCGCGCGCCTTTACCATCTTCGCCGCCCAGGCCGAACGTCAGGCGAGCCTTTGCCCGACAGGAACCCACGCCTTCCTTGGGCTGCTGGATGCCGTGGTGGACCGCACCGCCGACATTCTCGAACGGACCTCTGGTGAGGTGGAGACCTCGTCCCGTTCGATCTTTAAGCGTCCCCGTGAAAGCGGATTTGAACAGATCTTGACCAAGCTTGGCCGGTCTCAGAGCCTCAATGCCAAGGCCCGGGACAGTCTGGTCAGCCTTGCGCGCCTGATCAGCTTTGCCTCCCTGTCCGAACAGATCGAGGCCAATCGCGATCACCGCGACCATCTGAAGAGCTTGCAGCGGGACGTTCAGTCCCTGACCGATCACTCCTCCTACCTGTCGAGCAACATCACCTTCCTGCTTGATGCCGCCCTCGGCCTGATCAATATCGAGCAGAACGCCATCATCAAGATCTTCTCGGTGGCGGCGGTTGTGTTCCTACCGCCGACCCTCGTCGCCTCGATCTACGGCATGAACTTCGAACAGATGCCGGAGCTGAAATTTGTCCACGGCTATCCGATGGCCCTGATC
>CANCJE010000165.1 GCA_947378235.1 Caulobacteraceae bacterium | reverse complement strand
CCCTCAGCCTGACCAACAGCACCGAATATGGCACGGTCTATAGTACCGAAGAGGCCCGCACCCTGATCGAGCTGGCCAAGGCCAAGGGGGTGGGCGTGCATCTGGACGGGGCGCGTCTGGCCAATGCTGTGGCCAGCGGCTTTGATCCCAAGGCCATTGCTGGGCTAGGCGTCGATGTTCTGGTGCTGGGCGGCACCAAGGCTGGCATGTCCCCGACTGAGGCGCTGGTGGTGTTCAACAAGCGCTTAGGCCGCCGTCTGGATGCCCGGCTTAAACAGGCAGGGCAACTGCCCTCCAAGGGCCGGTTCTATGCCGCGCCGTGGATCGGGATGCTGGAAAGCGGAGCCTTTGTCAGCCGCGCCGCCCACGCCAACCAGATGGCCCAGCGCCTCGCCGCCCTCATGCCCTTTAGGATCGTCCATCCGGTTCAGGCCAATGGCCTGTTCGTTGAGATGAGCGACGAACAGCATAGGGCCTTGAGCGCCAAAGGCCTTGCTGTCTATCGCGTAGCCGACGGCAGCGTCCGCTTCATGTGCAGTTGGGCCACCACGGCTGAGGCTGTCGATGGTCTGGGCGAGATGTTGCGGGGGGTGGCCTAAGCCACCTTCACCCGCGCTGAACTTTCGGGCAGGTCTTGGCCAAAAGCGCGTTGGAAAAATTCGGCCACGGTGGCCCGTTCCAGTTCGTCGCACTTGTTCAAGAAGGTCAGACGGAAGGCCAAGGCCACGTCGCCGCCGAAAATCTCGGTATTCTGCGCCCAAGTGATCACGGTACGCGGGCTCATGACCGTGGAAATGTCCCCGTTCATGAAGGCGTTGCGGCTCATATCGGCGACCCGGACCATGGCCGAGATCAGGCGGCGACCTTCAGTCGTGTCATAGGAGGGCGACTTGGCAATGACGATGTCGGCTTCGACGTCGTGCGGCAGATAGTTCAAGGTCGTGACAATCGACCAGCGGTCCATCTGGCCCTGATTGATCTGCTGGGTGCCATGATAGAGGCCCGTCGTGTCGCCCAGACCGATGGTGTTGGTCGTCGAGAACAGCCGGAAAAAGGGATTGGGCGTAATGACGCGGTTCTGGTCGAGCAGGGTCAGCTTGCCCTGAAGCTCCAGCACGCGCTGGATCACGAACATCACGTCCGGACGGCCCGCATCATATTCGTCGAACACCAGCGCGATGGGCCGTTGCAGGGCCCAGGGCAGCATACCTTCGCGGAACTCAGTGATTTGCTTGCCGTCCTTCAGGATGATGGCGTCCTTACCAACCAAATCGATACGGCTGATATGGCTGTCGAGATTGACCCGGACCAGCGGCCAGTTCAGACGCGCCGCGACCTGCTCGATGTGCGTCGACTTACCCGTGCCATGATAGCCCTGCACCATGACGCGGCGATCAAAGGCAAAACCTGCACAGATGGCCAAGGTCGTCTGGGGATCGAATCTGTAGGTCGGATCGACCGCAGGCACGTGGCTGTCAGGCGTCGAGAAGGCGGGCACCATCATGTCACTGTCGACACCAAAGGTGTCGCGGAGGGAAACCATCCGGTCAGGCTTGGCAAGCAACAGGGCGTCGGCGGCGGGTTCGGTCGAGTTTGTCATGTCTATTCAGTTATCGCGTTATCAGCGTTTAGCAAACCGGGGTGACGCAAAAAACTGTCGGTGAACGCAAGTTTGGTGCGTTGACGCTTCCCCTCACCCAACCCTCTCCCCCAAAGGGGGCGAGGGCTTTTCCTTTCTTAGCCCTCTCCCTGAGGGAGAGGGTTGGGTGAGGGCCTTGTTTTCCAGCTGCGTCATTGCGAGCGCAGCGAAGCAACCCAGTAGACTGACACGAACCTAAATTGATGATCCCCTGGGTTGCTTCGGCGCGATGCGCCTCGCAATGACGCGGTGGAGAATTGTGGAGATGAAGCCCCCTACCCCGGCTGCGTCGGTACTTCCCCCAAAGGGGGAAGATCATCGGTGCTAAATCTTCCCCCTTTAGGGGAAGTGGCCCGAAGGGCCGTAGGAGGCCTTGTTTGCCTCCGCCTTCCCCGCGAAAGCGGGGATCCAGACCCTTTCACTCCGGCGGGAGTTGACCCGCCGGACTCTGTTTTCACAGGGCACACTGCGGAGGGATCGTGGATATACACCCCCCACTCCCAACCCTCTCCCCCTCAAGGGGGGAAAGGGCTAGAACCGATAAACCCTCTCCCTGAGGGAGAGGGTTGGGAGTGGGCCTTGTTTAGGGTCTCGCCAACAATCCCTGCAGCCACGTCACCACCTGGCTTTGCAGCGCGATGCGGCGGTCGGACCAGCTATGGTCTGTGGCACCATGGATAACAGAAACCCGATTGCCGCCCTCGGCCTTGATCGCGGCGGTCAAGGCATCGGATTGAGCGGCCAAACCGTCGTCGGATGTCAGGACCAAAAGCCTCATATCCTTCAGTCCCGGCGCGGCCTTGGCAAAGGTCCATTGAGCACCGTTGGCGATCAGTTCATCGGCCATAGAGTCTGGCGTCACATCGGCCAAGCTCTCCATATCAGCGGCCATTTCCTTGACAAGGAAGGGACGGGGCAGCCCGCCAATAGTTCCCATGTCCCCTGCCGAGATCATCACCGCACCCAGCAGTCCCTGATCGCGCGAAGCGGTGTGGGCCACGACCCAGCCGCCCATGCTGTGACCTCCAATGACAATGCGACTGGGGTCCATATTCAAGGCCTTGGCATTGACCGGATCGCGGACAAAGGCGAGCACTGCTGCCGCATCTTCGAGATTGTGAGCAAAGCGATAGGAACCGGGACTGCCCCAAGAGCCGCGATAGCTCACCGCGATAGCGGTCCAGCCAGCCCGGCGCACCGACTGCACCAGATCGATATTCTTCTCATTGCCAGGCAGGCCATGGAAAAAGACAAAGACCGGATGGGGCCCCGGCCCAGAGGCGACATAGGCAATGCCGTTGATCTTGACACCGCCAGTCGGCACGTGGACGACCTCTAACCTTGCGGGAAACTTAGCGTCAGGTGCCGGATCGCTGATCACAGCGGCAGGGATGGTCTGAGCCACCACCGCAAGAGGTTGAGCAAAGGCCAACAGGCTCGCCGCAATAAGGATAGAACGGCGCATGGGTGGCTCCTGAACTGAAAGGGAAAGCCACCCGCTCGCCGATCAGGCCAGCCCGGCAGCCTTAAGGGTCTTATAGGCCTTGATTACGCGCTGCAACTTACCCTCCGCCCCACGGTCACCGCCATTGAGGTCGGGGTGGAAGCGACGAAGAAGCTCTGTGTAGCGCGCCCGGATGGCGGCAGGTTCGGCGGCCGCATCCATGTCCAGATCGGACAGGGCGGAGCGCTCGATCTTGCCAAGCTTGCGCTGGTGCGCGACCTGCTCAGCCTCTTGCGCGGCCTTGCGCTCGGACGCACTGAACACGCCCAATGGATCGCTGAAATCCGCAGGTCCGGACGCCTTGATCTTGGCCGCTGCCTCTCGGCTATTGCGCGAGGCCTTGAATGACCAGGTCGGCCGACCGCCGGTGAAGCGATCTTCCTGCGCCTTGCGCACATCGGCCTCGGTCATGCCGGCAAAGAAGTCCCAGTTCTTATTGTACTCACCTGCATGGCGCACACAGAACCAGTAATGGTCATTGAGCATGTCGCGCGACTTGGGCGCCTTGGTCTGGCCTGCCACGATGCAGCCCGGCCAGTCGCACTTCTTCTCACCTGGCTTCAGGTGGTTGACGTCGTTCTCCCGCTCCTTTTCCCCCTCTTTCGGAGGGCGGACTCGGATATCTCGGAATTTCGGCTTGTATTCAAACTCTCGGCTCATGAAGTGGATTATGCTGCTGAAAGATTGTCATTCAAGGATTGACGAGCGGAATAATGCATCGCGACGAAAAGGATCTGTTGATGGGTACGGTTGCCGCAGGGATAAAAGCTAAGCTTGAGTCTAGGTTTTTGCCTGAATTAATTGAAATAGTTGATGATTCTGACAAGCACAAAGGACACTCAGGATCGTCTGAGGCTGGGGAAACCCATTTCACGGTCACGATAAAATCTAGCGTTTTTTTGGGAGTGAATCGGGTCAGTCGGCAAAGGTTGGTCATGAACGCCCTCAGCGAAGAGCTCGCAGGGCCAGTTCATGCCCTCTCAATCAAGGCTCTGGCTCCGGGCGAAGCGTGATTCACCGCGCCAGAGTGCGCCGCCTAGCCCTGTTCGGCAGCGGCGAGGCGGGCACTGATGCGCAGGGCTGTGATCTGATTGCGCTGACGACGCAGGATCTGGAAGCGGTGGTGATAGAAGATGAAGGTCTGACCTGGCTCGGGGATGGTCTGGGCCTCATGGATCACCAGACCGGCCACCGTGACCCACTCGTCATCGGGCAGGTCCCAGTCCATGGCGCGGTTGAGATCTCGAATGGTCACGGAGCCATCGACATGGATCGAGCCATCGGCCTGTCGGCGCACGCCCTGCACGGCGGCATCATGCTCGTCCGATATCTCGCCGACGATCTCTTCGAGAATGTCTTCTAGGGTGACCAGACCTTGAAGAGCACCATACTCGTCGACCACCAGCGCAAAGTGACTGCGGCGCTTGAGAAAGGCGTTGAGCTGGTCCTTCAGATTGGTTGTGTCGGGGATGAACCAAGGCTCGCGGATGATGGCGGCAATGTCGATCTCATCCACCTTGCCCTCAGCGGCGGCAAGCGCCCGCAAGAGATCCTTGGCGTGTAGGACCCCGACGATATTTTCCGGATCGTCTCGATAGACCGGCATGCGGGTATTGGTTGCTTCCAGCGCCTCGGCCACAAGCTCGCGCGGGGTCAGTTCGATGTCGAGCATGGCGATATTTTTGCGGTGGACCATGATCTCGGACACATCCATATCCGATAGGTCTAGCACCCCGCCCAGCATCCGCCGGTCACGCTCTTCGACCAGACCTTCGGAATGGTGATATTCCACCGCGCC
>CANCJE010000164.1 GCA_947378235.1 Caulobacteraceae bacterium | reverse complement strand
GCCTGGGACGTCATCGTCATCGGCGGTGGCCATGCGGGCTGTGAGGCCGCAGCGGCTGCGGCGCGCTTTGGGGCCAAGACCCTGCTTTTGACCCACCGGCTAGAGACCTTAGGAGAAATGTCCTGCAATCCGGCCATTGGCGGCTTGGGCAAGGGCCATCTGGTGCGTGAGATTGATGCCCTTGATGGGTTGATGGGCCGGATGGCCGATCAGGCCGGTATTCAGTTTCGCATGCTTAATCGGTCTAAGGGCGCGGCCGTGCGCGGTCCCCGCACCCAGATCGACCGCAAGCTCTACCGCGAGGCCATGCAGGCCGCTCTGGCCAACCAGCCCAATCTCACCCTCCATGCGGAGGCGGTTGAGGACCTGATTATCGAAGATGGTCACGTTGCCGGAGTTGTTGGCGCTACCGGCCAGCCCTATAGGGCCTCCCGGATCGTTCTGACCACGGGCACCTTCTTGAAGGGCATCATCCATCTGGGTGAAAAGCGTATTCCGGCTGGCCGCGTTGGCGATCAGCCCGCCATCGGTCTGGCTGACCGCCTTTACGGATTGGGCCTGAGCATGGGCCGCCTCAAGACCGGCACGCCCGCCCGGCTCGATGGCTCGACCATCCATTGGGACCAGTTGGACATGCAGGAGGCTGATAATCCTCCCGTGCCCTTCTCGTTCCTGACAGACAAGATTACGACGCCTCAGATCGCTTGCGGCATCACCTTCACCAATCAAGAGACCCACAAGATCATTGCTGAGCGCCTGACAGAATCGGCGGTCTATGGCGGCCGGACGACCGGCGTTGGGCCGCGCTACTGCCCGTCTATTGAAGACAAGGTCGTGCGCTTTGCCGATAGGACCAGCCATCAGGTATTCTTGGAGCCCGAGGGCCTTGATGACGATACGGTCTATCCCAATGGCGTCTCGACCTCGGTGTCTGAAGAGACTCAAACCCTGTTTCTGCGAACCATTCCCGGACTAGAATCGGTTGTTATTCGCCGGTTCGGCTATGCCATCGAATATGACTATGTCGATCCGCGCGAACTGACCCCTGCCCTAGAGGTCAAACGCCTGCCGGGTCTCTATCTGGCCGGTCAGATCAATGGCACGACGGGCTATGAAGAGGCCGGTGCTCAGGGTCTCGTGGCTGGCCTTAATGCCGCTCGTCAGGCCTCTGGGGCGGACTCGGTGACCTTTGCGCGAGATGAGGCCTATATTGGCGTCATGATCGATGATCTGGTCACACGTGGCGTGACCGAGCCCTACCGCATGTTCACCAGTCGGGCCGAATATCGACTGACCTTGCGGGCGGATAATGCCGATCAGCGCCTTACGGCTCGCGGTCTGGCGCTTGGCTCTGTCGGAGCTGAGCGGGCGGAGCGTTATGCCATTAAGGCTGACGCGCTGCGGAACGCACGGCTCCAGGCCGATCAACTGACCTTGACGCCGCAAGAGGCCGGCCGCCATGGCCTCTATGTGAAGGCCGATGGCCAAAGGCGCAGCCTCAAGCATCTGCTGGCCTATCCCGAGTTCTCGTTTGAGGCCCTAACGCAGGTCTGGCCGCAGATCGCGCAATGGAGCCCCGATGTGCGCGAACAGGTCGAGATCGATGCGACCTATAGCGGCTATCTCGACCGGCAGACGGCCGATGTCGAAGCCTTCCGCCGGGACGAAAATCTCACCCTGCCCGCCAATCTCAACTATGCACTCGTTGGTGGCCTATCCAACGAGGTTCGGGAGAAGTTGATCCGCGTTCAGCCCCAGACCCTTGGCCAAGCCGCCCGTATCGAGGGTGTCACCCCCGGGGCCCTGACCGCCTTGCTCGCCCATGTCCGCAGGCCGACCCATGCTGCTTGATCAAACCCATCCCGCGCCTGCCGTCACGGATGCAGCCAGTTTTCAGGTCGCGACCGGCGCAACAGACGCTCAGATCGCCAATATTGAGACCTATCGTCAGATCCTTGCCGACTGGAACAGCCGCATGAACCTGGTTGGCCCCTCGGCCATGGCCGACTTTTGGGGCCGCCACGCCTTTGACAGCGCCCAACTGCTCAGCCTAGCACCCGAGGCCAAGGTTTGGGCCGATCTGGGCGCGGGCGCAGGCTTTCCCGGCTTGATCCTCGCGATCCTGCTCAAGGACGACTCCGACGGTGAGGTCCATCTGGTTGAGAGCATGACCAAGCGGTGCCGGTTTTTAGAGGCTGTGGTCGAAGCCCTCGACCTTCCTGCCATTGTCCATAATGTGCGCGCGGAAAGCATCGGTCTCAGGGTCGACCGCGTCACGGCTCGGGCCTTTGCGCCGATGGAACGGCTTTTGACCTTCGCCCAACCCTATTTCAAGCTGGGGGCGGTGGGCCTGTTCCTTAAGGGCGAAGGGGTCGATGCCGAACTGGAATTGGCCGCCAAAGACTGGACCTTTCAAGCCAGACAGTTTCCGAGCCGAAGCGACCCGCGTGGCCGCATCGTCGAGATTAAGAGGCTCTATCGTGCCCAATAGTCCCATTCCGGCCCTGCGTGTCCTGTCGATCTCCAACCAAAAGGGCGGGGTCGGCAAGACGACGACAGCGATCAATCTCGGTACCGCCTTGGCCGCCGTCGGCCAGCGCGTGCTAATCCTCGACCTTGACCCGCAGGGCAATGCCTCGACGGGTCTTGGCGTACCGCGCCAGAAGCGGACCACGACCATCTATGACGTCTTGCTGGGCGAGCGACCCATCTTGGAAGCGGCTGTTGAAACCGCCCTGCCCGGCCTGCATCTGGTGCCATCTGATGCCGATCTGTCCGGCGTTGAGATGGAGTTGGCTCAGGTCGCAGGCCGCTCTTTCAAGCTTCGCGATGCTCTCGCAGCCTTGCGTGCCGATACGGGTCCGGATCGCTATACCTATGTGTTGATTGACTGCCCACCGTCCTTGAACCTCTTGACCGTTAACGCCATGGCCGCTGCGGACGCTGTTCTGGTCCCGCTCCAGTGCGAGTTCTTTGCTCTTGAGGGTCTTAGCCAACTGATGCGGACGGTGGATCTGGTGCGCGGCAGCCTTAACCCGACCCTTGAAATTCAAGGTGTGGTTCTGACCATGTATGACAAGCGTAACAGCCTGTCCGAACAGGTTGCCCTGGATGTTCGCAGCCACTTTGGCGACAAGGTCTATGACACGGTCATTCCGCGCAATGTCCGGGTTTCAGAGGCTCCATCCTTTGGCAAACCGGTCCTGATTTACGACCTCAAATGCGCCGGTAGCCAAGCCTATTTGAAGCTGGCCAAGGAAGTGGTGGCCCGTGAGCGGGCGCGCCAGACCCAGGCGGCTTGACATGACCACCTTGAAGGAAAGACAGACAGATGGCTGAGGGCCGCAGAGGTTTGGGCCGAGGACTATCGGCGCTATTGGGGGAATCTGAGGCTGAACGGGCCAGCACCGAGGCGCGTGACGCCGACCAGGCCGTGGCCTCAGCCGCCGCGCGCGAAACGCCGATTGAGCTGCTGCGCCGCAACCCGGATCAACCCCGTCGGCAATTCACCGAGGGTGACATTAACGAGCTTGCGGATTCCATCCGTGAAGTCGGGATCTTGCAGCCCATTCTGGTTCGTCCGGCCCCCGGCTCTGCTGGAGAGTTTCAGATCGTTGCTGGCGAGCGGCGATGGCGCGCCGCCCAGATGGCGGGGCTTAAGACCGTCCCGATTTTGGTGCGCGAGCTGGATGATCTAGCGGTTCTTGAAATCGGCATCATCGAAAATGTTCAGCGGGCGGACCTCAACCCTGTCGAAGAGGCCTTGGGCTACCGCGCCTTGATTGAGCGGTTCGGACGCACGCAAGAGGCTGTGGCCCAGACCGTGGGCAAGAGCCGCAGCCACGTTGCCAATGCTCTGCGCCTGCTGACGCTTCCCGATGAGGTTCAGGCTCTACTCCTAACCGGTGCCTTGAGTTCGGGTCATGCCCGCGCAATTGTTTCGGCCTCCGACCCTGTTGGCCTCGCCCGCCAGATCGTAGATGGCGGTCTATCTGTTCGGGCCACTGAGGCTCTGGTTCGCAAGGCCGGTTCCGGCTCGACCTCTCGCCCGGCCCGGCCGGGCAAGGTTGGCGGGTTCAAGGACGCAGACACGCGCGCGTTGGAATCGGACCTGTCCGACATCCTCGGCCTTGATGTGGAAATCCTTGATCGCGACGGGGCGGGCGAAATCCGAATTTCCTATGCCACGCTCGAGCAGTTGGATGATTTATGTCGTCGTCTGACGCGCACAGCGGCGGGCTTGGGTACGCGCGATTAGGCTAATTTCGCCAGATTTCTACAAGATATTGAAACAACAGAATTATCACCACCAAATATGGTGTGTTTTCGCCCTAGAGCCCTAGACGACGCGCCCGACCCGCGATTGTTAAGGCGAGTCTTTCGGCAATGAGCGTATCGGGCGAGCCAGTCTGTTTGCAGGCCCGGTCAGCGTTCAATAGGTCGGGCTGAAGGTCGGCGAGTTGGTCGAGGTTCCAAGCCCGGGCTTGGCGCAGGAACTCGCGCTCCTGTTTCCAAAAGATACCAGAGGATTTGGCGGCCTCCTGAAGGCCCGCCCCACTTTTGTGCAGGGTGAGTACCCGGCGAAGACGGCCCATATAGAAGCTAATGGCCCGCACGGCGGCGGGGCCATTTTCCCCTTCAGCAAAGGCCCGCCGTAACCCGGCCTGTGCCGCGCCCAGCCGCCCACCAAAAGCATCTGCGGCGGCGTCGCTGAGAGAGGCCTCGGGCTCAACGCCAAGGAAGGGTGCCAGATCGGCGGGCGTGGCGGTGACGCCGCTGCCGGGGCCAAGAAACAGAACCAGCCGTTCGATCTCTTGCCGCACGACACCCCGCTCTCGAGGCAGGCGCGCCACGACCAGATCAAGCGCGTCTGAATTCAGGCCAACCCTATCCTTGGTTAAAAGATCGCGGACCAGCCGCGCGACATCGCCGGTATCGTCCTCATAGCAGGGTATGACTACGGCCCCGGTCTTGGCCTGTTCGGCGGCCTTGCGCAGGGCGGAGTCCTTGGCCAAGGCTCC
>CANCJE010000163.1 GCA_947378235.1 Caulobacteraceae bacterium | reverse complement strand
GCCCGTTCATAGACCTGACTTAGGGCAAGGGCATGGGCCTGAGCCTGGAGTCCCTCGGTCCGCTGACCGGTCAGGAGCAAGAGATTGGAGATGTCGAGCAGGGCTCCGGCATCGTAGGGATCGGCGCCGATACGCGCCACCAACCCATCCCAAATCGGTTTGAGATCGACCCCCGCATAGGCGTCATGTGTCAGTGCTGCCAGCCCAATGACCGCCTGTCCCCTTGTCGTCATATCAGTCGGGGTCATGGAGCGGTGATGTCCGTCAAACGTGATCCGATCTGTTGGGGCCTGTCTGTGGCTTAACTTAGGCGGGGGTGGTTACGATTGGGCTAAAATGCCGGGAGCGGCTTGAATTGGTCTTGATTGACGTGATTGGCCCCATTGACTCCCCGGCCCATCCGGCTTGCACTGTGCCAAAGGCCCCGATGTAGAGGGCAAGGTTAGGGAGTGGTATGATGGACGGGTTTTCAGCGCCGAAGTCTAAGGGTGCGATTGATCCTTGGGGCTTGCCTTTGGAGGGGTTGGATCCCAGTCGGGCGGAGCTGTTTCAGGACGGCTCGCACTTGGAGTTTTTCAAGCGGCTACGCCAAGAGTCCCCTGTCCACTATACGCCTCAGAGCCAGTTTGGGGCCTTTTGGTCGATCACCCGGTTCCATGACATTATGGCGGTGGACACTAACCATCAGGTCTTTTCGTCGGACCGCGACATTGTCATTGGCGACAATCCAGAGGGTTTTGCGCCCTTGAACTTCATCGCCATGGACCCGCCCAAACATGATGTGCAGCGGCGGGCGGCGACGCCGGCGGTTTCGCCTCGGCGGTTGCAGGATCTCGAGGTGCTCATCCGTCAAAGGGTCTGCACGATCTTGGACAGTTTACCGGTCGGTGAGACCTTTAACTGGGTTGATCGGGTGTCGATTGAGTTGACCACCCAGATGCTGGCCACCCTGTTTGATTTTCCGTGGGAAGATCGTCACCTGCTGCCCTTCTGGTCAGACGTGGTGACGGCGTCAGAGACGGTGGGCGTGGCGGTCGATATGGCCCAGCGTGAGCGGACCTTGATGGAGTGCCTCAGCTATTTCACCACCCTGTGGCATGAGCGGGCGGCGGCTGAGCCTCAGTTCGACTTCATTTCCCTGTTGGCCCACAATCCTGACACCAAGGATATGGTCAATGATCCGATGGAGTTTTTGGGCAATTTGATCCTGCTGATCGTCGGCGGCAATGATACGACGCGCAACTCGATCTCGGGTGGGGTCTTGGCCCTGAACCAGTTTCCGGGGGAATATGACAAGCTTAAGGCCGATCCGAGCCTGATCCCGAACATGATTTCTGAGATTATCCGTTGGCAGACGCCGCTGGCCCATATGCGCCGGACCGCGACCCAGGATATCGAATTCCAAGGCCAGCAGATCCGCAAGGGTGACCGGGTGGTGATGTGGTACATTTCCGGCAACCGCGATGACGCGGTGATCGAGCGGGCTGATGAGTTCATCATCGACCGCGACCGGGCCCGTCAGCACCTGTCCTTTGGCTTTGGTATCCATCGTTGCATGGGCAATCGCGTCGCCGAGATGCAGCTTCGTATCCTATGGGAAGAGATCATGGCGCGCTTTGAGCGGGTCGAGGTGGTCGGCGAGCCTGTGCGCTTGGCCAACAATTTTGTGCTCGGCTACACGGACCTGCCGGTGCGGTTGACGGCGAAGGGGTAGCGTCAAAGGGGGCCTTGTTTTAAAGAAAACAGACAAGGCCCTCACCCAACCCTCTCCCTCAGGGAGAGGGCTTGTCGGTTCTAGCCCTCGCCCCCCTGAGGGAGAGGGTTGGGTGAGGGGGATTTCATCCCCCCCCGCCGATTGATCTCAACCCCACACCCGTCGAAGGGAGAGGATGTCCCTAGCCCCAGGGGGGGCGCTTCCTCGTGCTTCGACAGGCTCAGCATGAGGAAGACCGTTAGGTCATCCTATTTTGTTCATTCACATCCACCCACCCTCAGTCATCCTCACCCTGAGCCTGTCGAAGGGCGAGGATGTCCCTATGCCCGGGCGAGGCTCAGTTGGATGACGTTGGTGCGTTCGGTGCGGAAGCCGGCTTCGCAGTAGCTCAGATAGAACTGCCATAGACGTCGGAAACGTTCGTCAAAGCCCAACGGCTTGATCTCGTCCCAGGCCGCTTGGAACCGGTCGGCCCATTGGACCAAGGTGTCGGCATAGTTTTGGCCAAAGCGCGATAGGTCGCGCCATTCCAATCCGGCACGATCCGTTTCTTGCAGCAGGCGCTTTTCGCTGGGCAGCATGCCGCCGGGGAAGATGTATTTTTGGATGAAGTCCGCGCGGCTGCGATAGTCGGCGAACAGGTCATCCTTGATGGTGATGATCTGTAGACCTGCCTGACCGCCGGGCTTGAGCACATCTCGGACCTTGTCGAAATAGGTCGGCCAATATTGCTCGCCGACCGCCTCGAACATTTCAATCGAGGCGACGCGGTCGAAGGTGCCTTTAACGTCGCGATAGTCGATCAGTTGGATGTCGGCGCGCTCGGCCAAGCCCAAATCAAAGAGGCGCTTGCGAGCAAAATCATGCTGGGCTTGAGAGATGGTGACGCCGGTGACCTTGGCTCCGATCTCCTTGGCGGCATATTCGGCAAAGCCGCCCCAGCCGCAGCCAATCTCCAGTACCGTCTGGTCGGTTTGCAGGTTCATGGAGCGCGCTAGCGTGGCGTACTTGTTGTGCTGGGCCTCAATCAAGGGCTGGTCGGGCCGGTCGAACCTGGCCGACGAATAGGTCATGGAGGGGTCGAGCCAGCGCGAATAGAAGGCATTGCCCAGATCATAATGGGCATAGATGTTGCGCTGCGAGCCCTTCTTGCTGTTGCGGTTGAGCAGGTGGGACAAGAAGTTGAACACCCCGACCAACGGGTTGCCATTGACCAGCCGCGCTAGGCGATCCCAGTTCAGGGTGAAGGCTTGCAGCACGGCAGAGAGGTTGGGCGAGTCCCATTCATTGGCGATGAAACCCTCGCCAAAGCCGATATCCCCCGCTGCCATGACACGTCCGATGAAACGGAAGTCCCGGATGATCAGCAAGGCGTCAGGCCCCGGCTCGGTACCCTGAACCCGAAAGGCTAGACCCGAGGGCAGCATGAAGCTCATCGAGCCATAGTGCCAATTGCTCTTGGAAATGCTGACTGCGGTGCGAAAGGCCGCCGGTGATCGGCGAACCTCTGGCAGGGCGAGGGTCTCGGCCGTGACCAGAGGCAGATCAGCCAAGGCGATCTCAGCGGGGTTCAAAGAAGCAACAGACATTAGAACCCCTAAAGAGATCGACGTGTGACGTGACCAAGACTGACCCCAGCCTTTGGTCCTGCAGGACGAGCGCCAAAGACGGCACCCTTGAACCAGAGGCGAACCGCCTCCCAGTGAATGGCTGCCACCACGCCCAAGGTCATGAGCGGCATGGCGAAGAACAGCTTGATCAGGGCTGCGTCGGTCAAGGCCTCGCGCCGCGCGATCAAGCTCGCCGTAAAATCTATCTCACCGCCGACCTGTTTGAGAATAGTCAAACTCAGACGATCATTAGGAGGCGTTACCGTAAATCTATAGCCGCCCTCAATCCGGTAGAAGGGCGAAACATAGAGAAGCTTGTCAGCCTCATGGCGTTCGACCTCTAGGCCTTCGGTCGGCGCCACATAGGCATGGGTTTGACCAAAGGTATTGTTGACCTCGTAAAGAACCGCTCTGAGCTGTTCATTTGGGCCGTAAATGAAGAAAAGCGAGATTGGGTTGAAAACAAATCCGAGCACACGTGGAAAGCACAGAAGCGAGATGCGCGTCGTTGGTACATCCAATCCGGCCTGCTTCAAGGTCGCTTCGACCCAAGGGCGCAGGGCAGTGCCGTCGCGTGCTCCGTGATCGCGTTCAGCAAAGGAGAATAGTCCGAAACGGCCTTGATTGAGGGCTTTTAGCCCAATGAAGGCCTGATCTAGCCGGTCGACATCCACCAAGATCTGAAAGACGCCATAGCTGAACCGATGCTCACGCGGCGCGGTTCGCAGGTGCGTCGTGCGGCCCACATAGAGGCTCGCTCTTTTGGATACTAATGAGGCGGTCATGCGCCTAGGCCAGCGACCTTGGTGGGCACTTCGGTCCACTGTGGTGCAGGAAGGGGACCGCCTGCGATCCGATGGTCGACAAAGTCCCACGGCACGGTTCCGCCGAGGGCCAGCGCCGCGCGCAGGCCAGCGGTCAGGCCATCCTCGTGGAAGCCGTAGCCCAGCCAAGCCCCCGCATACCAGACGCCGCCGCGTCCCTGAATGGCGTTGAACTGGCGTTGTGCGCTGAGGGCCGCCTGATCAAACTGCGGGTGGGCATAGTCATAGACGCCGAAGGTCAGGCTAGGATCCGGCGCGACGGGTGGATTGAGTGTGACGAACAGGGGCCGCTTGGGATCCAGGTGCTGAAGGCGGTTCATCCAATAGCTGACCACGCCTTCAGCCGGTGCGCCGTCGGGGGTCTTCAGATCATTCAGCACGTTCCAAGCGCCCCACGCAGCCTTACGCTTGGGCATCAGACCCGGGTCGCGATGCAGATAGGCCTTGTTTGGGGCATAGCCAATCGCCGCAAGTAGCGCCCGCTCTTGCGGGTCCGCATCAGTGAGGGCGCGAAGGCTCTCGTCAGAATGGCAGGCCATGATCACCTGATCATAGGGCTCCGACTTTGCCGAACCGTCTATGACCAAAACACGGCCAGCTTGGCGCTGAACAGTGACGTCGCCGGATGCTGAACGGATACGATCACCCAGCAGCACCCGCAAGCGCTCCACATAGGCGCGGCTACCGCCCTTGATCGTGCGCCAACTGGGTTGAACGACCTGCAAGAGGTTGTGATTGGCAAAGAACCGCAGGAAACTCTCCGCCGGAAAGTCTGCGACCCTGCCCTCTGTGCTTGACCAGATGGCCGCGCCCATCGGCAAGAGGTAGCGCTGTTCAAAGGATTTGCTGAACTTTCGCTGGCGCAGATAGTCGCCAAGGGTCAGGCC
>CANCJE010000162.1 GCA_947378235.1 Caulobacteraceae bacterium | reverse complement strand
TCGACACGGCCGCCGCCTTCAAGGGCTTCGATCATCTGGTCGAAGATGACGCCAACGACGCGTTCCACGTCCTTTTGGGTCAAGTGCGGATTTTCGGTCGCCAACTTGGCGATCAGTTCAGACTTAATCATTGAGAGGCCCCCGTCTCTATGGATTTGACCATGGTCGATAATCGAAAGGGTTTCAAGGGGTTGCAGGAAGAGAAATAGAAAGGTCGCGAATTTTAAGGACTCGCATAGCGGTAGATAAAGAAATGGCGGCTTGGTTTCCCAAGCCGCCACGGTCCTAACCCGAAAGGGTGTTGGACTATTCCTTCGAGGCCTTCTCGCGCAGAGCCGCGCCGAGAATGTCGCCCAGCGAAGCGCCGGAGTCCGAAGACCCGAACTGCTCGATAGCTTCCTTCTCTTCGGCCATTTCCAGAGCCTTGACCGACAGGGAGACGCGACGTGCGGCCTTGTCGATGTTGGTGATCTGGGCGTCGAGGCGGTCGTTGACGGCGAAGCGCTCTGGGCGCTGCTCCGAACGATCGCGGCTCAGGTCGGACTTGCGGATGAAGGCCGTCATTGGCGCAGTTTCGTCGCCGAACTTCACTTCAATGCCGCCGCTGGTCACGTCCGTAACGATGACGGTGACGGTCTGGCCCTTACGGTGCGTATCGCCAGCCATTGGATCACCGGCCAGTTGCTTGATGCCGAGCGAGATACGTTCCTTCTCGACATCCACATCCAGAACCTTGGCCTTGACGACGTCGCCCTTCTTGTAGCGCTGAATGGCTTCTTCGCCAGCGGCACTCCAGTCGATGTCGGACAGGTGGACCATGCCATCGATGTCGTTTTCCAGACCGATGAACAGACCAAATTCGGTGGCGTTCTTGACTTCGCCTTCGACGGTCGAGCCCACGGGATGGGTTTCGATGAACTGCTCCCAAGGATTAGGCATGGCCTGCTTGAGGCCCAGCGAAACCCGGCGCTTCGAAGGATCGACGTCGAGAACCACGACTTCGACCTCTTGGCTGGTGGAAACGATCTTGCCCGGATGGACGTTCTTCTTGGTCCAGGACATTTCAGAAACGTGGACCAGACCTTCAACGCCGGCTTCCAGCTCAACAAATGCGCCGTAATCGGTGATGTTGGTGATGCGGCCCATGAACTTGGAGCCCATTGGGTACTTGGCTTCGACGCCGTCCCAAGGATCGGACTGCAGTTGCTTCATGCCGAGGCTGATGCGCTGGGTGTCTGGGTTGATCTTGACGATCTGGACCTTGACGGTATCGCCGACGGCCAGAACCTGGCTGGGGTGAGACACGCGCTTCCAGCTCATGTCGGTGACGTGCAGCAGGCCATCGATGCCGCCCAGGTCCACGAATGCGCCGTAATCGGTGATGTTCTTGACCACGCCGTCGCGGATTTCGCCTTCGAGCAGTTGCGAAACCAGCTCGGTGCGCTGTTCGGCGCGGGCCTCTTCGAGAATGGCGCGACGCGAGACAACGATGTTGCCACGGGGACGGTCCATCTTAAGGATCGAGAAGGGCTGTTCCTTACCCATGAGCGGACCAACGTCGCGCACAGGACGGATATCGACTTGGCTGCCGGGCAGGAACGCAGACGCGCCGCCCAGATCAACGGTGAAGCCACCCTTGACGCGGCCAACAATGGCACCGACCACAGGCTCTTGACGGGCGAACACGCCTTCAAGACGGGTCCAAGCCTCTTCGCGGCGGGCCTTATCGCGGCTGATGACGGCTTCGCCCAGAGCATTTTCAACGCGCTCAAGGAACACTTCAACCGTATCGCCGATCTTGACGGTGGGCTTGCCCGCAGCGTCAACACCGAACTCCTTCACCTGGATGCGACCTTCGGTCTTCAGACCGACGTCGACAATGGCGAAGTCCTTTTCGATCCCAACGACCTTGCCCTGCACCACGGTGCCTTCGGCGAAGTCGCGGCCGCCCAGGACCTCATCCAGTAGCGCGGCGAAATCGTCGCGCGAGGGGTTCATGCTCATAGTATCAGCCATGCTGTCTTTCATCTTGGTTATGAATGATCGGGCGCCAAACCGCCTATTTGCGGTCCTTGATCAACGGCGTCGATCGTTCGGTTAGGGGTTAAGCCGAGGTCAGGATCAAATGCTTACAACGGGCAGAAGCTTACGGATGAACCTGATGAGGGCTTGCCGGGAGTCTCTGTCGCATCTGTCATGCTCGCGGCCGTGCGAAGCGAAAGCGCGATGGGATTATCCGTTCGACCGGATGCGCGCAGCCTCGACGATGCGGCGGGCTGCATCGGCGGCGGCTTCTATACTCTTATCAGACGTATCGAGCAAGACCGCGTCGTCAGCTTGGGTCAGGGGCGCAGCGCCCCGCCCGGAATCGCGCGCATCGCGCAGGCGGATATCCTCTAAGACCTCGGCCATCGAGACGCTCTCGCCTTGGCCTGTGAGCTGTTTCCAGCGCCGCTCGGCCCGCACCTCTGGCGTCGCTGTGACGAACAGCTTGGCGACGGCGTCAGGCGCAATGACCGTGCCAATATCGCGCCCATCAATCACCGCGCCGCCGGGGCGACGGGCAAAGTCTTGCTGCATCTTTAGAAGCGCAAGGCGAACGGCAGGATGGACAGCAACCTGACTGGCCGCCTCTCCGGCCTCGCGCGTGCGATATTCAGGGCGATCCAACTGCGCCAGATCAAGCGCTGCGGCGATCTTAGCCGCCCCCGCCTCATCATCTAGTCGTCCGCCAAGGGCTAGCACCGTCACACCGACGGCGCGGTAGAGCAGACCCGTATCCAGATGGGGCAGGCCATAGAGCGCCGCGAGGCCAGAGGCGATGGTGCCCTTGCCTGAGGCCGCAGGACCGTCAACGGCGATGACCAGAGGCTGGCTCATGCGCGGATATCGGCCCCAAGCTCGGCCATCAGACTGTGGAAGGTGGGGAAGCTGGTCGCGATCATCTCAGGCTCATCGACCGTCACCGCGCTTTGAGCCGCCAGACCCAGCACCAGATGGGACATGGCAATCCGGTGGTCGCCCTTGGTCGTGATCCGCGCGGCGCCCTTGGGCGGCTGGCCAGAGCCGTGGACGATCATGCCTTCGGGCTCTTCTTCGATGTCGACGCCGCAGGCCTTGAGCCCATTGGCCATCAGGGCGATGCGGTCGCTTTCCTTGACCCTCATCTCGCCAATGCCGCGCATAATGGTGGTGCCGGTCGCAAAGGCCGCCGCCACAGCAAGGATCGGATATTCATCGATCATGGCTGGTGCGCGCTCGGCAGGCACCTCGACCCCCTTCAAGGCGCTGTAGCAGGCCGTCAGGTCGCCGACCGGCTCGCCGCTTTCCTCGCGCAGGTTCTCGATGGTCAGGTCCGCGCCCATCTCTTGCAAGGTGGTGAAGATCCCGGCGCGCAGGGGATTGAGCATCACCCCCTCGATGGTCACGCGCGAGCCCGGCGTGATCAGGGCCGCAACGATGGGGAAGGCGGCGGAGGAGGGATCGCCCGGTGCCCGCACGCGGGTTCCCGTCAGGCTCTGACCCGCGCCCAGCCGCACGATCCGGGCGTCTGGTGTGTCGGTCACATCGACGCTGACGCCAAAGGCGCGCAACATCCGTTCGGTATGGTCACGGGTGGGTTCAGGCTCCTGCACCTCGACCCCGTCCTCGGCATGGAGCCCGGCCAGCAGCACCGCGGACTTGACCTGAGCCGAGGCCATCGGCAGGCGATAGGCGATAGATTTCAGGTTCCCGCCCTTGAGCGTCAGGGGCAGGCGCCCACCGCTGCGGCCCATCCAGCTTGCGCCCATCAGGCCCAGAGGCGTCAGGACCCGGCCCATGGGGCGACCGCGCAGGGAGGCATCGCCGGTGAAGGTGGTGCTAAGGTCAAAGCCTGCCGCCGCCCCCATGATCAGACGCACGCCGGTTCCGGCATTGCCGCAATCGATGACGTCGCTGGGTTCACTAAAGCCGCCCTGACCTTCGACCCGCCAGCGGCCTTCACCGAGCTGATCGACCGTGGCCCCAAAACCGCGCATGGCCTTGGCCGTGTTCAGCACATCTTCGCCTTCCAACAGCCCCTCAATCTCGGTAACGCCCTTGGCCAAGGCCCCCAGCAAGAGGGCGCGGTGAGACATGGACTTATCGCCGGGTGCGCGGGCACGGCCCACAAGCGCATGTCCGGGGCGGGCAGTGAGAACAGCGTCGGTCATCGGCGGTGGAAGGCCTCCTTCAGGCCGAACTTACGAAATAATGTCGCTCAAAGACGAATTTTAGGGCTTTGCTTTTGACAGCGGCATAAGCGCATGGCAAGTGACCGACCGCTTATCAAACAGGCTCTTAAAGGATCTATCCTATTGGCCAGTCCCGAATTGGGCTCAAAACAACTTTGCCCGAACTGCCAAGCCAAGTTCTATGACCTCGGCCGCAGGCCAGCCGTATGTCCAAAGTGCTCCACCGCCTTCGATCCCGAAGAGGCTGTGAAGTCACGCCGTAACCGTGCGCGGACGACCACGCCCGATTACGAGGATGCCGACGAAAAACCGGTGAAGGTCGCCGAGGAGACGGATGGCTTCGAGGACGAGGTGGATGAAACCCCCGAAATCGACGCCGCGGTCGATGCGGACGTGATGGAGGTCGATGATCTCGACTCCGACGGCGTCACCACCCCCAACTCGCCTGACGATCTGGGCGTCGACTTTGCCGAAGATGGCGATCTCGAAGAAGAGGCGGACGATGTTCCGTTCCTCGAGGACGAGGATGACGACTTCCCTGAAGACGAGATCGAAGGGCTGCCCGGCGAGGGTGACCTCGACATCTAATCCTGTTTCCTGCCCGAAAAGGTCCGGTTGTGCCGGGTCTTTTCGAGGCTCGGAACGGTTTGATCGGAGACGATCAAAAAAACTTTCTTTTGGGGTTGATCGGACGAAACCCACAGCATAGTGTCCGCGACCTCAAGGGGACTTCTGACGAAGCCCCCCGACGTAAAACCCGAATATCTTCGGGGCTATAGCTCAGCTGGTAGAGCGCTTGAATGGCATTCAAGAGGTCAGCGGTTCGACTCCGCTTAGCTCCACCATAAACCCCCCGTCGCAACCCGGCGGGGGGTTTTCCATTTGGGGG
>CANCJE010000161.1 GCA_947378235.1 Caulobacteraceae bacterium | reverse complement strand
TGGCCTCTAGAGCGGACAGCAAGGTGGCTAAGATCCGCGCGCCGGATGCCCCGATGGGGTGGCCCAGGGCGCAGGCCCCGCCGTTGACGTTGATCCGGTCGTGCGGAATGGCCAGTTCCTTCATGGCGATCATGGCCACGACGGCAAAGGCTTCGTTCACCTCGAACAGATCGACATCACCAACCGACCAACCGGCCTTGGCCAAGACCTTCTGAATGGCGGGCACCGGGGCCGTAGTGAAGAGACCCGGCTCGTGGGCGTGGGCGGCATGGGCCACGATACGAGCCACGACGGTTAAGCCCAGACGCTCCGCCACGGACGCGCGTGTGATAACCAACGCCGCCGCACCATCCGAGATGGAGCTCGAATTGGCCGCTGTCACGGTGCCATCGCGGCTAAAGGCGGGCTTGAGCGTCGGAATCTTGGCCAAATCTGCCTTGAGCGGGGCCTCATCGGTGTCGACCACCTCTGTTCCCTTGCGGGTGCTGACCTCGACCGCCGCGATCTCACGCTTAAAGGCTCCGGTTTCCACAGCCCGCCGCGCCCGGGTAAGGCTTTCCACCGCATAGGCATCTTGAGCCTCACGGCTGAACTGATAGGCCGCCGCGGCCTCTTCGGCGAAGACACCCATCAGTTTTCCGGGGCTATAGGCATCCTCCAGACCATCGAGATACATGCTGTCGGACACCGTATCATGTCCAATCCGTGCACCGGCGCGATGTTTCGCGAGCAGATAGGGCGCGCCACTCATGCTCTCCATTCCGCCGGCGACTACGATATCAGATGACCCTGCTGCCAAGGCATCAAAGGCCATAATCGCCGCCTGCATACCGCTGCCGCACATCTTATTAACGGTAGTCGCTGTGACGCTGAGGGGCAGCCCTGCCCCCAAGGCGGCTTGACGCGCCGGGGCCTGACCCAGACCGGCGGGCAAGACGCAGCCCATGATGATCTGGTCAATCTGCTCGCCGCGCACCCCGGCCCGCTCCAGTGCAGCCTTTACCGCGACCGATCCAAGCGCGGTGGCCTTGACGCTCGATAGACCGCCTTGAAAGGCCCCCATCGGGGTGCGGGCATAGGAGGCTATGACGATCGGATCAGAAACGGACATGGCAGTGATCTCCGATTGGGGACTGTAATCTATAGGCACCCCTTAACTTGGCACCCATGACGCAGCGCAAGCCAAGCCTAAAGGTTGAGATGGGCGGCGGTCGTCGACTCAATGAAACCGCCGCCAAGCACCCGTTCGCCACCGCTCGCGGGATCATAGAGGACGCAAGCCTGACCAGGAGAAACGCCTTCTTCAGCCTCATCGAACAGTACGACGGGCGCGCCATCAACAATGGCTAACCGTGATGAAACAGGCTCACGGGTCGAGCGGACGCGCGCCAAGACCTGCTGTCCGCCCTCCGCAGCCACCATCAGGCTGACCTGATCTCCGAGCCAATTGGTTTCTTTCAGCCGTAAGGCCTTGGTCAGCAGCGCCTCGCGCGGACCGACCACGACCTGACGCTGGTCCGGATTGATCTTGACCACAAACAGAGGCTCGCCGACCGCGACGTTCAGGCCGCGTCTTTGGCCGACCGTATAGCGGCTGACGCCCTCATGTTGGCCCAGCACCCGCCCATCAAGATGGACAATATCGCCCGGCAAGGCCCCTTGAGGGCGCAAGCGGTCGATCAGGGTGACGTACTTGCCTTCCGGAACGAAGCAGATGTCTTGGCTATCGGGCTTATCGGCGACCGCTAGGCCAAGGCTCGCCGCGACCTTGCGCACCTCTGGCTTGGGTAGCCCGCCCAGAGGGAAGCGAACAAAGGCCAACTGGTCTGGCGTTGTCGCAAATAGGAAATAGCTCTGATCTCTGGCCGGATCGATGGCGCGAACCAACTGAGGACCGTTTGGCCCCTCCTCGCGGCGCACATAGTGACCGGTTGCCATCGCCTCGGCACCAAGATCACGCGCCATGTCGAGAAGGTCGCGAAACTTGACCGTTTGATTGCAGCGGATACAGGGGATGGGCGTCTCGCCGCGCAGATAGGAGTCGGCAAAGTCCTCGATCACCTCTTGGCGAAAGCGGCTCTCATAGTCGAGGACATAGTGCGGGATGCCGATCCGCTCGGCCGCCGTGCGCGCATCATGGATGTCTTGCCCTGCGCAGCATGCGCCTTTCTTTTGGATCGCCGCCCCGTGGTCATAGAGTTGCAACGTAACCCCGACCACATCATAGCCCGCCTGCTTGAGCAGCGCTGCGGTGACGGTGGAATCGACGCCGCCCGACATGGCCACAACGACCCGCGTCCCCAGTGGCAAGCCCACAGCGGCGCGCGCAACGGCAATCGCGCTGGCAGCGTCTTGGCTCAGGGTCATATCGAGGGTCGAGACGGTCATCATCCTGCCTGTGGTTGGACTATCGCCACCCCATAGCGGTTTTGGATGAATTTCGCGAGGCTTCTGAGCCGTTTAAGCCCAACCGGGGCCAATCAGTTGAGATAGTTCAGAAGCGATGAACTCTTCAGGGCCAGAAAGACCTGGGCCCCGGCTTGGACAGCCTGCTGGGCAAGGCGAAGGCGCGATACGGTTTCGGCCTCATTAATGCCGGACAGGTCAGAGGTCATGCTGTCGATCGTATCCACGCGGGCCTTCTGCGACGTGATGGTGGTGGCCACGCTATTGGCGACGGCACCGTTGAGGGCTGCGCGATCGGTCAGGCCGCTATGGGCCGAGGCGAGGGCCTGCATCTGCGTGTTCAGGAATGTGGTTTCAGCGGTCGTTAGGGTCGATCCAAACGGATAGGTCGACGTCGCGGGCGGCCCCGGAACCGTAACTGTATTGGCTACATAATAGTCCTGAATATTCTTGAACACCGTCATCAGGTCAGTGCCAATATCACTGGCCGTGATGCCTGTTGTAACGGAGGTCGCGTCATTCAACCGACTGGTTTGAACCTCCGAGTCATTCTGGAAAATAGACGCGACCGTGGCTGGCGACGCCAGATCGGACATCGCAGTCGCGTTCACAGGCTTGGTTAAGGTCTGAGACCCTGCGAACAGATACTGTCCCTCATGTTGACCATTCAAGGACTCCACGGCCGCAGAGAACTGCAGCTTAAGGGTTTCCATCAAAGAGGTGCCCGTATCGTTGGCGATGGCATTGGCAAGGGTCTGCCGCGCCATGTCGGCCGCATCCGCCGTCGAGGAGAGGTAGAGATTTTGCGTATCGAGCTTGCGACCCAAATTCTCATTCAGCTTGATGTAGGATTCGGTCTGAACCTTCACGGTTCTGGCCGCCACAAGGGTCTGGGAGTCGGACGAAAACCCGCGAAGGTCGGTTGCCTTCTTGCCGGTCGAGAGTTGGGTGTTAGCCTCGTTCTGCGTTTGCTGAGCACGCAGAATTCCTGACAAAACAACATTATATGAGTTTGTGGTAGAAACCCGATCCATTGTTCAGCCCTAATTTACCATGCCAAGCAGCACATCGTATAACTCACCTGCTGCCTTGACCATCCGTGCAGAAGCATTGAAGGCCTGTTGATAGGTGGTCAACTTGATCAGCTCGTCGTCAATATTAACGTCTTCAGCTTTCGAGCGCCGATCTTCAGCCGCAGCGTTGACGGCATCAGCGCTTTTTCGCGCACTTTCAGCCTGCGCAGATGAACGCGCCATGCTGCCAGCGAACTGAGCCGAATAGTCGGAAATACTATAGGTCCCCGACGAAATGTTGCCCGCCTTATCAAAACTCGCCGTCGCGGCACCCGCATTGGCCAGAAGCTTCGCGCCATCGCCATTACCGGTTTTGAGGGCCGGCTGCCCAACGGCGGCAGTCAGGTCTAGGCGCGCAAGGGCAAGATATTTACCATCTTGGACAATATCGGCTCGGACCCCATATTGGTCTGTCCTGAGCGAGCGCTGGACGTCACCGATACCGAAAAGCGCGCTCATGGACACACCGCCCGTACCGCGCTGCGTGCTATCCGAACGGATCGCGAGGTTCGTTGTCGTGGATGAGAAATTTAGCCGACCAGTGGTGGGATCAAGCGCGAAGGAACCGTAACCGCTAACGCCCGTATTCAAGGCCGTCAGCAAATCGCTCATCAGTGGGCCTGCGGGCACTGGCACGGTCACATCGACGAGGTGCTGCCCCGTAGGATCGGTCAAATCGAAAGCAATTTGTCCGCCCGCATTGAAACCGTGATTGCTGGTCGCGGTGAGGCCCGTGTCATAGGTCGAAATACCGGTCGAGGTAACCAGATCATTCATGCCGAAATAGTGGCTGAAGGTCTTACCCGCCTTTGCACTGGCTGGCGCGGCGTTCCGATCATCAAAGGCGAGACCTTGGCCAGGTGCGGTAGTGATCGAAAGGGCACCATTGGTAAAGCTTGCGGTGGCGCTGCCCCCAAGGGCGGTATTGAAACTCGTCACGAAGGTCGCGGGCGTGAACCCGGTTACCGTTCCACCCACCGTGATCGTTGCCGCACCAAAATCAATCACCGCCGACTTCGCTACCATATTGGCCGAATCCAGAACCGCTAAGGTCGTCTTGCCCGTAAAGTTCGAGAAGGCGGTGGCCTGATCCAAAAATCCGGTGGGCCGCCCCGTGAGGGTTTGCGGCGCGGGCACCGATGAGGCCGCATTGTGGGCCCGGTTCAACTCTTCGGTGGCATGGCTGGTATATTCGCCGAGCTGGTTCATAAGGCCCGGCAGTTCCTTATCGCGAAGCTGCGTCAGCCCCAGCATTTCGCCGGACGAAATATGGTTCTTCAGCAATATCGGTGAACCGCCGCTCGGGGTCACATAGATATCGCTAAAGCCAGAGGGCTGCAGGCTTGTGCTCAGCTGCGCCGCGCCCTCGCCGATCAGGGTTATGCTATCGCCCCCGATAATTCGGACCTCACCGGTTGGGCGGGTCGTTACCTTAATGTCCATATAGTTGGACAGTTGCTTAATCATTTCACGCTGGAGGCTTTCCGAGCCCGTCGCGTCACCATTGGTCAGATTGCCTTGGACAATATCGGTATTGAGGGACGAAATCCCCTTCAGCAAATTGTTGATCGTATCGACATTATTGGTCAACCGTGTGTCGGCTTCCGATCGCAAATCCCGGATCGAGCTATTGATCCGGGCCGCGTCTGAAAGAAAGTTGCGCAGGTCCAGAACGATCTGACTGCGACCCAAGCCCGACGAGGGCGAGGCTGATGCGACATTGAATCCGCTATAGATCGAGTCCAATTGGTTGAAGAACGAGGTTTCGCTGGAGGGATCTCCGAACAGGCCCTGCGCCTGGTCAAAGCCCTGCGACAGGGCGGCCGCCTCCCCAAGATTACCCGATGCCGTGTAGGCCGCGCGCTCCAGATAGGCGTCAGCGGCTTGGCGAATGCG
>CANCJE010000160.1 GCA_947378235.1 Caulobacteraceae bacterium | reverse complement strand
TTCCACCAGTAGCTCGGGCACGAGGTCGAGCAGCAGGCGCACAGGATGCACTCATAGAGGCCGTCAATATGTTCACGGTCTTCTGGTGACTGGATCCACTCGCCCTCAGGCTCGGGGGTCTTGGTCTGGAGCCAAGGCTCGATCGAGGCATATTGCGCAAAGAATAGGGTCAGGTCCGGGATAAGGTCCTTGATCACCGGCTGGCTGGGCAGGGGAGAAATCTGCACATCCTTGCCCGAAACCTCGGCCCAGCCGCTGGTGCAGGCCAGTGTGTTGCGTCCGCCAATATTCATGGCGCAGGAACCGCAGACCCCTTCACGGCAGGAGCGACGGAAGGCCAAGGTCGGGTCCATCGTATTCTTGATGTGGATCAGGGCGTCCAGCACCATCGGGCCGCACTGGTCCACGGCCACATCATAGGTGTCCCAGCGTGGATTGCCGCCAGACTCGGGGTCATAGCGGTAGATCTTGAAGGTCTTGACCTTCGTCGCACCGGCCGGAGCCGGGTGATGACGGCCTTTGACGACCTTGGAGTTCTGCGGCAGCGTCAGCTGAACCATCAGGCGCTTTCCTTAATCTGGCGGCAGCGGATCAATACACCCGCGCTTTTGGCGCGATGTAGGCGATCTCGTTGGACATGGTGTAGGTGTGGACAGGGCGGTAATCGATCGCCACCTTGCCGGTTTTGCCGTCGTACCAGGCGAGCGTATGCTTCATCCAGGTGTCGTCATTGCGCTCGGAGAAGTCTTCGCGGGCGTGGGCCCCGCGGCTTTCTTGACGATTGGCCGCGCTATTGACGGTGACAATGGCCTGACAGATCAGGTTGTCGAACTCGAGGGTTTCCAAGAGGTCGGTGTTCCAAATCAGGCCGCGGTCGCTAACGCCAATATCGCCCATATCCTTGAAGACGGCATCCATACGCTGGACGCCGCTGTCGAGGGTCTCGCCCGTGCGGAACACGGCCACATCCTCTTGCATAGCCTTTTGCATGGCCAGACGCAGGGACGCGGTGGAGTTCTTGCCCGAGGCGTTGCGCAGACGGTCAAAGCGCTCGATATGGCTGGCGGTCGATTCAGGCTTCAGGTCTGCTTGACGCTCACCGGCCTTCAGGGTCTCAGCCGTGCGCATGCCGGCAGCGCGGCCAAAGACGACCAGATCGATCAGCGAGTTGGAGCCGAGGCGGTTGGCCCCGTGCACCGAAACGCAGGCCGCTTCGCCCACGGCCATCAGGCCAGGAACGACACTGTCCGCATCGCCGCCGACCTTGGTAAGCACTTCGCCGTGATAGTTGGTCGGAATGCCGCCCATATTATAGTGGACGGTCGGCAGGACCGGGATCGGCTGCTTGGTCACATCGACGCCGGCAAAGATCTTGGCGGTTTCGGAAATGCCGGGCAGGCGCTGGTGCAGGACCTTGGGGTCCAGGTGGTCAAGGTGCAGGAAGATATGGTCCTTGTTGGGACCGACGCCGCGACCTTCACGAATTTCGATGGTCATGGCGCGGCTAACCACGTCACGGCTGGCCAGATCCTTGGCCGACGGCGCGTAACGCTCCATGAAGCGCTCACCCTCGGAGTTGGTCAAATAGCCGCCTTCGCCCCGTGCCCCTTCGGTGATCAGGCAGCCTGCCCCATAGATGCCGGTGGGGTGGAACTGAACAAATTCCATATCTTGCAGCGGCAGGCCCGCGCGCAGGACCATGGCATTGCCATCGCCTGTGCAGGTGTGGGCGCTGGTGGCGCTGAAATAGGCGCGGCCATAGCCACCGGTGGCCAGAACGACGGTCTGGGCCATGAAACGGTGCAGCGTGCCGTCATCGAGCTTCCAGGCAGTGACGCCCCGGCAGCGGCCATCTTCCATGATCAGGTCGAGGGCGAAATATTCGATGAAGAACTCGACATCCTTGGACAGGGCTTGGCCATACATGGTGTGCAGCATGGCGTGACCGGTGCGGTCGGCGGCGGCGCAGGTGCGTTGCACGGGTCCTTCGCCATAGTTCTTGGTCATGCCGCCAAAGGCGCGCTGATAGATCTTGCCCTCTTCGGTGCGCGAGAAGGGCACGCCCCAATGTTCCAGCTCGTAAACGGCGGCGGGGGCATTGCGGCATAGATATTCAATGGCGTCTTGGTCACCCAGCCAGTCCGACCCCTTGACGGTGTCGTACATGTGCCAGCGCCAGTCGTCCTGGCCCATATTCCCGAGGCTAGCCGAGATGCCGCCCTGCGCGGCAACCGTGTGCGAGCGGGTCGGGAAAACCTTGGAGATACAGGCTGTCTTCAGACCGCCCTGTGCTGCGCCCAGCGCCGCCCGAAGGCCAGAGCCGCCTGCACCCACGACGACAACGTCGAACTTATGGTCGATGAACTTATATTCAGACATGATCAAAGGGCTCCGCCGTCAAGGCCGCCGACACTTAAGGCGACCTTAAGAATCGAGAACACCGCCAGGGCCCCGCCCAGGCCGCAGACAAACATATTGAGCAAGAGCAACGCGGCCCTGCTGAGCGGCTTTGAGATATAGTCCTCAATCACCACCCGCAAACCCACATGCATGTGCCAAATGCCAACAATTATAAGAAGCAGGGTCAGAACCGCATTGACCGGCGACTGCATCCAGACCCGAGCGGCCTGATAGTCGGCGCTGGCCAGCTTCAAGCCTGAGAACACTGCCCAAAGGACGATGGGAACCAGGGTGATCGATGAGACCCGCTCGAACAGCCAGGTGCTGACCCCATGCTTGGCCGAGCCAAGACCGCGAGCGCGGCTGAGGGGGGTACGAAAATCGCTCATTAGAGGGCTCCCGTCATGAAGGCGATGGCCCAGGTGGCGAGGGTGGCAACAAGGGCAAAGCCGATGGCCGCAACGCCGGTCAGGTCGGCCAGCTTTGGATCAAAGCCCTTGCCTGCGTCCCAGAACAGGTGACGCACGCCTGCGGCCAGATGATAATAGAGTGAGAAGGTCAGGCCGAGCATGACCAGCAGCCCCAAGGGCGTGCCGAGCATCCCCGTATAGGCAATATAGGCATCTTGGCCAGACGCCAGGGTTACGGCCCAACCGGCAAGGATCAGAGCGCCGACATAGAGCGCGACGCCCGTCGCGCGGTTGAGGATCGAGCCCCACATGGTGATGTGCCAACGCCACACCTGTAGGTGCGGTGACAGCGGCCTGGCCTTGGCCGCGCCGGGTTTGCCCTGGCTCATTGGTTCGCTTCCCCAGTGTTTCAAAAACTTGTTCGGACTTTTAGCTTCCGGTTCTGGCCTGTCAACGAAAGCCGTACTGTGAAAGCCACTATCGTGATGATGGGGCGATCATGATCGAAAACAAGGCCCACTCTCTGTTCCGCATTCCCCGCGAAGCCGGGGTAGGGGGCTCTTAGTATCCCCGTGCAACCCCTTCACGGCGTGGATCGGCCCCGCCCTCATAGCCGCCCTTGTGCTTGATGATCCCGTGCAGGCCGGACGCTTCTCCAAGGCCCGCCGCCTTGAGTGCGACGCCCTTCTTGGCCAGATCGGCGATCACGTCTGGCGTCAAAAATTGAGTCTCGGCCGAATAGACCTCGCCGCGCGACACCAGATTAGGCAGGGCCACCGCCTGCTGCATCGGCATCTTCCAGTCCAAAACCCCAACCAGCGCCTTGAGATCATAGGCCAGAATGGAGGACCCACCGGGCGATCCGACGGCGGCATAGAACTGGCCCTTCTGGTCCAGAACGATGGTCGGGGACATGGACGAGCGCGGCCGCTTACCCGCTCCAACGGCATTGGCCGCTGCTGTTCCGTCTTTGTTGGTCGGTGCGAAGCTAAAGTCTGTCAGTTGGTTGTTGAGGAAAAATCCGTTCACCATGCGGCCTGAGCCAAAGATACTCTCGACGGTCGTGGTCATGGACACCGCATTACCGTCCGCGTCGACAATGACGAAGTGGGTGGTGCCGCCCGGCTCGTGGGTCGCGTCAGGACCAAGCTTTGGCGCGCCCTTGGGCTGACCATAGTCCGGCGCAGGTCCGGCCGTATCACCGATCAGGGCGCGGCGCTGGGCCAGATAGTCATGATCGAGCAGGCCATCGACCGGAACGCTGACAAAGTCGGGGTCGCCCAGATAGCGGTCCCTGTCGGCATACATCAGGCGGCTGGCTTGGGTGAACAGATACCAGCCTTGAGCGTCGTTGGCATGGGCCGCAATGTCAGTTCCCTCTAGGATGCCAAGGCCCTGAAGAACGGCGGTCCCGCCAGCCGGCACGGGCGGCACGCAAACCCGGTAAACCCGATAGGGCCGACACAGGGCGGAGGTAACCTTGGGCCGATAGGCCTTGAAGTCGGCCAATGTCAGCGAACCGGGCAGATCACCCTGATGAACCCGGGCGACGATGGCCTCGGCCAAGGGGCCTTGATAGAGGGCGCTGGCCCCTTCGGTGGCGATCCGCCGAACCGTCGCGGCATAGGCGGGATTCTTGAGCACATCACCCGCCTGATAGCGCATCCCGTCGGCCTTGGTGAAATAGGCGGTGGCGTCTGGCGACTTGGCCTGAGGCGCGGCGCTATTGATCATGCCCGCCAGACGCGGACTTACGATGAAGCCATCGGAGGCCAGACGCTCGGCATCGCCAAACAGGTCCTTCCAGGCCAGCTTGCCATGCTGCGACTGGGCAAGGGACAACATCGCCACAGCGCCGGGCACGCCGGTCGCGCGGCCACTCACGACGGCCTCGAAAAAGCCGATCGGCTTTGACACCCCATTGGCATCGGTGCGCATGAACATGTCAGGGCTCGCCCCGGCCGGAGCGGTCTCTCGGCCATTATAGGCGGTCACGGCGTGGGTCTTCCCATCATAGAAGGCCATAAAGGCCCCGCCGCCGAGGCCAGAGCTCTGAGGCTCGACCAGACCCAGCATCGCCTGGACGGCAACAGCGGCATCCACCGCTGAGCCCCCACGTTTCAGAACCGCCAGCCCAGCCTCAACGGCCAAGGGATTGGCCGCAGCGACCATGGCATGGGGGGCAAGGGCGAGGGAGGCTGCTGGTGCCTTGGCCGCGACCGCCTTGGCCACGGGATCGGCGAAAACCGAGGAGGAGGGCGCCATCGCCCCGGTAAGGGCCAACAATACAAGGCCCAGACAGCCGAACGGCTTACGCATCTCAATCCCCAATGTCTCAATCAGACCAACAGATTTCACCATACCGACCGGCCCAATCCGCGCCAGCCAAAAGGATGCAGAAAAAAGCCAGAACTAACGCTTGCCTAAAGATTGCCCAGCGACTAGTTTCCGCCACCTTGCCTTAGGGCAACAGCGCGCCCGTAGCTCAGCTGGATAGAGCATCAGACTACGAATCTGAGGGTCGGACGTTCGAATCGTTCCGGGCGCGCCAATTTCACTCCCAAAAATCGCCATAACTGACTGAAATGCAACGATATTTGCTTTT
>CANCJE010000159.1 GCA_947378235.1 Caulobacteraceae bacterium | reverse complement strand
GGCGTCATCTCCGTACCGATCATGGCGGCGATGATGGTGGTCGCCACCAGCCGACAACGTATGGGGGATTTTGTCGCCACGCCGGGTCAGAGGGTGTTTGGTTGGGCCGCGACCGTGATCATGGCCTTTGCTGTGACCGCCATGTTCTTAGTGATGTAGGCTTGCCTATCGCCGCCGACCCAGCAATCTTGCAAGCAAGATTAAGGCGGGGCGGACAATGACAGCGGCAGAGACGACGACGGATGGGGCGAGCAAGAGCCCTTGGTACAGCCATCTCTATTTTCAGGTTCTGATCGCGATTACGGCAGGGGCCCTGATCGGGCACTTCAACCCGACCTTGGGCGAGTCACTCAAGCCTCTGGGCGATGCCTTCATCAAGCTCGTCAAGATGGTCATCGGGCCGGTCATTTTCCTGACCATTGTCACCGGTATAGCCGGGATGAGCGATCTGAAGACCTTTGGCCGGGCCACGGCCAAGGCCTTTGCCTATTTCCTGACCTTCTCGACCCTGGCCCTGATCATCGGCCTGATTGTGGCCAATCTGGTTCAGCCCGGCGCGGGCATGAATATCGATCCAGCAAGTCTTGACACGACAAAGGTAGCGGACTTTGCGGCTAAGGCCCACGAGACCACCATTGTCGGGTTCCTGACCGCCATCATTCCAGACACGGTGGCCAGCGCCTTTGTTGATGGCAATATCCTTCAGGTCCTATTCTTCTCGATCACCTTCGGCATTGCGCTGTTCTTGGTCGGCGATAGGGGCAAGCCGGTGGTCGATCTGCTAGAGTCGCTGAGCCATAGCTTTTTCCGCCTTGTCGCGATCCTGATGAAGGCTGCACCCATCGGGGCCTTTGGGGCCTTTGCCTTCACCATTGGTAAATATGGCATCGGGTCCATCGTTCATCTGGCCGCCTTGGTCGCCTGTTTCTATCTGACCTCAGCCCTGTTCGTGGTGGTGGTTCTGGGTCTGGTCGCCAGGTTCAACGGCTTTTCGATCTTTCGCCTGATTGCCTATCTGAAGACCGAGCTATTCTTGGTCTTGGGCACCAGTTCGTCGGAGTCGGCCCTGCCGAGCCTGATGGACAAGATGGAACGGGCTGGATGCGCCAAGCCGATTGTCGGGCTGGTCATCCCGACCGGCTATTCGTTCAATCTGGATGGCACCAACATCTATATGACCCTCGCGGCCCTATTCATTGCCCAGGCGACGGGCGTGCATCTGAGCCTAGGCGATCAACTCCTTTTGCTCGGCGTGGCGATGATCAGTTCCAAGGGCGCAGCGGGCGTGACGGGCGCGGGGTTCATCACCTTAGCCGCAACCCTGTCGGTTATGCCCTCGGTGCCGGTGGCGGGCATGGCCCTGATCCTTGGCATCGACCGCTTCATGTCCGAGTGCCGGGCCATCACCAACTTCATCGGCAATGCCGTCGCCACCATTGTCGTCGCCCGCTGGGAAGGGGCGCTGGATAAGGATGCTCTGGACTTGGCGCTCAAGGGCTAGCCTTACGCTGCGACACGGTTGGCAAGGTCTGTCGGCTGGTTCAAGATAGCGGCGATAAGATAAACAGGTCTGTAGGGACCGACCCGGAGGAACGACCATGAAAGCTATTCGCCTCAAACAACCCGGCGGGTTGGACAATCTCACGGTCGGCACGGCAGAGGCCGCCGCACCTGGCCCGGGCGAAATCACCGTGCGCATCCATGCCAGCTCGCTGAACTATCACGACTATATGGTCGTGCTCGGTGCCATCCCGACCCCTGAGGGCCGTATCCCCATGTCTGATGGCGCCGGTGTGGTGACAGCCGTCGGCGAAGGCGTCAGCGAGTTTGCGGTCGGCGATAATGTCGTCAGCACCTTCTTCCCCAACTGGCCCAATGGCGATGCGGACCTGTCCAATATGGGCCATGTTCCTGGCGACAGCGCCGACGGCTTTGCGCGCCAGATCGTGACCATGCCCACCGCCGCCTTCACCCACGCGCCCAAGGGCTATAGCCACGCTGAGGCTGCGACCCTGACCTGTGCAGGCCTAACCGCTTGGCGCGCTCTGGTGCCCAATGGCAATCTTAAGGCCGGGGACACGGTTCTGGTGCAGGGCACCGGCGGCGTCTCGATCTTCGCCCTTCAGTTCGCCAAGGCCGCTGGGGCTACGGTCATTGCCACCTCGTCTTCGGATGAGAAGCTGCAGCGACTGGAAGCCATGGGCGCCGATCACCTGATCAACTATCGCAAGGATGAGGAGTGGGGCGTTACGGCGCAAAAGCTCACCGGTCGGCGCGGCGTCGATCACGTGGTGGAAATTGGCGGCTCGGGCACCATGGCCCAGTCCATCGCCGCAACGCGCATTGGCGGTCACATTGCCCTGATCGGAGTCTTGGCAGGCTATGCTGGACCGGTCTCGACCGTGAATATCATGAGCAAGCAGCTTCGCGTTCAGGGCCTGACCGTCGGCAACCGCCGCCAGCAGCAGGAAATGATCCGCGCCATTGATGTATCGGGTATCCGCCCGGTGATCGACAGCCACTATCCGCTCGAGTCTATCGCTGACGCCTTCCGCCATCAGGCCTCGGCCACGCACTTTGGTAAGATCTGCTTGGATATTTAGGGGGTACTACATCCCGCGTTCCCCGCGCAGGCGGGGACCTAGACCCTTTCACTCAGGCCGTAAGCGACCCACTGGATCCCCGCCTTCTCGTGGAACGCGGTGGAGGGGTTTGTGGATCTCCCCCTCACCCAACCCTCTCCCTGTGGGAGAGGGTTGGGTGAGGGCCTTGTTTCTTGCTTGCCCCTATTTCAACCAATCAAATAGATGCGGCCCATCCTTCGACAGGCTCAGGATGAGGAGGTTTGGGTGGGCGCTAATCTATCCTTCTTCCTCATGTTGAGCTTGTCGAAACACGAGGAAGCCCCCTACTTCAACCCCATCAGCGTCCGCAAAACCGGCGTGCGATTGGCGACCCAATAAGCCGCCCAGCAGGCAAGGCCGGTGCTGGCGATGATCACGCTGGCCTCAACCAAGACCGGCAGGCCCAGGCGCTTAATGGCAAAGGCGGTCAGGACAATCGTGGTCTGGTGGATGATGTAGAAGGGAAAGACCGCTCGCGTGAGCAGGGTCAAGGTCGGGCTGCCCCTGTGGATGTGGCGGTTCGCATAGCCAAACAGGGCTGCGATCACCAGCCAGGCGTAGGTCGAGCGCAATATATGGGTCTCAAGCCCGACGGGTGTGCCATTGGCCAGATGAAAGCCGAGGCGCGGGCTGAAGAGCGCAATCAAGAGGGCCCCTGCGGCGGCGTAATGGCGCCAAGCCACAAACCGTGTCCAAGCCTTGTCCATCTTGGCCAGACCTAGGCCTAGGACAAAGGCAAGGCCAAAATGCAGGTGGGCATAGAGGTCATCCCAAAGGATGATGGTCTCGGGATGACGTGGATAGACGAGGGTCCGCAAGGCCATGAACCCGGCAATCGGGAACAGGAAAAGTCCAGGCCCTGCCATCAGGCGGTTCAATGCGCGGTCGAGCCACGGCAACAGCGTCCAAGCCATGGCCGCGACCATGGTGTAGAGCCAAAGATAGCCGACGAACCACATGTGGTTATAGGTCGGCAGGAAGATGCCAAAACTCTGGTCGCCGCTGAGATACCGGCCCCAAAATTCCAGATAGCCGCCGCTAAAGCGCCTCATCTCGGTCAGTTGAACCCAGGACTGCGGGGGAACGATCACGAGGGCGGCAAA
The DNA here is from genome assembly GCA_947378235.1 of Caulobacteraceae bacterium. GTDB lineage: Bacteria > Pseudomonadota > Alphaproteobacteria > Caulobacterales > Caulobacteraceae > CAISGS01. Next base: position 1,787 of record CANCJE010000159.1, on the reverse strand, counting down.
CAGGAAAGGCACCAAAAGACGCAGGCTTCGCTCGCGCATCAGCACACGCCCAGAGGCCCGACGATCGGCAATCTTCTCGCCCATAAACCGGGTCGCGATACCCGAAATAACGAACAGCAGGGTCAGTCGCCACGGGTTCATCAGACCCATGGCCAGCGTCAAGTCCGGCAGGATGTGGGTGCTTTTGACGTGCCACCACCAAGGGGCATAGACCATGCCAACATGATAGAAGATCAGCAGAAAGAAGGCCCCAACGCGAAGGGCATCCAGATCATAGCGCCGAGAGGAGGGCGTGGCGTCCACTCAGGCGATACTTTCCCGGGCGCGGGCCTCGACCTTGGCGCGGGGGACAAGGCGCAGGGTCGAGCTGGCCTTGGCCATAACCTCGCCCTTGGTATTGAGCAGGTGGGCTTCCATGAAGCTGGTCGACTTGCCGCGCCGTTCAACCCAAGCCTCCGCGATCACGAGGCCAGGGCTGGTTGGGGCAAAGAAGCTGACCTTCAGCTCCAGCGACATGGGCGTATAGTCAAAGCCCGTCACTGCCATGATCCCGTGGGCCATGGCCGCATCCAGCCAGCCGGTAATGAACCCGCCCTGAACCACGCCGCCCGAATGGCACATGTGCAGTCCGGCCAAATATTCCAGCTTGGCCCGTCCGGTTTCCGCATCCATCAGGATGATCCGTTGAAGGCCGAGGGTTTGGGACAGGGCGTCTTGTGGCGGTGAAGCGGTCTGGTCGGTCATGGTAAGCTCCAATAGGGTAGGGATTGATTATCGACCGGACCGGGGCCTGTCTTGGGTTATTTTGCTGGGGTTCGGGCGATTGTCACCGAAACCAGTGACCTTCAGCAAGGAAAGCCATCACTTGACGTGACGGCACGGCTGGACAAGTGGCCGGGATTGGGAACAGTAGATAATCGCTGATCAGGGAGATAACCCTTCACAGCGTCAGGGAGGCAAAAAGACCATGGTCGAGACCGTATTACGACAGGACCGCGGTGGTATGGCCACCTTGACCATCAACCGGCCCGATAAGCTCAACAGCCTCAATGTCGAGGTCTTCCAAGATCTGAACGCCCATCTGGCGGCGCTGGAACAGCAGACCGATGAGATCGGCTGTGTCGTGCTGCGCGGCGCGGGCCGCTGTTTTTCCGCCGGGCACGATCTGGGCGACATTGCCAAGGGCGAGCGTTTGCCGCGTGCCAATTTTCAATCCCACGTCATCGAGCGTCTGGCCAATCTGCCTCAGCCGGTGATCACAGCGGTTCACAGCCATTGCTACACAGGCGCGCTGGAACTGGCCCTCGCGGGTGACGTGATCCTCGCCTCGGCCAATGCCAAGTTCGCCGATACCCATGCCAAATGGGCACTGACCCCGGTGTGGGGCATGAGCCAGCGTCTGCCGCGCCGCGTCGGCCAGGCCAAGGCCATGGAGATGATGCTGACCTGTGCGACCTTAAGCGGCCAAGAAGCCACCGCCATTGGCCTTGCCAATCAGTGCCTTCCAGACGAAGGTTTCTTTGAAGCCGTTGAGGCCTTTGTCGATCAGGTGCTGGCCAATTCGTCCTTCAGCCACCGGGCCAACAAGCGGTTGCTTACAGGTACGGACGGCCTGTCCCTATCGGCAGGTCTGGCCTACGAAGTTTATCAAAACGAGGGCGTTGGGCCGGATATGCAAGCCCGGATCGCCGCCTTCACCGCCAAAAAGGGCTAGGACGTCCTTTTCAATCTTAAGACCGAAACTGGGAGAAGATCATGACTGAAGCTTGGATCATCGACGCCTGCCG
>CANCJE010000158.1 GCA_947378235.1 Caulobacteraceae bacterium | reverse complement strand
GGCTGCCAGCCGCCCTCCAGATCGATGATCGATAGGCGCGCATGGGCAAGGTCCCAACCTTTGCCCTGTTCGACCCGAATACCGTCAGGGCCACGATGGGCCAGGGTGGCGGCCATAGCCTTGATGACCGAGCCATCGGTGGCGGCAGGTCCAAACCATCCGGCTATGGCGCACATGACAGGTCTCCATAGCGCGCAAACAGGGCCTGCCATTGGGCGACGACAGCGGCCTTCGAGAATTCCCCGCCAATACGCTTCAAGCCCTGCTGAACCATCTGATCCCGCAGCGCAGGCTCAGCCAGCACGCGGCGGGCCGCGGCGGCTAGGGCCGGGGCATCATCGATGGGCACGAGCAGTCCATCTTGCCCGTCGCTGATCAGTTGCGACGGGCCTTGGCTGGCGGCCGCAATGACGGGCAATCGGTTGGCCCAGCACTGAATGACCACATTGCCCAAGGGCTCAAACCGGGAGGGGAACAGGCAGACATCCGCCGTGCGATAGAGGGCGGCGGCATCATTGCGCCAGCCCAAGAACCGAACCCGGTCCGTAACGCCGAGGGTAAGGGCCAAGGCCTTGAGCTCAGTCTCCAGCGGCCCGGCGCCCGCGATCCACAGATAGGCGTCAGGGATCAAAGCCAAGGCCTGTAAGCTCATATCATGGGCCTTGACCTCGTGCAGGCGGCCCATTGACAGCAGCAAGGGCACATCAGAAGGCGTATCCAGACTGGCGCGGTCAACCTTGTCCAGCGATCCGGCCTCGGCGAAGTTGGGGATATAATGGACCCGATCTTGCGGCCAGCCTTGGGCCAAGATCCAATCGGTTATGTCACGCGTATTGCCCACCAAGGCGTCAAAGCCACGATAATATTTCAAGTCATAATAGCCGCCCAAACGGCCAATCCGCGCCCAAGGCCCAATCGGGGCATGGCTGGCGGCGCGGTTCATCCACGCCAAAAGGATTTTAGCCTCTGAAGCAAGAGCCACCTGCCGGATCTTGCCCTTGGTAAAGAGGTCTAGTTGGCTGCCGAAGCGGGCGACAGTTGTCGGGATGTGAGCCGCCTGAAGAGCGGACTGCCGCGTGGCATGGCCCCGGATCACGGCAGTCTGCGCGGTTCCAGCCGCAGCCAAGGCCGTCGTCAGGTCCGTGAAATAGGTCTCTGCGCCCCCGTCGACGGCAGAACCCAAAAGTTGCAGCACGCTCATAGGACCGGACCCTAACGGTATCTGCGCCATGACCCAAGCGGCCTGCGCGGTCTGATCATCAATTTCCCGCAAAAGACTTGATCAGGAACATGAAACGGGCGCTTGAAGCGGATCGGACTTGCCCCTATAAGCCGTTCCTCGCTCGGCAATGCCTTTGGCTGGGTAGCTCAGATGGTTAGAGCGGTGGATTCATAACCCACAGGTCGGCGGTTCGATCCCGCCTCCAGCTACCAAAGGCTTGCCGCGGCGATTTCTTTAGGAAATTCAGTCGCTTTGACGGTTGAGACTAGGCAACCGCGCTGGCGATTGCCTGTTCAGGCGCGGCCTTGGAGGCCAAGGCCGCGAGAATGGCGTCACGCAGGATGTCGGACTTGATCGGCTTATCCACAACATCGCACATGCCGATCGACAGATAACGTCGAACATCTTCGGGGTCGGCGTTGGCGGTCAGGGCAATGATCGGAAGATTTCGCGCAGAATTAGGCAGGGCACGGATCGCTAAGGTCGCCTCAACACCGTCCATGCGCGGCATCTTGATGTCCATTAGGGCCACATCAAAGCGCCCGGTTGCGGCAAATTCCACCGCCTCAACCCCATCTTCGACGGCCTCAGAGGTACAGCCGAACATCTCGCATAGGGCCTCAGCGACCATGCGGTTGGTGGCATTGTCGTCGACCACAAGCACATGGGCGCGGATGGCTCCGTCACGGCCATCATTGTGCGACTCGGCAGACTGAGCCGGGCAAAAGGCAAGCTCTGAGACGAGGAGATCAAAGGCGATGTTAGAGCCCGCCCCGACATTACTCTCGGCCCGGATATTGCCATGCATGACGCCGATGATGCGGTTGCAGAGGGCTAGGCCGACACTTTCCAAGAAGGAGCCACCGGCCCGGTCGGGCATGGGCTCAAAGATACGGGCTAAGCGATTGGCGGCGAGGCTGACGCCACCATCACGAATTCTGCCTTCAAGATAGACGCCGGACGTCTCGACCTTGGCCTTCAGGCTCGCCTCGACAATGCCACGTTGCGTAACGGCCAAGGCCCGCTCGACGAGGGTGTTGAAAAGGCGGCGCATCATTTCGGGGTCAACACTGACCGCAAGGTCCTGCGGCCCCTCGTAAGACACCATCAGGGTTAGACCTGCCGCTTCTGCCCGAACACGCCATGCCTCTTCGAGGTCTGCCATGAGGTTGCCGAGGATCACCGGCTCTGGTGCCAAGACAATATCCCCGGCATCAATTCGGCCTAGCGCGGCAGCATGGCGCACCAGTTGGAGGACCCCTCGTCCCGTTTCAAGGATGGTGTGAACCTGGGTGCGACCGTCACTGTTGAGCGGATGACGCGACAGCCGCTCAGACAGGCTGATAATACCTTCGAGGGGACCGTCAATCTGATGGGCAACTGCAGAGATGAACAGTTCGCGATCTCGGGCTGAACTGCTGGGGATCGTTGATATGGGGGTTGATTTCACAGCTTGAGTGCGCGGATCGCTCTGTAGGCTCTGTTGCAGGGCCAGCAACAGGGCGGTGGCGGACATCACGCCAAGATAGCACCCCTCTGCATCGACCATAATCACGCCGGGCGCGGCATCGACCGAGGCGCGCATAAGATCGCAGATCTGATCCAGACCCAAGGCGGCCGTGATGAGCACCGGATTGGCAATGATCATGGTCTCGATGGAGCCGCTCAGAGCGCCATCATGCAACAGACCTAGGGCAAAGCGGCCTCTGGTGATCAGGCCGACAGGGCGATTGTTTTGGACGACCGCTAACAGCTCGAGATTAGGGTCCGCCAGGAACCGGTCAAGCACCTGCGCACGCCCGGCGTCAGGCGCAACAGGCACGATGGGTTCGCAGAGGGGCAATGTAACGGACATCGGGTACGCAACGCTTCTGGATACAGTTACGTCACGCTAACTCAGTGGTGTTGCAAAGCCGTTAAGGTCAGGCGCAATAAAATAGGGCCGGCGGATTAATCCACCGGCCCAAATCTTAGTTTATCGGTTCAGTCTTAGAATGACTTCTGGATCGAAACACCGAAGGTGCGAGGCTCGAGCAGGAAGCCGTTACGGAACAGGCCCGACGAGTCATCGGTCAGATAGAGGTCGGTGATCGGCGCATCATCGAGCAGATTTTTCACATAGGCTTCCAGCTGAATGCCGTTGCCTGGGTTCGAGATCTGCAAGGAGGCGTTGACGTTCTCCCAAGAGTCGATCCGGTCCGCGAAACTGTTATAGATGCGCGAATAGGACTGGCCCTGGTGATAGTAGTCGCCGCGGATCGTGCCGCCCCAGCCAGCGGGCAGTTCGAAGGTGTATTGCGCACCCACGGACAGAGTCGCCTTAGGCGAGTTTGGCAGTTCATTGCCCTTCAGGTTCTTCGAGACACCGTCGCTGAAGGGGATGTCGATACCATAGGCCTTCAGCGGGTTGGCCGCCCCGGTGAAAGCACCTGAGCAAACACCGAGCATGGTGGTTGGTGCAAGGGCTCCAGCATTGATCAGGGTCATCAGGCCCTGAACGCCAGCCTTGCTTGCGGTGCAGTTGGACGCGTTCGAAGCCTTGATCACGACAAGGTTCGGATTGCCTTGCGTACGGTTGAAGGTATCGATCGAGCTGGCTTCACCGATCTCCGTCTTCAGCAAGCCGAGGCTCGCATTGAAGCGCAGGTGATTGATGGGCTCCCAGATCGATTCCAGTTCGAGACCCTGGATCTTGGCATCGATATTTTCGTTCACCGAGGTCCGGTTGACGATCTTCGACACTTGATAGCCCGTGTAGTCATAGTGGAAGACCGTGGCGTTCAAGATCAGGCTGCCGTCAAGCATCGTGTTCTTCATGCCGACTTCGAACGAGCTCACGAACTCTGGATCGAAAGTGGTCTTCACAGCGGCCAGTGCCGACGCAGCCGACTGCGGTGGGTTCATACCACCGGCCTTATAGCCGCGCGAATAGAAGGCATAGATCAGGCTGCTGTCGGTCATGGCCAGATCAGGCTTCCAGTCGAAACCAAAGCGACCGGTCATTTCCTTGAAGTCAGCAATCTGGATTGGCGTCACGGCATCGACGGGGTGGCCGCTGCCAGGAGCGAGCAGAACAACCGGCAAGGTCGTGGTCTGCTTACGGTCATGGGTATAACGCAGACCACCGGTCAACTTAAAGGTTGGCGAGATTTCGTAATAGACCTCACCGAATGCCGCCTTGGACTTCAGATGATAGGGTGTGCGGTTGTCATAGTAGTTGTGTCCGTCACCCGTTGGGGTCGCGTTGGGATCAATATAGACGCAGGTTGGTGTATTGATCGCGCAGGCCTTGCCGCCGTTGAGGATCACTGAATAGGCGGTAAGTGTATTACCGAACACATAGTAATCAGAATCGCTCTTAAAATCGAGCGCGATGGCACCGATGTTGAAGTTGAACGGACCCGCATAGGCCGACTGCAAGCGAAGCTCTTGCGACCATTGCTTGGAATCTGCGCTCGAAATATCGAAGGTCGCGAACTTGTTCGACGCCCCGACCTGCGGGTCGGTGAAGACACCACCGGGTGAGAAGGGGGTAGCGTTCAGGGTATTGATCGGGGCGACGCGGTTATAGTCAGAGCGCGAGAAGATCGAGCCCTTCGAATAGCCGGTCAACGACGTCAAGGTCAGATCATCAGTTAGGTCGTACGCCATCTGGAAGGTGCCAACGTCGGTCTTGGCCCGGTAGATAGGATCCTTGAGGGATTCAATGTCACGCAGGTTGGTCGACTGCATCTTGCCGGCATAGGCGTCGCCGGTGATCAGGCCGGTCAGGTTGCCGAGCAGGCCGCCCAAGGTCGCCGAAGAGTTCGGGGTGCCCAGAGCGCCCGGTGCATAGACCGATGTTTCTTGACAGCCCTGGCTCAGGAAGCCGTGCTGGAAGGTCGAGATGGTGGCATTGGTAGAATAGGGCATGCCAGCAGCGCCGGTGTCCTTGACGCAATATTGCTTACCAACGCGCGAACGGCTGTCATCCTCTTGGAAATGTTCCCACATCAGGTAGGAGCTGAACTTCTCGCTTGGATTGAACGACACAGTTGTGCGCACAGCGTACAGATCGCGGTCATCAATATTGTTGCCGGTCACGAGATTGTCGCCGAAACCATCGCGCTTCAGCATGGAGCCCGCAACGCGAACCGCCATCTTGTCGCCCAGTGGCACGTTGAGCATGCCGCGAACCTTCTGGGTGTTATAGTTGCCCAGCTCGCCCTTGATGTTGGCGGTGAAGTGATCGACAGGCTTGGCGGTCATGACATTAACGACGCCGCCGGTGGCATTACGGCCGTACAGGGTGCCCTGTGGGCCACGCAGAACTTCGACGCGCTCGACGTCATAGAACTCGGCTTCGAACAGGTTGCTGGCGGTCAGCGGCACGTTGTTCAGGTGGATACCGGTACCGGCATCGCCCGAAGCCGCGACCAGCTT
>CANCJE010000157.1 GCA_947378235.1 Caulobacteraceae bacterium | reverse complement strand
GCCATGGCCATGCTCTCAAACGAAACCGCCGCACTGTGACCGCGCGGCGTAGGTCGGACAAATAAGGTGGCGGTAGATACACGCTTCAGGGCGTCCATGCAACGGTTCAGGCCGCATGAACGCAAATGGTTGGTTCACACCGTGTGAGGGATGGTCTTAACCGGTCCTAATCGAACAGTTTTGAGACCGATTCCTCGTTGGCGATTCGACGAATGGCCTCGCCGATTAGAGGCGCTGAGCCAACGACCCGGATCTTGGGGCTTTGCAGGACATTGTCTGCCGCCTCGATAGAATCGGTCACCACCAGTTCACGCAGGACCGAGGCATTGACCCGGTCCACCGCCGCGCCGGACAGAACGCCGTGCGTGATATAGGCCGACACCTCCGTGGCACCATTTTCGATCAAAGCCGCAGCGGCGTTGCACAGGGTGCCACCGGAATCGACAATGTCATCAAACAGGATGCAGCGGCGACCCGAGACATCGCCGATAATGTTCATCACTTCGCTCTCGCCTGGACCCGAGCGGCGCTTATCGACAATGGCCAGGTCGGCATTGAGGCGCTTGGCCAGCGAGCGGGCACGGACCACGCCGCCCACATCGGGCGACACGATCATCAGGTCGCTGCAATCGCGATAGTGATCCTTGATGTCGAGGGCTAGAACCGGCGTGGCGACCAGATTGTCGGTAGGGATGTCGAAGAAGCCTTGGATCTGTCCAGCGTGCAGGTCCATGGTCAGGACCCGGTGCGCTCCGGCGCGGGTGACCAGATTGGCGACGAGCTTGGCCGAGATCGGGGTGCGGCCGCCGGTCTTTCGATCCTGACGCGCATAGCCGAAATAGGGCATGACCGCTGTGATTCGCCGGGCCGATGCGCGTGACAGGGCGTCGATGCAGATCAACAGCTCCATCAGATTGTCATTGGCCGGATAGCTGGTCGATTGGATGACGAAGACATCCTCGCCGCGGACATTTTCGTCGATGGTGACGAAGACCTCATTGTCAGCGAAGCGGCGCACCTGGGCGCGGGTCAAGGGCATGTCGAGATAGTCAGCGATGGCCGTGGCCAGCGTACGGTTTGAATTGCCAGCAAGCAGTTTCATCTTGAATGCACCCCTAGACCCCGATGACCGGGCTTCTATCAGTCCGCCGCAGACCGGCAAGTCTGATCTGTCGAATTCACGATCTTTCGGGGCAATCTTTATGATGGCCGCAACCTTTGGTCAGTCTGGCTCAAGCATTATGGCCGAGAGCAGGCGACCATAATCCTCCTCCTTCTGATGAAAGGCGCGGCGATTCGAGAAGAACAGCTCAGGCTCCGCCAGCGTATCCTTGCCGATCCATTCAGGGGCTTGCACCCCCGCGCCGCGCAAACGCTCCAGCACAAAGCCGGGCAAATCGAACATATGTTTTCCAGCAGCCTCGGCTGGCCGGAAAAAGCGGCGGGAGCCGGGGCGTTCGGTTTCGAACCGCTCAAAAAACTCTGGCCCGACCTCATAGGAGTTGGGACCAATGCAGGGGCCTATCACGGCGACGATCCGCTCCGCCTTGGCCCCTCTTGCGACCATGGCCGCCACGGCAGCCTCAGCCATTCCGGTAAGCGCTCCTTTCCAGCCCGCATGGGCTGCGCAGACCACCCGTGCCTCAGCATCTGCCAACAGGATGGGGGCGCAGTCGGCCGCCAAGGCTCCGCAGACCAGACCCGGCTGTGAAGCCACGACCCCATCCCCTTCTAGGCGAACCTCACCGGTCTGGTCTTCTGCCGACAGGACGATCGTGGAATGGATCTGATAGCCGGTCAAAAGATGGTCGGCGTCGGTGCCAAAGTGGGCGGCGGCGCGGCGGCGGTTTTCGTGCACATCCGCAGGCTCATCGCGCGATCCTCGCCCGACATTCAAACTGTCATAGACGCCCGTTGAGACGCCGCCCTGACGGGTGAAAAAGGCGTGCTTGACACCCTTGAGGGCCGAAAGCTTAGGGTGGGTCAGGACGGGAAGCGGGCTCATGAGGGATCCTCTGGATCGGTCGAAAATCCGGGCGGCTGGGGCAGGTCTTTGGACCATAGGCCCGCGACCTTGAACAGGTCCCCCATCTGTTCTGGCGCAATCAGCCGTTCAAGCTGGCGTTCGATAATGGCGTCCTGATCGGGCCGCGTCTTGGCCAGACGTTCGGCCCGCGCGACAATGCCCAGCCTTTGTAAAAAGGTGCCTTGGCAGGTGATCGCCGTGTCGACCCCTTCCGCCTGAGCCGCCTTCAAGACGGCGGGAAAATCGGCATGGATGGTCAGGTCATCCAGCCCCGGATGATCCAAGGGACCGTACTTTTGATGGCGTCTCAAGGCCTGCAGTGTATCGCCGAACCCTTCGGTGTCACGACCATAGTCGATCAGCAGGCTCGCGCCGCCGCGCCGTGTGATCAGGGCCGCGATTTCAGCGCCCATAGTCTCTTGCGCCGCAGACAGCTCCAGCACGGCTCCTTGGGGGGCGGTTGGAAACAGTCCTTCGACCGGTCGCGGCGACAGGCCAAAGGTCAGGTCGCCCTCGTCGGTTAGCCCCACCATGCGTTCAGCCCAGCCCGTGGCGGTGCGGATAAATTGCCGGGCGGGCAGGCAGTCCAGAACCTCATTGGCGATGAGGATCACAGGGCCATCACCGGTCACCTCGTCCAGCCTCGTGACCCAACGGATGGGCGTACCAGCCAGCCTCTGCTGTTGGATCAGCGTCAGGGGCGCGCTGGTTTCGACCAATGTGACCTCGAGGCCCTTGACCATCTGGGGAGCCAGCCGGGCCGCACGCAGTAGATCGCTCATCAGCGTGCCGTCACCCGGACCGATCTCGATCAGGCTGAGCTGTTCAGGGCGACCCATGCTTTCCCAAACGGCAATGGTCCAAAGACCGATCAGTTCGCCAAACATCTGTGAGGTCAGGGGGGCGGTGAGAAAGTCCCCCTCCGCGCCGAGTTTGGGATGGGCGGTGTAATAGCCATCCTTGGGATCATGCAGACACAGGCCCATATATTGCGCCACGCTGATCGGGCCAAAGGCGCTGATCTGGGCCTGAAGGCGGGCCTTCAAGCTCATTGTGGGGCTGGGGCCTTACGCGAACGCCAGATCAGCCATGTGCCGGTCAGGATCATGGGGGTCGACAGGATCATGCCCATGGTCAGGCCAAGGGGAAAATCGGGCATACCAATATCTGGCTGACGCACATTTTCGAGGCTGACGCGAATGATGCCGTATCCGACAAGGAACAGCCCAGCCACTCCGCCTTTGCGCTCCAGCCAGCCAAACCGATGGGTGGCGATGCGCAGGATCAGGAACAAGAATAGTCCCTCCAGACCCGCCTCATAAAGCTGGCTAGGATGGCGTGGTTCAGGCCCTGCGGCGGGGAAGATAATGGCCCAAGGCACTTGGGTCGGACGGCCCCAGAGCTCCCCATTGATGAAGTTGGCGATCCGGCCAAACAGCAGACCAAAGGGCGTTGCCGCCGCTACAATATCCCCCAGCCGTAAGAGGTCGATCTTGCAGTGGCGAGCAAACAGGGTGACCGCGATACAGACCCCCAAGAAGCCGCCATGGAACGACATGCCGCCTTGCCAGACCTTGAAGATCGACAAAGGGTCCGTCCAGATCATGTTGGAACTGTAAAAGGCGACATAGCCAATCCGGCCCCCAAGAATGATGCCAAAGGTGATCCACAATATGAGATCGTCGATTTGAAGCACCGTCGCTGTTGGCTCTGATTGGCCCCAAAGGCTGGGTTTGCGGATGAGCCCGACGGCATAGCGCCAGCCCAACAGTATGCCCGCAATATAGGCCAAGGCGTACCAGCGGATGGCAAAGGGCCCCAGATGGATGAGAACCGGATCGAAATCTGGAAACTGCACGAAAGCCGTCCTTTGGTTGCGTCACGTTTGCTTTAGCAGGCTCAGGCGATTGCGGGGAGAGGGCTGATAAAATGGCTGCTGCATATCCTTTCCAAATCCTAAAGATTTTGGCTATAGAGGGTCCATGCACAGCCAAAACCCTTTCCTCGATGAGTTCGCCAAGCTGACCACCACGGCCATGGGCCTGGCGCAGGCTGCTGGCGAAGAAGCTAAAACCGCAGTCCGCGCTCAAGCCGACCGTTTCGTAGCCGAAATGGATCTGGTGCGCCGCGATGAGCTGGATGCCCTCAAGGCCGAACTTCTGTCCCTGCGGCAGGAGATCGAGACGCTGAAGGGCAAGCTGGACGATTCGTCCACAACCTAATCTTCGCCTGCTGCGTGAACCGGCTTGTGACCCCAGGCCGGAAGCAGCTTAAGCTCCTTTTTGCATGAGGCGATTCCCGGTCACGCCATCCGCGTCGACCGCGCCTTTTAGGATCGTCTTGTTATGGACACGCCTTACGCCGACGAAGATTTGGACATCGGCCTCGACCCGTTGGACGTGGTTGAACATGTTCTAGCCGCTGAAAACCTGACCTTTGACCGTACCGATGAGGGTGATCTTGCCTTCTCGCTGGCCGGGGACTGGAAGGATTATGAGCTTTGGTTCGCATGGCGCGCGGAGGCGGACTGTCTGCAACTTTGTCTATCGGTCGATTTGCGCGCGGCCAAGGATCAGCGGGCCAAGGCCTATGAGCTTCTGTCCCTGATCAATCAGCGGGTCTGGCTCGGTCATTTCGAGGTCTGGGCCGATGAGGGCGAGGTGGTCTTCCGCCACGCCCTGTCCTTGCCCCATGGTGAGCGTCCAACCTTGGCCCAAGCCGCGTCCATGATTGATGCAGCCGTCGAGGCGGCAGACCGGTTCTATCCGGCCTTTGATTTCTTGCTCAATGGCGACAAGTCTCCCTCAGAGGCGGTGTCGGCCTGTATGTTCGAGACCGTCGGTACGGCTTGATCGTTGGTTTTAAGGCGGATTTTGACCATGACTCCGATTTTGATGTTGGGTGCTGGCCGGATGGGCGGCGCCCTGATTGAGGGCTGGAGCCAAAAGGGTGCCTTTACCCCGTCCGATCTGATTATCCGCGATCCCTATCCGTCGAAGGAGGCCCAAGAGGCCGCCAAGGCTGGAGCCCGGCTGAATCCGGATGACCGCGTTCTGGCTGAGGCCAAGGTGCTCTTGCTGGCCGTGAAGCCGCAGATGTGGCGCGAAGCGGCGGCGCAGATCACCGACCTCTTAGCTCCTGATTGCATCATTGTCTCGATTGCGGCGGGCGTTAGAGCCGCCGATATTAGCGCGGCCTTCGGGGGCCGCGTGGTGGCTCGGATCATGCCCACCACAGCGGTTGCGGTGGCCAAGGGCGTGGCTTCGATCTTCGCAACCGATGCCAAAGCGTCGAGCGTTGCCCATGCCCTGTTCGATCCCGTAGCCGTCACAGTGGACGTCCATGACGAGGCCCTTATGGACTCCGTTGTGGGTATTTCAGGATCGGCCCCAGCCTATCTGTACGCCTTCATCGAGGCCTTGGAGGCGACCGGGCCAGCCCACGGGCTGACGGCTGAGGCCTCGCGGAAATTGGCGCGGGCTACCATCATTGGAGCTGCGGCCCTGCTTGAGGCCAGCCAAGAGGAACCTGCAGAACTGCGCAAGCAGGTCACCTCTCCTGGCGGCACGACGCAGGCGGCGCTTGAGGTCCTGATGGGTGAAGGCGGCTTTGGCGATCTCCTCGCCCGCGCCGTCACAGCCGCTGTGAAGCGGTCGCGGGAATTGGCCGGTTAGTCCAGCCCTTGTCGCCCCGGCCTTTGCGGTCCATCTGTAGCCTATGACCCAGCCTGCCCCCTCCATCCTAGACCGTGCCG
>CANCJE010000156.1 GCA_947378235.1 Caulobacteraceae bacterium | reverse complement strand
CAGGCGCTGGTTAGGTCGGCAATGGCCTGTTGGTCTGTCGGTTGCTCAGCAACCAGTTCAGCGGCGAGGTCTGCGGCAGTCTTGGCGTCACCTAGCGCCAACAGGGCCTGAACGACGGCCTTTTTCGGTAGGCGCTCGCTTGGGAAGCGGGCAACCAGCTGCTCGGCTATGGCCAGCGCATCGGCGGGAGCGTCCTTCAACAGCAGCCAGCTAAATTCTAGTGCCAGACGCGGGTCCTGCCCGATCGCTGCGACCTCCGTTCTGGCCAGGGCCAGCGCGGCGGGTTCACCATAGATGTGGCTGAGCAAGCGCAGCTTGACCAACAGAAGGTCGCCTTGCCCCTTTGCACTTAAGAGGGCTTGGTCGACGGGGGCGAGCGCTGCGGCCCCGTCACCGGTCGCCATCCAGATCAGATGGCTGAGATCACGCAGGGCCTCAGCATAGTTCGGACGCACCGAAAGGGCCGCTTCAAAGACCTGCTTGGCGCGGTCAAATTGGCGAAGGCCCTGCAGGCCCCGCCCAAGGACGAGGAGCGTTTCCGGGGCTCGGCCACCAAGCCGCAAGGCCCGCTCGGCCTCGGCAACGGCGTCCTGATCGCGGCCAAGGTCGCCAAAGCCTGCGGCGACATTGTGAGCGGCAATGGGATCATTGATGGCGAGCTTTGCGGCCGCTTGATATTGGGCCAGTGAACCAGCCTTGTCGCCCAAGGCCTTAAGGGCCGCCGCCCGCAGGGACTGGACCTCAAAGCTCGCCCCCTCTTTGCGGCAGAACGGACGCAGAAGCGCTTCGGCCTCAGCGGCCGCGCCCTGATGAAGCAGAATCTGGGCGAGGAATTCGGCAGCGGGACCACAGCTACGTTCGCGCTTGAGCAACTGACGGCACGCCCCTTGCGCCTGATCAAGCTGACCGGCCTGAATCAGGGCCTGGATCCGATTGAGGTCTTGTGCGGTGGCCGCCGAGAGGGGCCGGGTCACAGGCTGAGCCGAAGGGTCATCATGGGCCGATCATCCGCGATGGGATTTGATCAAGTCAATATGCGTGGCTGACAAAAGCCTAGGCGCCACCGCATTGACCCTTTGTTTTCGATGCTGAGGTTGTGAAATATTTTTAACTGGCCACCGTCGAGGAGATGGTTCAGGCTGAGATCCTGACGCCCATGCAACCCAAAGGATCTGAGATGATCGCGTTTAAAACCCTTCAAAAACGGATGTTGAAGGTCACGGCCGGTGCGGTCGCTGCTCTGAGCGTTGCTTGGGTGCCGAGCGTGGCGGCTGCGCGCCTGTCGATTGACGCCTTGGTCGGCTACGGTGACATCCGCAGTCCCGTAATCTCGAAGGATGGGGTTCACCTGGCCGCCGTCAGGCGCGAAGCGGTCGGAGATGTCTTGATCATTGCCGACCTCAAGACCGGTGAGATCAAGCCCGTTCATGTCGCGCGCGCCGATCAAAATATGCAGCTGGGCTTTGTTCGCTTTAAGGGCAATGGCCGTCTCGTCTTCAGCTTCAGCCAGCGCATTCACGTGGTGCCGGGCACGGGCAGTGCGAAAAAGACGGATATTGTCGAAGACGGGTTCATCACTGTTGGGCGGGTCTATTCGAGCAATCTCGACGGATCAGACCTGATCTCACTCTATGATCCCTCATCGCAGCAGGGCTATTCGCGTACGGTCAGCACCCGGGTCGTGAGCCTGCTTGAGCAGTCTGATACTGACGTTCTCATCGTTGCTCCTAAGATGGGGGGCGCAGAGCTTTGGAAGGTCAATGTTCGCGACGGCAAGCGTGAGATTGTTGATCGCGGGCAGGACAATACCTTCAACTGGGTGGTCGACAGCGACGGTGTGCCGGTCCTGCGTCAGGACGTCATTGCCGGAGGCAAGGGCTTTATGTGGTCGCGGCGTGCGCGCGGCGATAAGGACTGGAAGGAAGTGGTTCGCTTCCGCGGCGCAGAGGGGGCCAATTCGGGCCCGACCTTTGTCGGTGAGGGACCGACCGACCAGCCCGGTCAGGCCTTTGTTCTGGCCCGCAAGGATGGCGACGACACCTCCGGTCTCTATCGCTATGACACCAATACCGGCACCTATATAGAGACTCTCCAGACGGTGGCCGGTCACGACGTAACCGATTCCCTTATTAATCCCTATAATAACAAGCTCTTGGCTGCTTGCTGGCTGGCCTACCGCGCGACCTGCGAGCCCAAGGATGCGGCTTTCGGACGTCAGTGGACCGCGCTTAATCGGGCGCTTGGCGATAGGGTCAATGTGCAGCTGACCAGCATTGGCGGCGCGGATATGGACCAATGGGTCGTCCATACCAATGGTCCTAAGGACCTGGGCACCTACTATCTGTTCGATCTCAAGGCCAAGCGGTTAGAGGTTCTGTTCCAACAGCGCCCCAATGTGGCCGAGGCCGACCTGCCCAATGAACAGGTGCTGGAATATACCACCAGCGACGGTCAGAAGCAGTGGGGCTATCTGTGGACCCCGCCCGGCGTCACCGACATCAAGAACCTGCCGACCGTGATTGTGCCCCACGGAGGGCCGGAAGGCCGCGATATCTGGGGCTTTGACCCTATGGCCACGACCCTAGCCAGTCAGGGCTATGCGGTGTTCCAGCCCAACTTCCGAGGCGGCGGCGGCTTTGGTCGCAAGTTCGTCGAGGCGGGCCATGGCCAGTGGGGCGAGCGGATGCAGGAGGATGTGGCTGACGCCACGCGCAACCTGATTGGTCAAGGCATTACCGATCCCAAGCGGGTCTGTATCTTTGGCTGGTCCTATGGCGGCTATGTGGCCATGACCGCAAGCTTTAAGAATAAGGACCTTTTCAAGTGCTCGGTGGCGGGAGCCGGTGTCTCTGACCTTCTGGAGATGCAGCGCTGGGTTCGTGACGGGATGACCAACAAGAAAGAGGTCATATCGGGCGGCGGTGCCGGCGCTCAGAGTATGACTTACAAATATTGGCTGCAGGCCATAGGCGATCCGGACAAGGTGCGGGATCGCTTAATCAGCAATTCAGCGGCTCGCAATGCCGCCTCGGTCGGAATGCCGCTGCTGCTGATCCATGGTGATAAGGACCAGACTGTGCCGATCGAGCAGAGCCAACTGATGCAAAAAGCGATGGAAAAGGCAGGTAAGCCCGTCCGGTTGCTGACCGTCAAAGACACGGATCACTACTTCACCCCGATACAGGGGGCGTCCTGGAAGACGATCTTGACCGAGGCGACTGCCTTTATTGGCCAGAATATTGGCCCCGGGGTTGAGCCCGCGAAGTAGAAATGACTCCACCCGGTCGGGCGCAGGCCCGGTCGGGTGGAACCTTCTCCAAAGGTGCCTATCGCACCGGCGTCGGGGCCAGCACGTTGGCGTGGCTCTGTTCGCGCAGGCGGGCCTGCATCATCTGGTCCATCACCGCCTTGGCCTGAGGGTCGCCCAGTAGCCAGCCTGCCGCTGCCATCGAGCGCACGGCCATGGTGCTGACACCAAAGGCGTGGCTGAAGGCCTCGAAGGGCGAGCGTTGACCGGGTAGGGATTTCAGACGCACCTCTTTGCCGGTCAGGCCGGTCAGGGCCTTGGCCCTATCCACCGCGTCATAGAAGCCGCCGATCTCATCGACCAGCCCAAGGGCCTTGGCCTGTTCGCCGGTCCAGACCCGGCCCTTGGCGATTTCGCGCACCCGTTCTGGGGGAAGCTTGCGGCCCTCAGCCACGCGGGCGATGAAGCCCTCATAGGTCTCGTCGATGGATTTGGCAAAGCCGTCGCGCTGCTGCGGGGTAAAGCCCTCGCCCATGCCATAGATGGCCGAATAGTCGCTGCCCACCGAGGTGTGGCGCACATCGACGCCAAAGCGGCTCAGGGCGTCGCCCAGCGCGAACTTGCCGCCATAGACGCCGATAGAGCCGGTCAGGGTCGAGGGCTGCGCTACGATGGCCGAGGCCTGCGACGAGATCCAATAGCCGCCCGAGGCCGCATAGGTGCCCATAGAGACCACCACAGGCTTGCCCGCGGCCTTGGCGGCGCGCACAGCGGCCAAGATCTGCTCAGAGGCTGTGTCGGTGCCGCCGGGCGACGAGACGCGCATGACGATGGCCTTCACATCCTTATCGTCGATGGCGTCATAGATGGCTTCGGACACATCGTCGGAAAAGATCGTCTGTTCGTTGGCGAACGCATTTTGACCGCCGCCGCTGCCCGTAATGATCGGCCCTTCAGCATGGATCACAGCAAATTCAGGCTTGGCCTTTTCGGCCGTACTGCTGGCCACGATGGGATGCTGCGCATTGGCGCGGTAGTCGTCGAACTCTTCGAACTTGGCATCCTTGCCCGAGGCCTTGAGCACCGCCATCTGCGCTTCATGGACCTGACCCAAGCGGTCGATCAGGCGGCGATCCAGCGCCTCCTTGGCCGAATAGGGACCGGCCTCGATCTGCTCGCGCAGGGTGCCGGCATCGACCTTTCGGTCAGCGGCGGCGGTGCGTAGGGCGCTGGTATAGACCGATCCCATCCAGGACAGGTTCGACTGCCGATGGGCGGCGGTATAGTCGCTATAGAGGTAGGGATTGACCGCGTTCTTATATTCGTAGCGCTGCTCATACTCCGCCTTGACGCCATATTTGTCGAAGGCGCGCTTGTAGAAGATGTCCTCGATGCTGAAGCCGGTCACCTGGAACGGCGCGCCGGGCTGCATCCAGACCTCATCGCTGGCAGCGGCCAGCATATAGGTCGAGGTCACGATGCCGGAGGGATAGAGCCCCTGGCTATAGGTGTAGATCTTGCGGCCCGACTTGCGGAACGCCTTAAAGGCCAAGCGCAACTCGTCCGCTGAGGCCGGAGCCATGCCGCCGTCGGGCAGGCGCACAAACAGGGCCTTCACCTTGCTGTCGGTCTGGGCGTGGCGCAGGGTCTGGGTGATCGACATCACCGACAGCCCCCCGCCATTAAAGGCCGCCAGAGGGCTCTGGCTGTCCTGATCGGTCAGGGCTTGACGCAGATCAAGGGACAGGACCGCTTGGCTGGGCGTTGTGGCGGGTTTAGATGCCCCCGTCGCCATGATGATCAGCACGAACGGCAAACCGACAAAGAACATCAACAGTCCGACAAAGACGCCGGCGACCGTGACCATAAACTGCTTCATCAAAGGCTCCCGCCCTATGGCGTGCTGAAGAATGGGATTTGAACTTTTACCCTATCACAACCTAATGACGATTGTGGCTTGGTCAAATGAACAGATGGACAGATTTAGCCAAATCTGTGGGGCAGGGGAGGGGGGAGATGGCTCGCTCCTATCGCCATCTCGGCGCTGTGTCTTTGAATCCGCGAGAAAGTTCCACGGTGAACTAATCTGTTCCAAATCTAAGTTTCTGAAATCGCCGTCCCGCCTGCGTCTTCAAATAGGATTCAAAGTCTTGGGCAGCCACTTTGTCCCTAAATGCAAAATAGGCGTGCAGCGTCCACGGCTTGTATTTTGCAGTGTGGCCCAGATTTCCTTCGGCATTATGCTCTGAGAGCCGACGTTTTAAATCTCCGGTGAAGCCTGTGTAGAACTTCCCGAGATGGTGTTCACTTTCAAGGATGTAGACATACCACACGACGATATCTCCTGATCCCCATTCCGTCACAAGCTCATCCGCGTTGCACGCGGGCTTGTGACGAGAACCTCGTCAATCCCAGCCGCGCATCGCGCGGCGGATTGACGGGTGGTCGGAGTAGCAGGATTCGAACCTGCGACCCCCGCCTCCCGAAGACGGTGCTCTACCAGACTGAGCTATACTCCGACGTTATAAGGCGGGCCTTATAGATGACGCCAAATGGCCTCGCAAGCGAGAGGGCACGACAAAATCCTATCC
>CANCJE010000155.1 GCA_947378235.1 Caulobacteraceae bacterium | reverse complement strand
CCATCAACAGGGGGAAGGTCGCGCATATCGATCATATGGCCCGCGATAGCCGCCGCAGCGGCCATGGCTGGGCTCATCAGGTGGGTGCGGCCTCCGGGGCCTTGGCGGCCCTCGAAATTGCGATTGGAGGTCGAGGCGCAGCGCTCGCCCGGAACCAGCTTGTCGGGGTTCATGCCCAGGCACATGGAACAGCCCGGCTCGCGCCAATCAAACCCGGCAGCGATGAGGATCTGGTCCAGCCCCTCAGCCTCGGCCTGATCGCGGACAAGGCCCGAGCCCGGAACGACCATGGCACTGACATGGGCGGCAACCTTGCGGCCCCGCGCCACATCGGCGGCGGCGCGCAGGTCCTCAATCCGGCTATTAGTGCAGGACCCGATAAAGACCCGGTCAATGCGGGCCTCGCTTATCGGCTGACCACCGGTCAGGCCCATATAGTCCAAAGCCCGCTGAATCTGGGTCGCGCGGGCCGCATTGGGCGCATCGGCGGGGTCAGGCACGTTGCCCGAGACCGGCACCACATCTTCAGGACTGGTGCCCCAGGTGACCAGAGGGCTGAGGGCCGCCGTATCAATGCGGATCTCGCGGTCAAACACCGCGTCGGGGTCACTATGCAGGCTCGACCAATAGGTCATGGCCGCTTCCCAGGCTGCACCCTTGGGGGCGGCGGGGCGCCCGCGCATATAGTCAAAGGCCTTGGCGTCCGGGGCGATCAGACCGGCCTTGGCGCCGGCCTCGATGGTCATGTTGCAAAGGGTCATCCGGCCCTCCATCGACAGGGCCTCGATGGCGGGGCCAGCATATTCGATCACCGAACCGGTGCCGCCGCCGGTGCCGATCATACCGATCAGGGCGAGGGCAAAGTCCTTGGCCCCAACGCCGGGCGCTGGCTCGCCGTCAAACCAGACGCGCATATTCTTGGCCTTGCGCTGACGCAGGGTCTGGGTGGCGAGGACATGCTCGACCTCGGAGGTGCCAATACCATGGGCCAAGGCCCCGAAGGCACCATGAGTGGAGGTGTGGCTATCGCCGCAGACAATGGTCATGCCCGGCTGGCTGCGGCCCTGCTCGGGACCGACCACATGAACAATGCCGTTGCGCACATCGCCCATGGGGAAGAACTCAATCCCCGCCTCCGCGACATTGCGCTCTAGGGTTTGCAGTTGCAGACGCGCCTCTTCGTCAGCCACAGCCCCCGTGCCCGCCGCCTGATTGATGGTCGGCACATTATGGTCCGCGACCGCGAGGGTCCGGTCTGGCCGACGCACAGGACGCCCTGCCGCGCGAAGGCCTGCAAAGGCCTGGGGCGTGGTCACCTCGTGGATCAGGTGCAGGTCAATATAGAGGATGGTCTCGCCGTTGGCATCTTCCGCCACCCGGTGCGCATCCCAGATCTTGTCATAGAGGGTTTTGCCGGTCATCCCCGCGATTTAGGGGATTTCTGTCGCTATTGCCAGAGCCACGAAGGGTTTGGGGGCGGATTATGCGGCCAAGCAAGGCCCCGCGCCATCACAGCTTGTCAATCTACCCAGAGTGGTTCTATTTTCAATTTTGGAATGGGCCCAGCCCAGAAACAGAAGGAGCCCAGAGGCCTAAACCCCTGAGCTCCAATGACTGACCCCGGGAGCATGGAAGCAGAGGCCGACCCGGGGTTTACGCCTCCAAATCTACATAATGGAGCCCTTACGGCAAGTTAATTTTTGAATTGCCAACCAAGAAGGCCAAGCCCAAGCGTGCGGAACCCATTGATAAATCTAGCTATCGGACGTTCGCTTTCGAGGGAACGCCCGGCAAAATACCTTCTCGCCTCGGGGGACAACCTTGAATTGGCACTAAGCCTCTATGAACGCAACACAGACTTGGCTGCAGCCTTCTACGCCCCACTTCAAACCCTCGAAATTTGTCTGCGCAATCACCTCGATACGCATCTCAGCGCGACCTATGATCCTGATTGGATGACTAACGGCCAGCCGCCCCTTAATGATTGGGCCCACAGAGAAATCAAAAGCGCCGAAAAGAGTTTGGGGGCCGCGAAAGTCTCATCCACGCGTGGCGCGATTGTCGCGGAACTTCATTTTGGCTTTTGGATCGCGCTGCTAGCTCCTCAGTATGACGCCACTCTTTGGCGATCATCTTGCCACAAAGCCTTTCGAGGCCGGGGCAAAGGTTTGGCGCGAAAGAGTGTCCACGCCCGCCTCAACGCCATTCGTCGCTTTCGAAACCGCGTCGCCCATCATGAGCCGATTTTCCATTTAAACCTCGAACAGACCCACGATGAAATTCTAGAGGCCTGTAGCTGGATATGCGTCCACACAGCCGCTTGGTCGCGCCACCATAGTCGCTTTCCCGAGATATGGGCCGCACCCTAACCTCCCCCCAAAGAAAAAGGCCCCGGTGTTTCCACCGGAGCCTTTGAAGGTCGTGTCCGTCGAAGATCTTAGTCTTCGGTCGGGGCCGTCTTTGGGGCGCGAACGGTTTGACGTTCGGCGATGCGGGCGCTCTTGCCGCGACGGTCGCGCAGATAATAGAGCTTGGCGCGCCGGACAACGCCGCGACGCTTAACTTCGATGGATTCAATCATCGGTGACAGCAGGGGGAACACGCGTTCCACGCCTTCACCGAAGGAAATCTTGCGAACTGTGAAGTTCTCTTGGATGCCGCCGCCGGAGCGGGCGATGCAGACGCCCTCATAGGCTTGGACGCGCTCGCGCTCGCCTTCCTTAATGCGGACATTGACGCGCAGCGTATCGCCGGGCTGGAAGTGGGGGACGCCACGAAGGGCGAGTAGGCGCTGAGCTTCTTCGTGCTCCAGCGTTTGGATCATGTTCATCGGTCTATCTCCTGGGCTTAATCGCCCTTTGCCTGTTGTTTGGCGAGGCGGGCAGCCCATAGGTCGGGCCGACGCTCGCGGGTCGTGTCTTCTCTCAGCTTTTGGCGCCATTTTCGGACCGCCGCATGGTTGCCCGACAACAGCACCTCGGGGATGTCCAACCCTTCGAACGTCCGCGGTCTCGTATAGTGCGGATGTTCAAGGAGCCCGTCCTCGAAGCTTTCTTCCTCCAGCGATGCAGCCTGACCCAGAACCCCTGGAACCAGCCTGACGCAGGCCTCGATCGCCACCATGGCTGCAGCCTCACCACCGGCAAGGACCGCGTCACCGACGGCGACCTCTTCGAACCCTCGGGCATCAAGCACCCGCTGGTCCACCCCCTCGAACCGACCGCACAGGACAATAATGCCTGGAGCGGTCGCCCATTGTTTTACACGCGCTTGGGTCAGGGGCCGACCCCGCGCGCTCATGTACAAAAGCGGCCGTCCTGCCAGCTCGAGATTATCGAGCGCAGCAGCGATGACGTCCGCCTTCATGACCTGTCCCGGGCCGCCACCCGCAGGGGTATCGTCCAAGAAGCCGCGCTTATCGGCTGAAAATTGCCGAATGTCCACTGTTTCCAAGGACCAGAGGTTCTGTTCGCGCCAAGCGGTGCCGATAAGCGACACCCCAAGAGGCCCGGGAAAGGCCTCTGGAAACATGGTCAGAACAGAAACAGCGAAGGTCATGGGCACAGGCGATCCAAAGGCAAAGACCTGCGTCTTATAGAGCCCCGCACTACATTGCCCAAGTGGTACGGCAGGTCTCGACGGTCCAACGCTTGGCCGACCGGCGCAAGAGACAGAACTGACCCTCTCCAACGACAGGGTTGGGCGTGGGGTCAAGAGCAAGGGCTCTGGGCCGTTCGGGACCAACCTTACCGACCCCAACGACGGCCAAATCACCTTTTGCGGAAATGACCGGCCGACCAATGAAGCTATAGGACGACCCATAGGTCATGGCTGGAACATCCTTAAAGCCTAGCTTTTTCCAGTTACACTTGATGGAGAAACTGTTGGACTGTTTGCGCAGGTTGGCATCGTCGAGATCGTTCTGTTCCTCGTCGGTCAGGCTCGGAAATTTGAGGCTCATCAGCGGCCCGCCACGCCTCTTAACGTCGGTGCGCAGACGCCGGAGTGACAGACCCAAAGGCTTATGGGCAAGGGTCGCGGCGATGATCTCACATTCGGCCCCGTTAGAACGGCTTTCGACGAGACCATAGGCGAGCACCCCAGCGGCGAGGGCATATTTCTCCTGCCCGCTCAGTTGGGACTTGGCCAAGCCATAGGCCAGACCTGCGGCGGGGGCTGCGCCGATCCGACTGGATTGAAGGGCAACATTATGGGCGACTCCACAACCGCTGACGGCCAAGACCATCAAACCCGTACCAACGACCCTAATGACATTCGAAAGACGCATGACATTCCCATGGGGCACGAAGCCCAATCCGTTAACTTGCTTCGACAGCTGAGACGATCGGCACCTTGCGATCTGCTCGACGGCCCGCTATTGCCCGGCCATAATCGCGCTGACCGACCGTCTGGCCGCTGACCTCAGGACCCTTTCCGATGAGCACGCACGAAAATCTCAAAGAACTGCTTAATCTTGAAGCCATCGAGGTGAATCTTTTCCGAGGTTTCACCCACGATCAGCGGCAAAAGCGGATTTTCGGCGGTCAGGTGATCGCGCAGGCCCTGATGGCGGCCTATCGCACGGTCGAGGATCGGGTCTGTCACTCGCTGCACTGCTATTTCATTCGCCCCGGCGATCCCAATGTTCCGATCCTGTTTCAGGTCGAGCGGGCGCGCGACGGCAAGAGCTTTGCCACGCGCCGGGTCGCGGCCATCCAGCATGGCGAGCAGATCTTCAACCTTGCTGCCTCATTCCAGACGCCGGAGGATGGGTTTGAGCACCAACTCACCATGCCCGAGGCGCCAGCTCCCCTGTCCGTCACCGATGACTTTGAAGAGCGCAAGCGTCTGGCCGCCAACCTGCCCCCTCGCGCTGCTGCCGGGTTCCTGCGTCCCATGGCCATCCAGATGCGTTCCGTTGATCCTCAGTCGCTGAGCCATCCCAAGATCTTGCCCGGTCGCCAACAGGTTTGGATGAAGTCCACCGATCCGGTCGATGATGATGTGGCCTTCAATCAGGCGGTCTTGGCCTATGCCTCAGATATGAGCCTTCTGGGCACATCGATGCGCCCGCACGGTATTGTCTGGACCACGCCGGGCTTCCAGAGCGCCAGCCTAGACCACGCGATCTGGTTCCATCGCCACAGCCGCTTTGACGGTTGGCACCTCTATGATCAGGACAGCCCCAACGCCCACGGCGCGCGCGGTTTCATCCGAGGTGAGATCTATAGCGAAGACGGCACCCTCATAGCCTCCGTCGCCCAAGAGGGCCTGATCCGCTATCGCGCGCCGGAGATGTGAACGCCCCTCTTCCACGTTCCCCGCGCAGGCGGGGACCCAGATAAGGGCCAACCGGCAGTCCGTTCTAGACGGTTCTGGACCCCCGCCTTCGCGGGGGAGACGGGGGTTGGGGGTGAGGGCGCGGAGTTTCATCTCGAAATTTTTTGACACCCTAGATAGTCAACCCCACACTGGTGCCTTTGCGGGACGGGAGGGGAAAATGTTCTACGTCTACATCATGACGTCAGGACGTAATGGCACCCTCTATATCGGCCAGACCGACAATCTTAATCGCCGGGTCTTTGAGCATCAGAGCGGGGCGGTCCCGGGGTTCACCGCGAAACACAAAACCAAGAGCCTCGTCTGGTTCGAGGCCCATGACAGCCGCGAATCCGCCCTGATCACCGAACGACGCATGAAAAGATGGAACCGGGATTGGAAGTTGGCGCGGATCGAGATGGACAATCCCAACTGGGACGATCTGGCCCTGAGGCTTGAGCCCTAACGCCCCCTCTTCCGCTTTCCCCGCGAAGGCGGGGACCCAGATAAGGGCCAACCGTCCGTCACAGTTCCAAAGGTCTGGACCCCCGCCTTCGCGGGGGACACGGGGGGTAGGGCGGAGCGGCCCCCGCCCAACTGCCCCTACTCCTC
>CANCJE010000154.1 GCA_947378235.1 Caulobacteraceae bacterium | reverse complement strand
CAGATGTGGCTGACCATCCAGATGGCGCTTTGGGGTACGTTCCTCGCCGTGCTTCTCGCCATTCCCTTGGGCTTGGCCGCAGCAAAGAACATCAGCCCACCGTGGGTCAGTCAGCCCATGCGCCGGTTCTTGGATATGTTGCGCTCGGTGCCGGATCTGGTGGTCGGTACCCTGTTCATTGTGGCGGTCGGCCTTGGTCCCTTTGCCGGGGTCATGGCTCTGGCCATCAGCACCGGTGGCGTTCTGGGCAAGCTGTTCTCGGAAGCGGTCGAGGCCATTGATCGCGGCCCCGTCGAAGGGGTTCGGGCTACGGGCGCTGCCCCGTTGCAAGAAATCGTCTGGGGAGTCATGCCCCAAGTCGCGCCGCTCTGGACCTCCTATGCGCTCTATCGCTTCGAATCGAGCTCCCGCTCAGCAACTGTTCTGGGTCTGATTGGTGCCGGCGGTATTGGTCAGGTCCTGTTCGATAGCCTCAATAGCTTCGAATATAGCCGTGTGGCCGCGATCGTGGTGGTGATCATCGTCGCCGTGTCCCTGATCGACCTGCTCAGCCAAGTCATTCGCTCACGCCTGCTCTAGGGGCTGCGGTCGGCGCCTTATCTTAGAACCCAGACCGGATGGTTGGCGGCCAAGCCAGCGTCAGAGCTAGGCCGTTCACGGCTCGAACGCTGCGTTTCGCCCGCCTGATCGCCCTCTCCGACAGACCCTCAAGCCCAAAGACAAAGGGCCAGAGGGGAATGCCCTCTGGCCCTTTATAATCTCGGTCCTAGAGAACCCGCTGACAGGAAACCGCGTCAGCGGGCCTTCAGGCTTTAGTACTTGATGCGCAGTTCCACGCCGAAGGTCCGGGGTGGGTTGAAGTTCGCATAGTCACCGATCGTGCCGCGGTTGGCGGCCGAGATGCGGTAGATGTGCGATTCGTCGAGCAGGTTGCGGCTCCAGAGGGAGACCGAACCGGTGCCGCTACCCATCGTGATGTCGGCGAGAGCCAGGTTGGCATTGACGATGAAGCTGGAGTCCGTCTTCACGGCGACCTGCTTGGTCACGCTTGCCGTTGGAGAGACGTCGGCAAACTCAGCCTGGAAGGCATATTGCTTGTCGGCATAGTTGGCGTCGACGTGGCCGATGAAGGTCATCGAACCGACTGGCACCTTATAGTCGACATAGCCCGAAGCCGCGTGAGGTGGGGTGTAGACCACGTTCACGGGGAAGGGTGAGCCCTGTGGCACGACGCTGTTGCCAACGAATGGGAACGGCGCAGGCGGGATTTGAACGTCGGTATAGGCGTAGGAGGCACCGACGGTCAGGGCCTCTGTCACCTTGGCGGTCAGTTCAGCCTCGAAGCCCTTGATCTTAGAGGTGCCCGGCGAGTTGCGGGTCTCTTCGGTGTGGGCGCCGAGCGTTGGGCTGCCTGGAGTCGTGTCGACATTGTCAAAGTCTGTCTGGGTCTTGTCGCGATCCATGGCATAGGCGGCCAGGTTCACGCGGACGCGGTGATCCATAAGGTCCATCTTCACGCCCATTTCGTAAGCCTTGACCTCTTCTGAATCAAAGGCTTGGAAGGTTGCGGAGCGGGAATTAGCACCGCCAGCGCGATAGCCGGTCGAGTACTTGGCGTAGAGGTTGATGTCGTCCGTGGCATCATAGGCCAGGTTGATCATCGGATCGAAGCGGCTCTTGTTAAAGTCGAACTTGAAGTTCGTCGCCTTGCCCGACACGACATAGAGCGAGCCGTTACGCTTGTCGGTGGTGAAGCGGCCGCCGACGGTCAGGTGAAGGGCGGTCATCGAGGCTGGCGTATAGGTGCCTTGGCCGTAGAGCGCGTAGCTGGTCGCGTCAGCTTGGCTGGCACGCGATAGGAAGCGGGTTCCCTTTTCCCAGCCGCCATTGGCGCCCGAGTTGTAAGGTGCGATGCCAGTCGACGAACGGATCGTATAGGCCGTGCCGTCAGCGTTCCACAGGTTGGTGAAGGGCGTTGCAGCCGATTCCTTCACATGTTCCTTAAAGTAATAGGCACCGGCGAGATATTTGAACTCTGAACCGAAATCGCCAACCAGTTGGAACTCTTGGCTGAACTGACGCTGATAGAGGTCTGACAGGCTGTAACGACCAAATGTGCCGTTTGGCGCAAAGACGTTGCGGCTTTCAATGCCCGAATTGTCCCACTGGTTGGTGCCAACGCCGCGTGCAGCGGTGATCGACTTGATTGCCAACTGTGGCGAGACTTCATATTTCAGAACGCCCAAAAGGCCACCGGTCTCATCTAGGCTAGGCTGTTGAACCGTGCCGATGTCCGAGGCGGTTTGACGATCAGTATAGACCTTCACCAACGGGGCGAGCGGGTTGATCGTGCCTGCAGGTGCGCTGGCCTTAGCTTGGACTTCGGCGAGGGTGCGAACGCGCTTGCCATAGGGGTTGAAGTTGACCAACTGGCTGAAGAACGGCGTGTTGAAGTCTTTGGCAAAGTCGGCCGAGAGTTCAGCGCTGAACTTGTCGTTTGGCTGATAGAGGCCGGTCAGGCGGAAGCCCTTACGGTCATACTGGTTCCAGCCAGCTTGGCCGACGGCGGGGTTCTTCACGGTCGGGTCTTGATGCTGAATGAGCGCATCAACCTTGATCGACAGATCGTTGAAGGACTGGAAGTCTTGGTGAAGCTCACCGCTGTAGGCACCGTAGTTGCCGATGCCAGCCGTGATGCGGCCACCGAACACGCCGGTGGGGGCCTTGGTCACGATGCTCAACGCGCCGCCTTCGGTGTTGCGACCGAACAGAGTGCCCTGAGGGCCGCGCAGAACTTCGATGCGCTCGACGTCGAACAGACCGGCATTAAGGCCTTGCTGACGACCCAGATAGACGCCGTCAACATAGACGCCGACGCCTTGGTCGCGGGCGGTCTGGTTGGCATCGAAAGGCACGATGCCGCGAATGCCGACGGTCAGAGCCGATTGACGGGCTTCAAAGGTCGCGATGCGCAAGGATGGCACGCCGCCATCGGCCAGATTGATCAGGCTTTCGACGTGACGCTGAGCCATTGACTCGCCACCGAGGACGGTGATGGCGATCGGCGTCTTTTGAAGATTTTCTTCGCGGCGCTGGGCGGTGACGACGATTTCGTCAACAGACAGGGTCCCAGTGGAATCGGCTGCGGCAGTGTCTGCAGCATAGGCGGGCGCGGCGAGCGCCACGAGCAGGCAGCTTGCAGCCACCGTCGACATCAGATTTTTCATAGTCTTGTAATCCCCTACAAGGTTGAGCGCGTTTGGGGCGGGCGGCGCTCAAACTGAACTGAGCGCGCGGGTTTCCCCTGCAGTAACGAAATCCTTAACGGGACATCCCATAGCGCGGCTCAGTGACAGATTCGTGACTTGGGGCTATGGTTTTGGCGTGGGCGTCAGGAAATGGCGCTCACTTTGAAGCGCGGTCGCCATCAATGCGTCATCAAAGCACTATAGGCATTAGGAGATATGGCCGTGTTGGCGGGATCGACAACCTGTTGATTTGTGTCCCACCGGCGGCCCATTGTTTTTCTGGTTAGCCCAGCTTAGATGGTCCAAACCTTGTCAGGGGAAATCCCACTATGAAGAAATATCTCGCCATGGCCGCGTCCGTCGCCATGTTGGCCTCAGCCAACAGCGCCCATGCTGCTCGTGATTATGTCTGGGCGGCGGGGTCTTCGACCGTGTTCCCCTTCTCCACCCGCGTGGCAGAAAACTTCTCGAAAAAGACCGGCCGCAAGGCTCCGAAGGTCGAATCGCTGGGCACTGGCGGCGGCATCAAGCTGTTCTGCTCCGGTTCAGGCGAAGGGTTCCCCGACATCGCCAATGCCTCGCGTCCTATGAAGCGCTCGGAATTTGATCAGTGCCAGAAGAAGGGCGTTAAGGACATCGTCCAACTCAAGATCGGCTTTGACGGTATCGTCATTGCCGTCGACAAGAACGGTGCCAATTACAATCTGACGACCCAAAATCTCTATCAGGGCCTTGCCGCCAATGTTGTGCGCAATGGTCAGTTCGCCAAGAACCCCTATGCCAAGTGGAGTGACCTTGGTGCAGGCCTGCCAGCCAATCGTATCTTGGTCTATGGACCGCCGCCCACCTCTGGCACCCGCGACGCCTTTATCGAGTTGGCAATTGAGGCCGGGGCGTTGAAGTTCCCAGCAGCAGCGGCGCTGAAGACCTCGAATGAGCCTATGTTCAAGGCCAAGGTTGATCCCTTGCGTGAGGATGGCGGCTGGATCGATGCCGGCGAGAACGACAATGCCATCATCGGCACCTTGACCAAGACCCCTGGTGCCTTAGGCGTGTTCGGCTATTCGTTCCTTGAAGAGAATGTCGACAAGGTGAAGGGCGCGTCGGTTAATGGCGTTCGTCCGACCCCCAAGACCATCACCGATGGCACCTATCCCCTGTCCCGCTCGCTCTATATCTACGTCAAGAAGTCCATGGTTGGCGTCACGCCGGGCCTGAAGGAATTTGTCGACGAGTTTGTGTCGGATTCGGCTACCGGGCGCGGCGGCTATCTCCAGGGGCGCGGCCTGGTGCTGCTACCTGCCGATCAGCACGCGGCCAACAAGGGAGCCGTTAAGGCTCTAGCCCCGATGAAGCGTCCGGCCTCTTAAGGTCAGCCTTCATCGATAGGTAAAGAAGCCCGGTCGCGAGAGCAGCCGGGCTTTTTGCTGTGATCGATGGTCCTCCATCAAGGGACCTATTGCGGCGGCTGAGCCTTGCTACGCAGGCGGGCCAGGCGGCGCAGACGGCGCCAGAAGCGGGCCTTTTCCGGCGCGGGATAGGGCTCGAGATTGCGGATGAATTCTTCGGTCGAGGCGCGCCAACTATAGGTCAGGGCAAAGGCTCGGACATCGGTACGGTCGAGCTTGAGGCAGTCGAGGCAGGCTTGCTGCATGGCCCCGAGGCTTTCATCGGCGGCGATGACGCCCGCACCGGAGCCGGGAATGATGTCGATTGGACCGGGTGCGGGAAAGCCCGCGACCGGCGTTCCGCAGCCCATGGCCTCGAGAATCACCAGACCGAAGGTGTCGGTCAGGGACGGGAAGACAAAACAGTCGGCATCAGCAAAATGAGAGGCCAGTTCGTCACCAAACTTGGCACCAACAAAAACCGCCCCGGGATATTTGGCCTCTAGCTCTTCGCGCTGAGGGCCGTCGCCGACAATGACCTTGGTGCCGGGCAGGTCCAGTTCCAAGAAGGTCTCGATGTTCTTTTCCACCGCGATACGGCCAACATTGAGCCAAATCGGTCGGGGCAGGTCGCCATAAACCCCCTCACGGCCATCCATGCCGATGGGGCGGAACAGGTCGGTGTCTACACCCCGTGTCCAGGGCGAGATATTGTGAAAACCCCGCGCCAGCAGCTCGTCGCGAAAGGTCGGTGTGGCCACCATCAGGCGCCCCGACGGCTCATGGAACCAGCGCATATAGGCATAGCCTGCGGCCAGTGGCAGGGGCAGGCGTGCGGAGACATATTCGGGGAACTTGGTGTGGTAGCTGGTGGTGAAGGGCAGCTTCCATTCTAGGCACACTCGCCGCGCGGCCAGACCGATGGGGCCTTCGGTGGCGATGTGAATGGCTTCGGGCTCGAAGGATTTGAATCGGTCTTGAATGGGTTCATAGGTCCCGATGGCCAGCTTGATTTCCGGATAGGTCGGCATCGGGAAGGTCTTGAACTGGTCGGGCGAGATCACATCGACCTGGTGGCCCATGGCGCGGCACTCGGCAATGGTTCGCGTTAAGGTGCGTACGACCCCATTGACCTGAGGCTCCCATGCATCGGTGGCCAACAAGATACGCATCAGGCCGGGGCTCGCCCGCCAAGGGCTGGACGCGCGGTTCGATCCGACTTGCGCTCAATCATCGACCACGACCGCATCTTGGCCCACTCCAACAGTTCAAGCCGTCCGTCCATATGCTCGACGAGGGCGGTACAGCTCTCCACCCAATCGCCGTCATTTATATA
>CANCJE010000153.1 GCA_947378235.1 Caulobacteraceae bacterium | reverse complement strand
TCACCAAAGCCGCCGGGAACGAGGATGCCGTGGACGCCCTCAAGCCTTTCGGCCGCCGCTCCAGCGTCGCCTTCAAAGGTCTCTGATTCGACCCAATCGAGCCGAACCTTGACATTGTTGGCCACGCCGCCGTGGACGAGCGCCTCGATGAGGGACTTATAGGCGTCTTTGAGGACGGTATATTTGCCCACCACTGCGATGACGACCTCGCCATCGGGATGGTTCATCGTGTCAGAAATGGTGGTCCAGCGGGTAAGGTCGGGCTCGGGCGCATCGGCAATGCCAAAGACGCTAAGCACCTCGGCATCGAGACCCTGGTCATGATAGTCCAGAGGCACCGCATAGATGTTGGTCGAGTCCATCGCCTGAATGACGGCGGTTTCACGCACATTACAGAACAGACCGATCTTGCGCTTTTCTTCCGGCGGAATGGGCTGCTCGCAGCGGCACAGCAAAATGTCGGGCTGAATGCCGATGGAGCGCAACTCCTTGACCGAGTGCTGCGTCGGCTTGGTCTTCATCTCGCCCGCCGTCTTGATGAAGGGCAGCAGCGTCAGGTGCACATAGCAGGATTGGCCACGCGGCAGGTCCTGCCCTAACTGGCGAATGGCTTCGAAGAAGGGCAAGCCCTCAATATCACCCACAGTGCCGCCAATCTCGACCAGCACGAAGTCGACCTCGCGGCCCGCCTCGTCGACGGCGGGGGTCAGGACGAAGCGCTTGATCTCATCGGTGACGTGGGGAATGACCTGAACGGTCGCGCCCAGATAATCGCCCCGGCGCTCCTTCTCTAGGATGGTCTGATAGATGCGGCCGGTGGTGATATTGTCACCCTTATTGGCCGACACGCCCGTAAAGCGTTCATAGTGTCCCAGATCTAGGTCGGTCTCGGCCCCGTCATCAGTGACGAACACCTCGCCATGCTGATAGGGCGACATGGTGCCCGGATCGACATTGAGATAGGGGTCAAGCTTGCGCAGGCGAACGCTATAGCCACGTGCTTGCAGCAACGCACCAAGAGCGGCGGAGGCGAGGCCTTTTCCTAAGGAAGATACCACGCCGCCGGTGATGAAAATGTACCGGGTCATGGGCAATCAGAGTAGCGCTGATTCGCGAAATGACTTCAGACCAACCGCAAAAGAACCCACAGCTTTTTACGGTGCGGTCTTGGCAGGGACTGGGGCAGTCGCTGGGGCCGTCGCTGGCTTGGCTGCCACTGGCGCTGGCACAGCCGCTGCAGGCGGTTGAGAAACGGGCCGAACCTGCGGGGTCGGAGCCTCGGGCGCACCATTTGCGGGAGCCGCCTTAGGCTTCAGGGCATTGACGTCCATGGCATCGATCTTCAGGCGATCGACCACAGAATTGTTAGCGCGATCGCGTCCAGCCAAAATGGTCAACATCACGCTCAGCACAAAGAAGATGATAGCGAGGGTCCAGGTGGTACGGGTCAAAAGGTCGCCCGTGCCGCGCGCGGTCAAGATCCCGCCACCGCCACCGCCGCCGCCCATACCCAAGGCACCGCCTTCGGAGCGCTGCATCAAGATCACCAAAATGAGCGCAATGCAGACGATGATGTGGATGGTCAAAAGGATGCTGAGCAGCATGGACGGTCTAGCCTTCATTGAGGGGTGGCATCAGGGTGAACCCTAACGACCACACAAGCCGCGCTCTCTATCATCAAGCGCGAGCCGACGCAAAGCGTTCAGCAGCGACCTAAGCCGCCGCGATAATCGGCAAGAAATCATCGGCCTTCAGGGACGCTCCACCCACCAAGGCCCCGCCAACATCTTTGATGCGCAAGATTTCTGCCGCATTGGCCGCCTTAACCGAGCCGCCATAAAGGATCGGCACCCCCGCCCCAGCCGCACCGAACTGGGTCAATAGGGTTTCTCGGATCGCTGCGTGGACCTCAGCAATCTCCGCAAGGGTCGGTGTAAGGCCCGTACCGATAGCCCAGACCGGCTCATAGGCAACACAAAAGGCTTTGCTGGCTAGGGCAGCAGGCAGGGATCCGCGAACCTGCCCGGTGACAATCTCCAAAGCCGTTCCAGCCTGGCGTTGGTCCAGGGTTTCTCCGACGCAGATAAGAGGCTCTAGACCCGCCCAAAGCGCCGCCTCGACCTTGGCCGACACGATCTGATCGGTTTCCCCGTGGCCAGCTCGGCGTTCGGAATGACCCAGAATCACCAGACTGGCCCCCGCCTCCGCCAGCATCTGGGCGCTCACATCACCCGTAAAAGCGCCGTTTTTCTCAGCGCGGCAGTCCTGCCCCCCCACCGCCACAGGCAAACCGACCAGTGCCCGCGCCATGCGCTCCAAGAGCGTTGCCGGAGGGCAAAGGGCCACTCGCGCGCCGAAAGCCCCCTGCTCCACGGCGACAGCAATCGCCCGAGCCTCGTCCAGATCGGGCGAAAGACCGTTCATCTTCCAGTTTCCTGCGATCAATGGACGTGGTGATGACATGAAATTACCCCTATTCAATCGTGTCGTGAGGGGTAAAGGAACCCCGCTGGCCTGTCCATCTAGACCACGAACTTGAGCGCAAAGCTTGCAGGGCGTCGGCGGCCTCTACTATACCCCTTATCGTCGCGTTCCGTTGCGTGACAAACCGGGCCCTGCCCAAACGCTTTGCAAAGGTCGAGACCTCCATGCTTGCTGCCATTCGCACCTTCGCCAAATCGTGGGTTGCCGCTGTCCTCATAGGCCTTCTGGTCGTCAGCTTTGCCGTGTTCGGCATCAGTGACGTGTTCAAGGCGAAAATGACAGACTCGGTGGTCACCGCCGGGAGCCGACAGGTCTCCTCCACCGACTTCAAGCGCATGTTCGAGAACTACAAGAAGCAGGCCGAACAGCGTACGGGCCAGCCGGTGACGACCGAAGAGGCCGTTAAGCGCGGTCTTGATGAGCGGGTGCTAACCGAGATCGCTGACAATGAAGGCCTCGCCGAACTGATCCGCATTTCGGGCATCCAGCCTTCAGACAAGCTGGTGGCTAAGGAAATCAGCAAGACCACAGCCTTCTTCAATCCCATTTCGGGTCAGTTTGACCAAAAGCTCTACCAACAGCGCCTCGCCGAAAATCAACTGACCCCCGCCAAGTTCGAGTCCTATCTGCGCGATGAACTGGCTCAGAGCCACTATGCGGCGGGGATCGTGTCGGGTCTGCGCGCTCCTCGGCTCTATGGTGCCCTGATCGCCGCCTATGGCCTAGAGAACCGTGACCTTAGCTATTTCTCGGTGCGTCCAGGCATGGTGCCCGCGCCGACCTTGCCGACCGACGCGCAGTTGACCACCTTCATCAAGGAAAACTCAGCCCAGCTGATGACGCCCGAAACCCGCGCCCTGACCATCGTGCGCTTCAGCACCGCGGCCATGGCCCCCTCAGTCAAGGTTGATCCGGCTGAGTTGCAAAAGCTGTACGACTTTAAGAAGGACAGTCTTTCGAGCCCCGAAAAGCGCTCGATCGTTCAGATCCCAGCCAAGGACGCCATCCAAGCCGCCGCCATTGCGTCGCGTCTGGCCAAGGGTGAAAGCCCGGTTGCCATTGCCAAGGCCTATGGCTTTGAACCTGTGACCTATGATGACGCGCCCAAAACCGCCATCGTAGATCCGAAGATGGCCGCTGCCGCCTTTAGCCTACCCGCCGGTCAGGTCAGCGGCCCGATCCAAGGCACCTTAGGTCTTGGCGTGGTCAAGGTCCTGAAGATCACCCCGGGCCAGACCGTGACCTTGGAGGCCATTCGCCCGCAACTCGAACAACAGCTTCGCGGCGATGCGGCGGCCCAGAAGGTCTATGATGTGGTTCAGAAATATGAGGACGCCCACACCGCTGGTGCCACCCTCGTGGAGGCCGCGCAAAAGGCTGGCGTGCCTGCCCTGTCTATCGCCCCCATTACCGACAAGGGCACAACTGCGCTCGGCCAGCCCGTCGGCGGTGTCAGTGAAAAGCTGATCCGTGCGGCCTTCTCTCTGCCCGAAGGCGGTGAGAGCGACGTTGAGGATGAAGGTTCTGGCGAATATTACGCGGTGAAGGTCGACAAGATCATCGCTCCTGCCCTGCCCTCGGTCGACTCCATCCGCATTCCCCTGACCCGCGTCTATATGAGCCGCGAAATGAACAAGCGCCTCAAGGCTCGCGCTGACGAACTGATCGCTCGCGTCAAGAAGGGGGAGGCCATTGAGGCTGTCGCCGCCTCCGCCGGTGCGCCCATCGCCACGCTGGTGAAGATCGATCGCGCCTCTGCCGGTCAAAATCACACGGTCAGCCCCGATGTCCTTAATCAACTGTTCGCCTCCAAGACCGGTGACGCCTTTATCGGACAAGATGTGCAGTTCGGCTTCGTCGTCGCCAAGGTCACGGCCATCCGCGCCGGTGATGTCGCGCAGGCTGCCCAGATCGCTGAATCTCAGCGTCCGCAAGTGACCATGCAGATGTTCGACGAGATCGGGCAGTTGGGCCGCAAATCGGCGCGTACGGCCGTCAAGGTCACGACCGATTTCGTCCGCGCCAAGACCGTTCTGGGCTTTGCGCCGGAAGAGTCCAAAGGCGCTGTTGACGATACCAAGACCCCCGCCAAGAAAGACACGAAGGCCAAATGACCTTCCAGCCCGCCCTCGAGCCCTTTGCGCAAACCTATGAGGCCGGACTGCCGCAGGTGGTCTGGACCCGTCTGATCGATGATCTGGAGACGCCGGTCTCGGCCTATCTGAAGATCGGTCACGGACGCGACTATGCGTTCCTGTACGAGTCGGTTGAGGGCGGCACCTGGCGTGGGCGCTATTCCATCGTGGCCATGAAGCCAGATCTGGTCTGGCGCTGTCACGGCGATCAGGCCGAGATTGCCGAGGGGTCCAATATCGCTGCTGGTCAATTCACGCCCCAGTCCGGCG
The DNA here is from genome assembly GCA_947378235.1 of Caulobacteraceae bacterium. GTDB lineage: Bacteria > Pseudomonadota > Alphaproteobacteria > Caulobacterales > Caulobacteraceae > CAISGS01. Next base: position 1,087 of record CANCJE010000153.1, on the reverse strand, counting down.
GCGCGCTCGACAGCCTGCGCGATCTGGTCGCCCGCTCGAAAATTGCCCTGCCCAAGGACCTGCCGCCCATGGCTGCGGGCCTGTTTGGCGCAATTGGCTATGACATGGTGCGTCTGGGCGAGCATCTGCCCGACATCAATCCCGACGCCCTAGGCCTGCCCGACTCCATCATGATGCGGCCTCAGGTGGTCGCGGTGTTCGATTCTATCGGCCAAGAGATCATTATGGTCACCGCCGTGCGCCCCAGTGACCTCAGCGCCGCCGAGGCCCATGCGGCTGCGGTTGGGCGTCTGGAAGAGACCATTAGCGACCTGCGTCGTCCGATGGCCCATCCGGCAGCCCGCGCCCCCTTGCCTGCCCCCGTCTTCACCTCGCCCCTGAGCCAAGACGACTATTGCGCCATGGTCGAGAAGGCCAAGGTCTATATCCGCGCTGGGGACATCTTCCAGGTCGTGCCGAGCCAGCGGTTCCGCGCGCCCTTCACGCTCGATCCCTTCGCCTTCTATCGCTCCTTGCGCCGGATGAACCCATCGCCGTTCCTGTTCTTCCTCAATTTCGGCAATTTCCAACTCGCCGGATCGAGCCCAGAGATCATGGTGCGTCTGCGCGACAACAAGATCACCATCCGCCCCATCGCTGGGACCCGTCCGCGCGGCAAGACGCCCGAGGAAGATCTGGCGCTGGAAAAGGACCTGCTGTCCGATCCCAAGGAACTGTCCGAGCACCTGATGCTGCTCGATCTTGGCCGCAACGATGTTGGCCGCGTCGCCAGCCTGCGCGAACCGGGCCGCAATGACGCGCCTCAGGGCTATAAGGGCCCCAATGTCCGCGTCACCCAAAGTTTCGGCATCGAGCGCTATAGCCACGTGATGCACATTGTCTCCAATGTCGAGGGCGAAGCCCCCGAAGGCGTCGACCCCATCGACGTCATCATGGCCGCCCTACCCGCGGGCACCGTCTCTGGTGCCCCCAAGGTCCGGGCCATGGAGATTATCGACGAACTGGAAAGCGAAAAGCGCGGCATCAGCTATGCCGGAGCGGCCGGCTATATCAGCGCCGAAGGCGAAGTCGACACCTGCATCCTCCT
>CANCJE010000152.1 GCA_947378235.1 Caulobacteraceae bacterium | reverse complement strand
CGGCCGTCTAGGGCCACTTTACCTCGGGCGGCATGGAACTGAGGATGGACTCGACATTGCCACCGGTCTTGAGGCCGAACATGGTGCCGCGATCATAAAGCAGGTTGAACTCGACATAGCGACCTCGGCGGATCAGCTGTTCTTCGCGTTCTTCGGGGGTCCAAGGCTCGCCCATGCGCCGTTCGACCAGCTTGGGATAGATATCGAGGAAGGCTTGGCCGACATCTTGGGTGAAGGCGAAGTCGCGGTCATAGTCGCCGCTGTCATGATGATCATAGAAGATGCCGCCAATGCCGCGCGGTTCGTTGCGGTGGGGCAGGAAGAAATAGTCGTCGCACCAAGCCTTATATTTGGCATGCCAGGTGGGATCATGCTTGTCGCAGGCCCCCTTATAGGCCGCGTGGAAGTCGATCGCGTCTTCGAAGGTCTGCTCGCGCTGGTAGGCCAACAGCGGTGTCAGGTCGCCGCCGCCGCCGAACCAGCTCTTGGTCGTAGCGATGAAACGGGTGTTCATGTGGACGGCGGGAACCCGTGGGCTGCGCATATGGGCGATCAGGCTGATGCCGGTGGCGAAGAAGCGCGGGTCCTCTTCGGCCCCCGGCATGGTCTTGGCAAAGTCGGGCGGGAAGGTGCCGTGTACTGTCGAGACATGGACCCCGACCTTTTCGAACAGACGCCCATGCATCATCGACATGACCCCGCCGCCGCCAGCGGGCCTCTGCCAAGGGGTGCGCACGAAGGAGGCGGGCTCGCCGGGATAGAGGTCTGCCGGAGCGGCCTGCTCTAGCGCCTCAAAGGCAGAGCAGATGCGATCGCGCAGGGTTTCGAACCAGGCGCGGGCTTGAGACTTGCGGGCGTCGAGAAGGGCTGTGTCGGTCATGATGCTGCTTTTCTTAGGCCAAGCGGGCCGGGTTGTCGCCCATGCGCGTTTGGCGGATCGCTTCGCCCAGAGCCATGGCACCGGCGACAATAACGTTCAAGGACCGAGCCTGCGGCACCAGCGGCACAAATAATCGACCGGCCGCAGCGGCATGGACCTCATCAGGCACGCCAGCACTTTCGCGGCCGAGCAGCAGGGTGTCGCCGGAACCGAACGAAAAATCGTACAAAGAAACCGCAGCCTTTGTGGTCAGCAAAATCAGCCGGCCATTTCGCCGCTCCGGCGCGAGCTGAAAATCCGCCCAAGAATTATGTCTTTGTATTTGCGCGATTTTTCCATAGTCCATCGCCGCGCGTCCGAGACTTTTATCGGATAACGGGAATCCGCAAGGCTCGATAATGTCCATTTCCACGCCCAAACAGGCACAAAGTCTGATGCCTGCGCCAAGGTTTTGCGGAATGTCTGGTTGAAAAAGGGCGAGGCGCATTCTATCGGAACCGGTGACAGGGGCTAAATGGCTTGAGGCGACTCAAGTCATGTGGGCAATTGCGACGTTGCGCCGCAAGGGGCGAATAGCTTCATAGGCCTAGCTTCTTGTGGCAGACGACCTTAGTCAGGTCGATTAAGATTGTACGTGACCCGAGCTGAATCGTTTCGCGATGTCAGCCGGTCCATTCGAAGGGTGTTGAGGTGGCCGATACCGTCGGGGAAATTACCCCAGCTGGCGAAGATCCCAGCCGGAGAGACTTTATTCATGTGGCCGCCTTGGCCGCTGCAGCCGGAGCTGTCGGCTCTGTGGTGTGGCCCTTGGTCGATCAGATGAATCCGTCAGGCGACATGCTCGCTCTGGCGTCATTGGAATTTGACCTGTCCAAGGTGGCAGACGGCTCCGAGGTCACGATCAAGTGGCGCGGTAAGCCGGTGTTCGTGCGCAAGAGAACTCCAGCGGAAATTGCCAAGGCGAAGGCCGATGACAATGCCGACCTGAAGGATCCTGCAAAGGATGCCGACCGTCATAAGCCGGGCAAGGCCGAGTGGCTGATCCTGATCGGTTCCTGCACCCACTTGGGTTGCGTGCCGACCTTCGGCGGCGGCGACTGGGGCGGATGGTTCTGCCCTTGCCATGGCTCGCACTACGACACGGCGGGACGTATCCGTAAGGGTCCGGCCCCCAAGAACCTGGCGTTACCTGAGTACGCCTTCCTTTCCGACACCAAGGTTAAGATCGGTTGATGCGCAGATGAGCGGACACTCGACCTACGAACCGAAGACCGGTTTCACGCGCTGGCTGGACTCGCGTCTTCCAATTATTCGACTGGGCTATGACAGCTTCGTCGACTATCCGACCCCGAAGAACCTGAACTATTGGTACACTTTCGGTGGTATCCTTTCCTTGTGCCTCATGACGCAGATCGTCACCGGCATCATCTTGGCCATGCACTATGTGCCGCATGTGGATCACGCCTTTAACAGCGTCGAGCACATCATGCGTGACGTGAACCATGGCTGGTTGATCCGCTATGTGCACGCCAACGGGGCCTCGATGTTCCTGTTCGCCGTCTATATGCACATGTTCCGCGGCCTCTATTACGGGTCATACAAGGCCCCCCGTGAGGTCCTGTGGATCCTCGGCTGCGTGATTTACCTGTTGATGATGGCCACGGCCTTTATGGGTTATGTGTTGCCATGGGGTCAGATGTCGTTCCACGGCGCGGTGGTGATCACCAACCTGCTGGGCGCGTTCCCCGTCGTCGGTGAGAGCATCACCACCTGGCTCTGGGGTGGCTTTGCGGTGGATAACCCCACCCTGAACCGCTTCTTCTCGCTGCACTTCTTGATGCCGTTCATGATCGCAGGTGTTGTGATCCTGCACGTTTGGGCGCTGCACGTGACCGGCCAGAACAATCCATCGGGTATTGATCCAAAGTCCAAGGAAGACACGGTCCCCTTCACCCCGTACGCGACGGTGAAGGACGGCTTTGCCATGGTCCTGTTCTTGATCCTGTTCTCGGTCTTTGTGTTCTTCCAGCCTAACGCTATGGGCCATGCGGATAACTATATTCCGGCGAACCCTTTGGTGACCCCGGCACACATCGTTCCAGAATGGTACTTCTTGCCCTTCTACGCGATCCTCCGCGCAGTTCCGGACAAGCTCGGCGGCGCACTGCTGATGTTCGGTGCCATTGGCGTGCTGTTCGTCCTGCCTTGGCTGGATACATCCAAGGTTAAGTCCCTGCGCTATCGTCCAACGGCACGGGTGTTCTTCTTCCTGTTCGTCTTGACCTGCCTGGTTCTGGGCTGGTGCGGCGGAGAGTTGCCCGACAATATGGTGTTCCAAGTGGGCTCCACGGCGTCAGGTGACCCGATTGGTCTGAACTTCGTGTGGTTGTCGCGTATCGCTGCAGCCTACTATTTCGCCTATTTCTTGGTGGTGATGCCGGTCCTCGGCCTCGTTGAAACCCCGGACGCTGTGCCGGATTCGATCTCTGCCTCGATTTTGAACCACTCTGCTGAGAAGAAGGGTTGAGCCTGATGCTGCGCAAAGGATTCGCCATCGCAGCGGTTGTCGGGCTTCTAGCCTCCGCCGCTCCTGCCTTCGCTAAGACCACGGAAGAAGAGCCCAAGGAATTTTCCTTGAGCACCGATGGCCCCTTCGGCCATTTCGATGCGGCTCAGGTTCAGCGCGGCTACAAGGTCTATCGGGAAGTCTGTTCGGCTTGTCACTCGATGAACCTTTTGAGCTTCCGCAACCTGGGACAGCCCGACGGGCCGTTCTATGATGCGAAGTACAAGAACCCCAACGAGAACGCCTTCGTTAAGGCGATCGCTAAGGACTACAATGTCGCCGATATCGACACCGAAACCGGTGACGTGATTCAGCGTCCAGGTACGCCCGCTGATAGCTTCCCCAAGCCCTATCCAAACGAATATGCGGCGCGGGCTGGCAATGGTGGGGCCTTGCCGCCTGACCTGTCGGTGATCACCAAGGCCCGCGAAGGCGGTCCGGCCTATGTCTATTCGATCCTGACCGGCTATCACGACACGCCTCGCGGCCTGACCGTGCCAGCGGGTAAGTACTACAACCCCTACATGCCCGGTGACCTGTCCGGTTTCTGGAGCGGACCTAAGGATAAGGTGCCCGTGGGTGGCTTCATCGCCATGCCACCGCCGCTGGTGGCCGATAAGGTCAGCTTCGATGACGGCACCAAGTCGACCCTTCAGCAAGAAGCCACCGATGTGGTCGCCTTTCTTGACTGGGCGGCTGAACCTAAGGCGGGTGAGCGCAAGCGTACCGGCTTTGCGGTCCTGATCTATCTGTCGCTCTTTGCGGGCCTGCTCTATGCGAGCTATCGCCGGGTGTGGAAAGACGTGAAGCACTGATTGACCTTCACGACATTTAGAGACCATCTGAAGGCCCCGCTGGCGATCCGGCGGGGCCTTTTGATTGATGAGGAGTTGGCGCGTGGGTAAGTGGGTTTTAGGCGTGGTCGGTGGATCGGGCCTCTATGAGATCGAGGGCCTGAAAGACCAGCGCTGGGTCAAGATCGACACCCCTTGGGGTGATCCGTCGGACGAGCTGCTGATGGGTCAGTTGGACGGGGTTAAGCTGGTCTTCCTGCCGCGCCACGGCCGAGGGCATCGAATTCCGCCCTCCGGCTTGAACTTCAGAGCCAATATTGATGCGCTGAAACGGGCAGGCTGCACGGATATTCTATCCCTGTCGGCGGTGGGGTCCTTGCGTGAGGCCCTCAATCCCGGAACCTTTGTCGTTGTCGACCAATTCATCGACCGCACCTTTGCGCGCACCAAGAGCTTCTTTGGCGAGGGTTTGGTGGCGCATGTCTCTATGGCTAACCCGACCTGTCCACGCCTGTCCAGCCTCGCCGCAGAGGCCGCACGAGCCGCTGGCGCGCGTGTGGTCGAGGGGGGCACCTATCTGGCCATGGAAGGCCCGCAGTTCTCGACCAAGGCTGAGAGCCTCGTCTATCGGTCCTGGGGCTGTGATGTCATCGGCATGACCAACATGCCCGAGGCCAAGCTGGCCCGCGAGGCCGAGCTGCCCTATGCCTCCATCGGCATGGTCACCGACTATGACGGCTGGCACGAGGAGTTCGCCCCCGTCGAGGTCGCCGATATTCTCGCCGTCCTGATGGACAATTCCCGCAAGGCCGCTGATGCGGTGGGGTATCTCGCCAAGGCCTTGCAAGACCCACGTTCGGCCTCGCCCATCGACACCTGTCTGGACGGTGCAATCATCACGGCTCCTGAGGTCCGCGATCCGGCCCTAATGGCCAAGTTGGATGTGGTGGCGGGGCGGGTGCTGAGGGGCTAACCCCCTATCTGCGCAGTGGGGTAGGGGGCCTTGTTGCCTTTATCCCGCTTTCCCCGCGAAGGCGGGGACCCAGACCCTTTCACTCAGACGGAAAGTGGCCCACTCGCGGCGGATAGTTTGGGGATGACCCCCTCACCCAACCCTCTCCCCCAAGGGGGCGAGGGCTAGAACCGATAAGCCCTCTCCCTGTGGGAGAGGGTTGGGTGAGGGCCTTTCTTGTTTTCTTTACACAAATAGCTACATCTCGCCCTTACGACCTTGCCGCTGGAACAGTTGTCTCGTCCGCAAGAGGGCCAGATTGGCGCTATCGGCGTGGAACCCATTGGGCGCAACAAAGGCATGTCCGGCCTCATAGAGCCAGACCGGCAGGTCCGGATGGGCCGCTTGGATTGCCTCCACATCCGCCGGGGGTATCAGGGCGTCGCTACGGCCCAGATGTAGAATGGTCGGGCACTGGGGGGTCTGGTCCAGATAGTCGATGATCTGGCCACCATAGAAGCTGCTGACCGCTGAGATACCGGTACATTGGCAGGCCGCAATCCAGGCCGCTGTGCCGCCAAAGCAAAAGCCCATGGCAAAGACCGGCCCCTCTAGGGCGTCGACGGCGGCTTGAATGTCGGCGGCGCATTCCCCGCCCCATCCGGTCGCGGCGGCATAGGATGAGCGTTGATCTAACCTTGCCGGATCCATGTCCTGATCTGCGAACCCCGCCTCAAATCGGCCGAGCAGGGAAGGGCAGAGTACCTCATAGCCTTCCTGTGCGAACTGGTCGGCGAGGCTTCGGATATGGGGCGTGACACCCCAGACCGCATGTAAAATCACCAA
>CANCJE010000151.1 GCA_947378235.1 Caulobacteraceae bacterium | reverse complement strand
GTGGCTGAGATCGCCGCCTGTGGGCGACTGCGGACGGGGACGGTCGATGTGGCGGCTCAGACCCTATGGGCGGGCTGTCATGGCTTGGTGACCTTGGTCCATTCGAGCCCAAGTTTCGATTGGGAGTCGATGATCGATCTGCGCTCAGCAATGCTGGATGGATTGCTCAACGGCCTTGTCATTGATTAGGGATCCATTGAGCGCTGTGACGTCTGAATTGAACCTACCCACCTTTGCAGACGTCGAGGACGCATCCCGGCGCTTGGCTAGGGCAGCGGTCCTGACACCCATCATCTCTTGCGCGGCCTTGAACGCAGCCTGTGGTGGAACCGTATGGGTCAAGGCGGAGGTGCTGCAGCGGACGGGCTCGTTCAAATTTCGCGGGGCCTATAATCGTCTGTGTCGGCTCGATGCTGATCAGCGCACGCGGGGGGTTGTCGCCTTCTCGTCTGGCAACCATGCCCAAGGCGTTGCCGATGCCGCCAGAGCGCTTGGCATGCCTGCCCTGATCGTCATGCCGTCCGATGCGCCCGCGATTAAGACAGAGGCCACGATTGGCTATGGCGCAGAGGTGGTGCTCTATGACCGGTTCACTGAGAGCCGGGAGGCCATAGCCGCTCAGATCGCGCAAGATCGCGGTGCGGTGGTCGTGCCTGCCTTTGATGATTTCCACGTCATGGCCGGGCAGGGGACCGTTGGTCTCGAAGCGGCCCAGCAACTTCATGCCATGGGTCAGAGGGCGGACTTGCTGCTCTGTCCCGCATCCGGTGGTGGGCTGCTGGGCGGTATCGGTCTGGCCTTCGAGGCCCTGTCGCCCAAAACGGCGCTCTATGTGGTCGAGCCTGAGGGTTTTACCGACCATGCGGACAGTCTGGCGGCCGGTGAACCGGTCACGCGGGTGCCTGATCGTGCCAGCCTGTGTGATGCCCTTATGGCTCCTAGGCCGGGTGACCTGACCTTCGCCATCAATGGTCCGCGCCTCAGCGGTGCTCTGGCGGTCAGCGACGAAGAGGTCTTGAGCGCCATGGCCTTTGCCTTTCGTCACCTCAAACTGGTGATCGAACCCGGTGGTGCGGTGGCCTTAGCCGCCCTTTTGTCTGGCAAGTTAGATCTGGCGGGACGCTCAGCCTTGGTCGTTGCGTCAGGCGGGAATGTCGATCCGCTGGTCTTTGCTCAGGCGCTGACCCGATAGGGCTTGGTCCCACCTAGGGCTGAGACAGGGTCGATGTGCCCGAACTGCTGCCATTGGCGAGGGCTTCCTCATTGGACGCCGTCTCGATCACTATCGCAGGCTTAGGCGTGTAGATTCCTCGCCTCAAATCGTCGGACAGCGTCAAGGGGGCTGAGCCGCCGCCCAAGCGTGCCCGATAGACCTGAACATTCTCCATCACCCGCATCACATAGTTACGAGTCTCCGAGAAGGGGATGCACTCGATAAAATCGAGAGGGTCTGCCGCCGTATTTCGCGGGTCACCACAGAACCCAACCCAGGCTGCGGGACGACCGGGACCGGCATTATAGGCGGCTGCTGCAAGCACATAGGAGCCGCTAAAGCCATTGATCATGTGGCCCAGATAGGCCGAGCCAAGGCGCATATTATAGTCGGGGTCACTGAGACGGTCAGGGTCATAGGCCACGCCAATGCGCTTGGCGACGCTGCGCGCGGTTGCAGGCATGATCTGCATCATGCCGCGTGCCCCGACGCCGGACGCGACGCGCGGATCAAAGCCGCTTTCCTGACGGGTGATGCCAAAGACTGCCGCCGCTTCGGGCGCCTCTAGGGCTGTTGGCGCTTCGCGAACCGGATAGCCGCGCTCAGGCAAGATGAAGCCCCGCTGAGCCACAGCGCGGACGACCCGCATGGCCAGTTCCTGCTCGCCGTGGGCGGCGGCTAGGTCGACCAGCAAGGCGCATTCTTCGACCGTTGGCAGGCTATCGTCGAGGGTGAGAATGAAGGTTCTAAAGAGGCTTTGGCGGTCCAGTTCGACAAGAATCTTGGTGGCCTTAACGACATCACGGCCTTCAAAGCGAGTACGGTCGGAGAGGGTCGGTGTGCGCTCGCGCGGCAACTCGATCTGGCGAAGGCCCGCCTTTTCAGCCGCCAACTGGCCATAGAAGGTGGTGATATATTGCGCACCATCGCCATAGAAGGTCGCGGCGGCCACGGGATCGCCCATGGCCTCAGCGGCGCGGCCCCGCCAGTAGAAGGCGCGTGACAGGGTGATGGGCGATGACCCAGAGGCTTGAATATGGGCAAAATGCTCATCGGCACGCGATGGCATTTTCAGCTTGGTGAGCGCGAGCCAACCGGCAATGAATTCTGCCTCAACATAGTTTGTCCCGGAGGTCATGCCGTGGCCGGTGACGGCCCTATAGGCGCTGTCATAGTCGCCTGAGCGAAGGGCCAAATTGAAGATCAGGCGCCGCTCGCGCCACATCCGATCGGAGGCTTCGCTATAGGCCGGAGAGGGGGGCAAGACGCTGACCAGGTTCAAGGTCTCGGCCTCTCGGCCGTTCTGACGCAGATAGGCCACCTTCTCCATATTGAGGGATGGATCGGTGCGCAGGGCTTCGGGCAAGGTTTCGAGTACCTTGTCGAGATTGGAGCCACTGCGTAGGGCGAGCCGCGCTTCGGCCAATTGCCTATGGGGTTCATCCAGCAGGGGTAGCAGGTCACGACTGGCCTGGCTGGGCTGACCAAAGAGCAGCATATCGGCGCGCTTGGCGTGATCGTCGGGGGTCAAAAGGTCGCCAAACCGGGTCAACATAGTGCGCTGGGTCTGGACGTCGAACATCTGATCTCGCCAATAGGCGCGGATCAGCCAAGAGGCCTGATCGGTTCGGCCCAGATTGCGCCAAGCTGCGGCCAGCGCCATGACCCCCGCAGAGGTCTGAGGCGGGGTGGACTTGAACCATTCCACGGTGGCTTGAGCGCTAAGGCCGCTGGTCTCAATCTTATGTTCGGCAGCCCCTTGGCGGCGGCTGGCGCGGGGCCAATCAGCGAGATCTTTGCGGGCGCGGTCCAACTCGGCAAAGCTCATCCGGTCTGAAAGGCTGTCGGCGAGGGTCCAAAGGGCAATCCTTTGGGCCACAGGGTCGCTGAGGGATGCCATGGCCCGCCGGATGGTGGCGTCATCGCCCCGATTCGCCGCATCAAGCGCGGATCTGAGCAGGACCGCATCATTCGGGGTTAGAATTTTGGATGTCCGATCGCTGACGGTTTCTGGACCGTTCAAAGGCGCTGTGAGCGTGGTTTGCGCCATAATAGCGCTCGGTTGGGCATCAGCGACGCCATAAAGCAGGACAAGTCCGGCTATGGCAGCTAAGGGACGACCAATAATCACGCTATAAAAACCTTCTTTAGATCAACAGATGCGAGGCGATGGTTGCTAGGGCACCCCCTGCCGCCATATTGTCCGGTTTAATCCCTCTTGCCGCAACCTCTGTCGCGGCGTTTTACGGCTTCTTGCGCAAAATGACCCACCCCCTGTTCCACGGCGCCATTACAGCCCTCGTCACGCCCTTCAAGGATGGAGCGTTTGATGAGGCGGCCTTTGTCGCCTTGGTTGAGCGTCAAATCGCTGAAGGGATACACGGGGTTGTTCCGGTTGGGACGACGGGCGAGACGGCCACCCTCAGTCATGATGAGCACCGCCGTGTTGTGTCGCTCTGTTTGAAGACAGTCGCAGGCCGCGTGCCCGTGATCGCGGGGTGCGGTTCCAATTCTACGGCTGAAGCCATCGAGCTGGTGCGGTTTGCCAAGTCTGAAGGCGCGGATGCCGCGTTGGTCGTGACGCCCTATTATAATCGGCCTAGCCAAGAGGGTCTCTATCGGCACTATGAGGCCATCAACAATGCCGTTCAACTGCCAGTGCTGGTTTATAATGTCCCCAGCCGGACCAGCGTTGATATCCATAATGAGACCTTGGCCCGCCTCGCGGTCCTGCCCAATATCATTGGCATCAAGGACGCGACAGGAGACCTTACCCGCGCCAGCCTGATGCGGCTGATGTGCGGTGAGGATTTTGTCATGCTGTCAGGCGATGATCCAACCGCTCTGGGCTATGTCGCCCATGGTGGCCACGGCTGTATTTCGGTGACGTCCAACGTTGCCCCTGGACCGGTATCGAGCATGTTTGATGCGCTCGCAGCGGGGGATTGGGCCAAGGCGCTCTATCAACAGGACCGATTGGTGCGCCTTCACAAGGCCCTGTTCCTCGACGCATCGCCATCGCCGACCAAGTTCGCCCTGTCGCATCTGGGCCTGTGTCAGCCCGATGTGCGTTTGCCAATCGCGCCGTGCAATGATGATGTGAAGCCCGCCATCCAAGATGCCATGCGGGAAGCCGGGCTGATCTGATCATGGCCTTGCATAAGTTGATCGCCGAGAACCGGCGCGCCAAGTTTGACTATTTTCTCGAAGACAGTTTCGAGGCCGGGATGGTGCTGACCGGAACCGAGGTTAAGGCCCTGCGCGAGGGGCGGGCCAATATTGCAGAGTCCTATGCGGCAACTGAGGGGCGCGAGATCGTCCTGATCAACGCCTATATCCCTGAATATGGGCCCGCCAATCGCTTCAATCACGAGCCGCGCCGCCCGCGCAAACTGCTGCTACACCGCCGCCAGATCGACCGGTTCCTCGGCGCGATTGGCCGCGAGGGCCAGACCCTCATTCCGACCAAGCTCTATTTCGATGAAAAGGGCCGGGTGAAGCTGGAGCTCTGTCTGGCCAAGGGCAAGAAGCTACACGACAAGCGCGCCACCGAGGCCGACCGCGACTGGAAGCGTGAGCAGGGCCGGATTATGCGCGATCGGGGCTAGGCCTCAAGATAGCGCTGCACGCTCAGGAATATCTCTTCAAACATCTGCGGTGTCAGGCGGCCTGTGTTCGTGTTCAGGCGCGAGCAATGGTAAGAGTTGAACAGGCGGTAGGGTCCGGCATCGGCGATAACGCCGTGACCCGCTTCTACTGCATTTGCTTTTAGATCCAGTGCTTTCAGAACATTTCGTCGCGCAACATCTCCAAGCGTCACGATAGCGCGAAGCTTTGGCAAGGCCTGCATCCGTGCGGTCAAGAACGGACGGCAGGTGATCTCTTCCTCGGGCAGAGGTTTGTTCCCGGGGGGCGCGCAACGCACGGCGTTGGTGACCATACAGTCGGTCAGGACCAGACTATCGTCAGGACGTTCTTCATAGGTGCCCGTCGCAAAGCCGGTCTTGAGCAGGGTGTCGTACAACAATCGGCCCGCCGCATCGCCGGTAAAGGGGCGCCCGGTGCGGTTGGCCCCTGTCCGACCGGGGGCCAGTCCAACGATCAAAAGGCGCGCGTTGACGTCGCCAAAGGATGGGGCTGGACCATTGAACCAATCTGGATTGGCCGACCCATTGGCTTCGCGATAGTCGACCAGACGCGGACATAGAGGACATGTCCGCGCGGGTTCGGCCTTGGTCAGGTCCATTGATCTAGAGTTCGTCTTCGGCTTCACGCTCTGCCAAGGAGACATCCCCTTGCAGGAAGCGCGGTAGCGGAGACTGGCGGGGGCGACCAATGATGTTGGACAGGTCCGCTAGGTCTACGAACGAGTCGGCCTGGCGACGCAGATCGTCAGAGGCCATAGGGGGTTGGGATTTGACGGTCGATACCACAGTCACCCGAACACCCTTTTGCTGAACCGACTCGATCAGGCGGCGGAAGTCGCCATCGCCAGAGAACAGCACCAGATGGTCGGCGCGGGCGGCCATTTCCATCATGTCGACGGCGATTTCGATGTCCATATCGCCGCGAAACCGCTTGCGCCCATTGGCGTCGGTAAATTCGCGCGCCGTCTTGGTGACCACGGCAAAGCCATTATAGTCCAGCCAATCGACGAGGGGGCGGATCGGCGAATAGTCCTGATCCTCGACGAGGGCGGTGTAGTAATAGGCCCGGATCAGCACGCCACGCTTGCGGAACTCATCCAAAAGCTTCTTGTAGTCGATATCGAAGTTCAACCCCTTGGCGGCGGAGTAGAGGTTAGCACCGTCAATAAATAGGGCGATCTTGTCGGTCGGATAAAAGGTCAT
>CANCJE010000150.1 GCA_947378235.1 Caulobacteraceae bacterium | reverse complement strand
GTCAATATGGGCACCCGCTTCTGCGCCACGGTCGAGGCCAAAATTCACGAGAACGTTAAGCGTCAGATCGTCGAATATACCGAGCGCGATACGATCCTCGTCGGCCGCAGCCTGCGCAACACGGCCCGCGTCGCCCGCAACACCATCTCCGAGCAGGTGGCTGAAATCCAGCGCGATCCGACCAAGAGCTTTGCTGATGTCCGCGAGCTGATGGCCGGTGTGCGCGGTCGTGAAAATGTGCTGCGCGACGGCGATCTCGACGGTGGTATCTGGACCACGGGCCAGAGCCAGGCCCTGATCCACGACATCCCCACCTGCGCCGAACTGGTCAAGAACATCATGGCTCAGGCCGATGGCATCTTGGCCAAGCGTTTTGCCGCAATCGCGGGCTAAGGGTTTAAGGCCCTGTCTTTAGGGCTGGGTCACAGGACTAAAGCCGGGTCGTCTCTTTCCAGAGGCGGCCCGGTTGTCGTTTTGACGCCTAGTCTGGACGCTTCAGGGTGAAGACCTCATCGGTGACGCTATAGTCGAGATAACCAAGGCGCGCGATCAGGCGCATGGCGGCCGTGTCAACCAAGCCCTCCTGGATGAAACGGTCGTCAATATGGACCCCAACAACCTCGCCCAAGACCAGATCAAAGCCGTTGCGCACCCCGTCCTTGCTGAACAGGGGCACGGTCTGCAGATAGACACATTCCAGATGGGCTGGAGCGCCCTTAACCCTTGGCGGCTTGATCTGCTGCGAAGGTAGGGTGCCTAGACCGGTTAGGGCGAACTCGTCGATCTCTGGGGGCAGGGTAGCGGCGCTGCTATTGACCGCTTCGCGCTGATCAAAGCTAGCAATATTGCAGACAAATTCGCCGGTCTGTTCGGCATTGGTCTGGCTATCTTTGCGCCCCGCACTGGAGAAGGCCACGATCGACGGACCAGAAGCGACCAGATTGAAAAAGCTATAGGGTGCCAGATTGGCGACCCCGTCACGGCTTAGCGTACTGATCCAGCCAATCGGACGTGGGGCGATCAACGCCTTGACCGGATCATGCTTGAGGGGGGCCTTGCTTCGCGCGTCATAGAACATGCCACATCTCACAGATTAGATTGGACCAGAGGCCTCTGAATAGAGTTGCTCAAGTCCTATGACGAGCCGTTTGTTCCTGTCGCGCGCGGTGAAGACTCGATCGGCGCACCCTGAGTTAGGCGGTCTATCGCATTGGCCAGACGGGTCAGATCGATGGGTTTGGCGATATAGTCATCGCATCCGGCCTCGCGATAGCTGGCGATCTGATAGTCCATGGCATTGGCGCTGAGGGCGATGATCGGGGTGGGCACCTGACCGCTCTGGCGTTCCTTAGCGCGGATGGCGCGGGTCGCGGCAAGGCCATCCATGACCGGCATCTGAATGTCCATCAAGATCAGGTCAAACCGTTCGACGCTGAAGGCCTCTAGGGCTTGGGCACCATCCTCGACGAGGGTCAGGTCAATATTGCGGTGCTCAAGCGCGGCTTGAAGCACCATCTGGTTGGCCCGAACATCCTCAGCCGCCAAGATCTTGAGGTGCGGGTTCTGGACTGATGATGTTAAGGCGCTGGCCCCCGCAGCGGGTGTGGCGGAGACAGTGGCGGGGCTACGGGTCAAGGGCAGGCGGACATAGAAGGTCGATCCTGCGCCCTCAACACTCTCGATCCAAATCTTGCCACCCATCATCGAGACCAGTTCCCGACAGATGGCGAGGCCAAGCCCCGTGCCGCCATATTGGCGGGTCGTCGAGCCATCGACCTGAACGAATTTTTCAAACAGGCGGCCGATCTTTTCACTCGGAATACCGATGCCCGTATCGGACACGGTGAGGGTCACAATCGCCTCGTCCTGCGACAACCAATCGACCTGACCGCCCAAACCGATCGTGCCGGCGGCCGTAAATTTCAGTGCATTGGACATCAGGTTGCTGAGCACCTGACGCAGGCGATAGGCATCAATGCGCCATTGGCCATCGAGATCCGGGGCAATTGAACAGATTGGTGTTAGCCCCTTTTGGCGCAGCAGCGGGCTATAGTTATCGCTCATCTCGCGCAGCAGGCCCGGCAGATCATGATCTTCGATCAGCAGTTCGACGTGGCCTGCCTCAATTTTTGACAGGTCGAGAAGGTCGTTCAAAATCACCAGAAGCGCAGCACTGGACCCCCGCACGACATCCAGTTTCTGGCGTTGCGGGGGCGACAGCTCACCTGCGGCCATGATTTCGGCCATGGTAATTACGCCATTGAGCGGCGTGCGAATTTCGTGGCTCATATTGGCCAGAAACTGAGACTTGGCCGTATTGGCCGCTTCCGCCGTATCCTTGGCCTCGACCAGCTGCGCCAGGGTTCGACGCAGATCGCGATCATTGACGTGGAGCTGATGTAGCAAGGCGTTAAAGCTGCGACTTAACTTGGCAAACTCGTCGTCCCCTGCTTCGGTCACCCGACGTTGGAAGTCACCGCTGGCGGCGACATCTTCCATAACATGGCTGAGCCGGATGACCGGCTCGACGGCCCGGCGTGCGACCCACCGTGACAAAAACAGGGCCCCACCCGCGGCCACAAAGAACAGCGATCCAAACACCGATGCATAGCGGGCCAAGAGGTCATGGGTGGTTGCCGCCGTGGCGGTGAGAGTCAAGGTGCCGAGCGGGACGGCTTGGCTTGGAGCCTGGATTGAGACCGAAATATGGGTCGTGGCCTCAGATTCTTTGGATGGGTGCTGAGAGGTGGAGGTTAGGATCGTCTTTCCGTCAGCATCTATAACCACGACGCGTCTCACGCCGTCCACGCCCGCCGCCCGCTCAAGGGTTTGACGCACGGCCTCAAGGTTTCCCTGATCGAGAGGTTTGGCAATTTCGCTCGCGATGAGTTGCGCGCCGGTGGTTCGCGCCTCGAGGGACAGGCGCGCCTCAGCTTGCCATTGAGTCAGGCTGAAGACGAGGCAGGCGGCAAGCAAAACCCCTAGGGCCGTGATCAGCGCGGCCGTGGCGATTCGCTCTTCAAAGCTAATGCTCAAGCGGTGCCGGACCAGTTTGGCTGATTTGAAGGGCATGGCGGTGCAAGGCCGGTCTGATCAGTTTCACCCCTATGCGTGGGGCAACGCGACGTCTGAGATGCCCATCAGAAGGGAAAACTCCTTCAGATTCATGAACAGCCGCAGGTTTGTGCCACGCCCCTACGCTACTGAAATTATGGTTAACAGTAATCAAAACGAAAAAAACGCCCCAGACGCGAATTTTTCGCTAGCCTTAATTAACAATTCGTTTACTTATAGTGTTAGGTCTTTATTAACCAAGAGGAGTTCGGACATGGATAAGGTTCTCGTCGCCCAAACCGTTGCTAACCGTCTGTTTTCGACGGAAAATGCTATCGACACGGCTCTCATGGAGGCTTCCCAGCTTTTGCAGACCATGCTGCAGGCCCGTCAGGACCTTGGCCTATCTGCCGTTGTTGCTGACAAGGCCCCGGCTCAACTGTCGCAAGCCATTGCGGCCCTGACCGCCGCGCGGTCGGCCGTTGTCGAAGCCCACGGTGAGTTGGAAGAAACCAAGCTGCGGATCGGTATCCGGACCAAAATGATCGGCTACTACAAGAAGCTCAACGTGCACGAAGACACTGTCACGGGCGTCAGCAACATTGATCGGATTGCTGGCTAAGCGACTGCTTACCAAATTATTTACATTAGTCGTGTTACCGAGTCCGTGCAGGTTGCGCGGGCTCGGACATGCTTAACGAACTACTATTTAATCTCTCGCTCTTGGTGCTGGCCTCTACCTTGTGTTTCGCATGGTGGCAGGGGGGTGCGGCTGAGCGTTATTCCGCAGCGGCCATTGGCTTGACGTGGATTGCAGGCCTCTTGGGTCAGGCTTTTACGGGCGAGGACGTCCCGGCCCTGACCATCTTGTTGGCGGACTGGGCACTGGCCATTGGGCTTCTGGCCCTAGCCTTAAGATACCGCAGTAGCTGGTTGGGCTTTGGCCTGATGGTGCAGGGCGCGTCCATGACACTGCACGCCATGTATTTCCAAGAGCCTGGACGGCACCCAGACTATTACCTTATTGGCATTGATGGTCTCAGCCTCGCCATGCTGGTCCTGTTGGTCGTTGGGACCATCTTGGCCATGCGCAGCCGCCGCGTGGTCGCGGCGGCCTAATCCCAAACCGTCCTAGTCGGCCCGTTTCATGCGGGCGATGAAGAAGCCGTCAATACCGCCCTCCATCTGGTGAGGCAAAATGCGTAGCCAGCCGCGTTCGGCGAGGCTGGCCTCTGGCGCGCCGCCTTCTCCAGGGGTCATGGGTTCCAGCGCAAAGTCAGGACGACGCTTTAAGAAGGCGCGGATCTGTCCCTCGCCCTCTTCGGTTTCCAAGGAGCAGACGCAATAGACCAGCCGTCCACCCGGCGCGATGGCGCGGGCAGCCACATCCAAGAGCTTGGACTGCAGGGCGGCTAGGGTGGCGACATCGCCCGGACGCGCGGCCCACAAGACGTCTGGCTGGCGACGGAAGGTCCCGGTCGCCATGCACGGCGCATCGAGCAGAACCCCGTCAAAGGTTCGTCCATCTCGCCAAGCCGTCGCCTCAACAGCCACAGACTCGGCCGTCAAACCGGTCCGATCGAGATTGGCGGTCAGACGCTTCAGTCGGCTTTCAGAACGATCGAGCGCCGTCACCACAGCCCCCATCGCGGCCAGTTGCAGCGTCTTGCCCCCGGGGGCAGCGCAAAGATCGAGTACCTTGTCGCCGGGCTTTGGCGCGAGCAAGCGGGCGGGAATGGCCGCAGCAGCGTCTTGGACCCACCAGCGACCCTCATCAAAGCCGGGCCATTCGGCCACATCACCGCGCCGGGTTACGCGCAGGCTGCCGCCGGGAAGGGCGGTGGCCTTAGAGGCGATGGGCGCTATGCCGTCATCACTGAGGAGGGCCTCCTCGGCACCGTCTGACACTGTTTCGTTCAAGGCCTCAAGCAGGGCCTCCGTGTCGGTAGGGTCGCGCAGGGTCAGGTCGGTTGCTGGTTCTTCGGCAATCATGGCCGCGATCTTAAGGGCCTGTCCCCGACCATAGGCGGCGGTCCAGCGGGCCATCAGCCATTCGGGCGCCAGCGCCTCAGGGCCAGAAGGCTCGGCCGGTTCGCGCAGAAGTCCGCGCAGAACGCCATTGATCAGGGCCTTAAAGGGTCTCGTATCATTGCGCGCCTCGGCCAAGGCCAAGGTGGTGGAAACGGCGGCAAAGGCGGGGGTATCGAGCCACAGCACCTGAGCCAGGCCCAGACGCAGAAGGTTACGAACCGCTTCTGGCGGCGGCTTATGCATCCGCGAGTCCAGCGCCTTGTCGAGCGCGCCTAGCTGGCGCAGCACGGTCATGGCCAACATGCGCGCAAAGCCACGGTCGCGGGGGGCAAGTGCCCCCATGCCCGGACGAGCAAGGGCCTCATCCAAACCGGCGCGGCGCTCTAGGGCTGAGATCACAATGTCCAGAGCTGCTTCACGGGCGGGCAGGCCAGCAACGACGGCGGCACTGGGCGGTGCATGACGGACCTTGCTCGAACGGGGAGGCGGGCCGGAGCGAGGGGGCTGGCCAGAATGGGGCGGTTGGGCGGTCATAGGCGGTCTGGAATCCTGTTGGTCTCTGCTGTGGGAGAAAAGCACAGAGATCGGGCGAAGGACGCCCTCTGGACCCATTTGACAAGTCTAATTTTGGAAAAGACCCCTCGCCCTAACTCCACGGACCCTTTTGCGCCCCATCATCGGTCAGGGGAACGGCCGAGCCCCGGCTTGTCCGGCGAGGCATGGAGGCGGCCAAGCCCATCAGGGCCTCGACCCGATTGGCCGTCGCTGGGTGGGTTGAAAAGAGGTTGTCCGCGCCTTGGCCCGATAGGGGATTGATGATGAACATGTGGGCGGTTGCGGGATTGCGCTCTGCATCGTGATTGACCACGCCCGCCTTACCCATCCCCTCGATCTTTTGCAGAGCGCGTGCCAAGGCTTTGGGATCCCCGGCGATCTCAGCCCCCACACGGTCGGCCTCATATTCGCGTGAGCGACTAATGGCCATCTG
>CANCJE010000149.1 GCA_947378235.1 Caulobacteraceae bacterium | reverse complement strand
TGGGGCCGGGTGGTGGTGGGCCTATCGGTGGTGCGGGCGCTCAAGACTGGCGAACCGGTCCAAGAGCCTGATCGAATGAACACTGTTCGGCTCATGGCCGACCTGCCAAAGGCGCAGCAACGTCAGATCAGCCTGCCGCCGCCCAATAGCGCGATCTGGACGAGGCTGATCCGTAAGGCCCGCCTCGCCAAGGGCGCAGATTTCTCGGTCTGCGATATTGAGGTGCCGGTAAGGGTCCGTCGCTAGAGACTTTCGCCCACCTTCACCCTTTGGCCGCCTTTGACGAACAGCAAGATCACAAAGCCGATCACCATCATGGCGGCGATGGGAATGAAGCCCGCCTGCTGGGTCTTAAACAGGCTGGTAAAGAGCTGGACCATCATCGAGCCGATCCACACGGTCGCTGTGCCGGATAGGGCATAGAGGCCAAAGAAGGCCCCCGTCTGGTTGGAGGGGATCAACCGGGTCAAGAGGGTGCGGCTCGAGGCATAGGAGCCTGTGACAAAGATCGCCACGCCAAAGCCGATCACCAGATAGAGCAGCTCTGGCAAGGTGTTGAAGAAGGGACCATTCCAGACCTTGGGATGTGTAAGTGGATCATAGGCCCAGAAATAGAGGATCCTGTCCGGTCTCATGCCCAGTTGCGACACCAGACATAGGATGGTTCCCAAGATCGCGACCTGCACCCCGCGCTTGGGGCCAAAACGTCCATCGAGATAACCACCGAAATAGCCACCAAAGACAGCAAAAATGCTGAGAGCAACGCCATAGATCAGCATCTCCAGCACGCCCCAATGCATCACACCCGCCGCATAGACGCCGCCGAACAGCAAAAGAGCGGTCATGGCGTCGACATAGATCATCCGCGCGCCCAAAAAGATCGCTGCATCCTTATGGCCCTTCAAGAGGCCGAGCATCCCGCGCAAGGTTTCCACGCCGCCCTTTAAGGCCTGCATGACCGTGGCCCCGGTCTTGGGCTCATCGGGCGTGAACAGGAACAGAGGGATGGTCCAGATCGTAAAGAGCACCGCCGCGATGGGGGCAACGATCCGGTCGGTCTCATGTTTCAACGGGTCGAGGCCAAAGAGGGGATGGGCCGGAATGAACGGCCAATCGACCTTGCCCGGCAAGGCAAAGGCCCAAAGCACAAAGATCAAGGCGAGAACCGACAGGCCATTGCCACACATCAGCCCAAGGCCAGAGGCGGTATGGGCCCTGTCCATGCCCGCGGCGCGGATCAGCAAGGCATTGTGCAACATCTCGATATAGTTGAACAAAACCCCGATAATGGTCGCCAAGACCACCACGGCCGCAACACTGAGGCCTGTCCCATCGGGCTTGGTCCACCAAAGCGAAAAGATCATCGGTACCATCAGGGCGACGCCCAACAATATACCCGGCTTGCGCGGTCCAAGCCTATCGATTGAGGCGCCGAGCAGCGGCGAGGTAAAGGCGACGATCAGACCCGACCACATGCCATAGGCGGCAACCATCGCCTGCCCGCGCACCGGGTCTCCGACCACGACGGTCGAGAAATAGGGCATGAAGACATAGATGGTGATCAGGATGACATAGGGGTCTCGCGCGCCCTGATGCAAAGCCCAAGAAATGGCTCCCAATGAGAGCCCGCGCGGTTTTTCGGCTGCCGACACAGTCCCGATCGCGTGATCCGTCATCTATCCTCCGGACGGACCCTCTTTTTGTGTGGTCTCGCCTAGAGCAACGGTGGACCGCCCATAACGGTTTGTCAGCCCCCTAATCCGCTTTTCGCGGCGCCGACCTGCAGAAATCTAGTCTGCGAGACGCGCCTCAACAGCGGCCAGCACATCCTTTAAGGACAGATCAAACCCTTCAGCCGCCAAAGCATGGCTCAGGGCGGTCAAGCACAGCCGGACATTGAGCGGGGTGGCGCTGGCCCCCATCAGACCGATGCGCCAAATCTTGCCCTTTAAGGGACCAAGTCCTGCGCCAATCTCGACGCCGTGGGTGGCCAACATCCGCGCCCGCACTACCGCCTCGTCGATACCCTCAGGCACCTTGATCGGATTGAGTTGCGGCAGGCGGTCGGCCTTGGCGGTCAGGAATTCGAGGCCCGCTGCCGTGATCCCGGCTGCAAAGGCCTCGTGACAGCGCCGGTGACGGCGGATCGAGGCATCAATACCCTCTTCGAACAGAACGCAAAGGGCCTCGTGCAGGCCATAGATGGCATTGATCGGGGCGGTATGGTGATAGGTCCGTCCGCCAACCCCGCTCCAATAGCCCATCAGCAGACTGACATCGAACAGCCAGGTACGAGCCTTAGTCTTGCGCGCGGCAATCGCCTCTAGGGCTCTGGGGCCGAAGGCAATGGGGGCCAGACCGGGAGGCGCGCCAAGGCACTTTTGAGTTGCCGAATAGACGACATCCGCGCCCCAGCCCGCAACATCGACCTCTACCCCGCCAAGGGCCGTGACGGCGTCGACAATGCTCAAGGCACCATGTTCCCGTGCGAGGGCACAGAGGGGGCCGGGATCGGAATGGACGCCGGTCGAGGTCTCCGCCTGAACAAAGGCTAAAACCTTGGCCCCGCGCGCCCAAAGCGCCGCCTCGACCTTGCGCAGGTCAATCGGTTCGCCCCAGCCATGCTCGACCCGAATCACTTCGGCACCGGCCCGTTCGGCCATATCGGCCATCCGTTCACCAAATTGACCATTGATCGCGATCACGGCCACCTCGCCCGGTTCGAGCAGATTCATGATCGCCGCCTCCATCGCCCCCGTTCCGGGCGCAGGAAGGGGCAGGCAGACATGGTCAGGGGCCTTGAACAGGACCTGAAGACCCGCCTTGGTCTCTTCCATCAGAATTTGAAAGGCAGGATCAAGATGGCCAATGGTGGCGCGGGCTTGAGCCTGCAACACACGCTGAGAGACCTCAGACGGGCCCGGACCCATTAGGATTCGTTGGGGTGGAAAAAAACTACGCATAGCTACCCGTTCTCACGCCTTGGTGATTGGCTTCGTCGGCGCAGATGATCCATAAGAAAGGTCCCTGGATGGAGGTCCACGGTACCAGTTGCGCCCGTCGCTAGACCGTATGGTCCGGCGGCGGGCGTTTTGCTTTAGGCGAGAAGCTGGTGAGCCACCTTGTCACGCATCCCATCATCGACCCCCAGCGCCTTGACCAGATAGTCATCAAGGCTGGAATAGCGATCTTCGATCATCTCAAAGGCGCGCTCGAGGTAGGATGCCTCAACCCCTAAGAAGGCCTTGACCGCCGCTGGCGTCGGTTCCCCACCGAAATAGCCCTTGACCATTTCGGTTGCGGTCGGGACCCGCTCTTCGATCCGGGCGGCGACATTGGTCAGCAGATAATCTTCCATCACGTCGTCACGGTGAACACCCAGCACATGGTGCGTCAGGGCCGCCAACATGCCTGTGCGATCCTTGCCCGCCGCGCAGTGGATCAGGACCGCGCCCTTGCCCGAAGCCACAGCTTGGAAATAACGGGTGAACAGGTCGATGTGGCGATCTTCAAAGGGGGCGTGGGTATAGTAGTTGAGCATATAGGTCCGCACGGCCTCTTCATTGAGGCCCGAGGCGCGGAGCACCTCCATATGCGGCGCTTCGACCTGATCGCCCGTGTCATTTTCAATGACCTGACCGGCAAAGCCGGTTGGAAACCGCGACGGCTCACGAAGGCGCTCTCCGGGACGACGCAGATCAACCACATAGGCAATGCCCAGTGCGGCAAAGGCCTCTAGGTCAGCATCCGTCGCCTGACTGAGGTTGGCGGACCGAAACAGTTGGCCCGATTTGACCTTACGACCCGCCGCTGTGACGTAGTCGCCATAGTCACGGAAATTGTTGATGCCATCAAAGGCGTGAATGCGCTTGCTCATAGGGACAATTCTTAGCGCCCCAAATCGGCTATGGCGAGCCTTTGACAAAGAATTCACACAGCGGACATAGTGCCCCATGACCCAGCAACATAGCTTCACCAGCTTTGATGGCCAGACCATCGCCTATCACACCCTCGGCGAGGGACGCCCCACCTTGCTGCTGCACGGTTTCATGGCCAGTACGCAGCTCAACTGGACTGGACCGGGCATTACCGCCAAGATCGCCGCCATGGGCCGCAAGGTCATTGCGCTGGATTTTCGCGGCCACGGGGCGAGCGCGCCCTTCAATGCCGAGGCTGATTTCCCGCCAGACGTGCTGTCGATGGATGTCGAGGCCCTGCTTGACCATCTGGGCCTGAGCGATGTGGACCTGGTCGGCTATTCGATGGGGGCCCGAACGGCGGTGCGCCTGCTGATCCGAGGCTTTCGGCCCGGCAAGCTGGTGATGGGCGGCATGGGCGATACAGGCGCGACTACCATCGGCAATCGCATGGCCTTCTTCGAAGACAGCCTGCTCAAGGGCGAGCAATCGGCCAATCCCGCTGCCGGAAAGCGGATGGCCGCGATGCTGGCCGCCCAGGGCCTATCGCCCCTGTCGATGCTCAAGGTCCTAAAGTCGCAACTGCCGGTCGATCCTGCAAGCCTAGGCACGATCCCAACGCCGATCCTGATCATCAACGGGGCGCAGGACGAGGATAATGGCTCACCCGAGGCACTGGCCAAGCTGTTCCCCCATGCTGAGGCCAAGCGCGTCCAAGGCGACCATCTGACCGCCATCGGCGACCCCGCCCTCGGCGACCTGACCTGCGATTTTTTGGGTGCCAGTTAGAGCCTAGCGCCCCCCTACCGGAACGGCGGCTCGTCAAAGGCCCGCAGCTTGCGCGAATGCAGGTGCGCGCCTTCGCGTCTCATCAGATCGACAGCGGTGATGCCGATCTTCAGATGCTGATTGATGGCCTGATCGTAAAAGAGATTGGCCTGTCCAGGCAGCTTAAGCTCGCCGTGCAAAGGCTTGTCCGAGACGCAGAGTAGGGTGCCATAGGGCACGCGGAACCGGTAGCCTTGAGCGGCGATGGTCGCGCTTTCCATATCAATGGCCACTGCCCGTGACTGGTTGAAGCGATAGGCAGACTGCGAATAGCGCAGTTCCCAATTGCGATCATCCGTGGTCACCACCGTACCGGTGCGCAGGCGCTTTTTCAGTGTGTCGCCCGTTTCGCCGGTGACGATCTCGGCGGAGCGGTGCAGGGCCATCTGCACCTCTGCAATGGGCGGAATCGGGATTTCGGGGCCGAGCACATCGTCCAGAACATGATCATCGCGCAGATAGGCGTGGGCCAGCACATAGTCGCCGATGGTCTGGCTGGCGCGCAGGCCGCCGCAATGGCCGATCA
Organism: Caulobacteraceae bacterium; assembly: GCA_947378235.1. Taxonomy (GTDB): domain Bacteria; phylum Pseudomonadota; class Alphaproteobacteria; order Caulobacterales; family Caulobacteraceae; genus CAISGS01. The sequence goes on along the minus strand of CANCJE010000149.1, from coordinate 903 downwards.
TCAACCAGGCCTGAGGCCGCAGCACGGCCAGATGGTCGGTGATGGTCTTAGCGTTGGAGGGTCCGACGCCGATATTGACCAGGGTTATGCCCCGGCCTCCGGGGGCCATCAGGTGATAGGCCGGCATCTGGTGCTTGCGCCACGGACCATTGGCGACGGCGGCCTCTGGATCGGGGGTCTCAGCCGTGACCACAACCCCGCCTGCGCAGGATAGGGCTGTATAGTCTCCGCCCGCCGCCAACTGCTCACAGCCCCAACGGACGAACTCGTCGACATAGCGGTTATAGTTGGTGAACAGGATGAACTGTTGCACATGCTCGGCGGGGGTCCCGGTATAGTGCTTGAGGCGGGCCAGCGAGAAGTCGACCCGCAGACCGTCAAACAGGGCCAGAGGCCGGTCTTCTTCCGGATCCATGATCCACAGACCATCGGCCAACTCATCGCCAATATGGGACAGGTCCGTGGTCGGGAACCAGCGGCCAAGATCAGCCGAGATTGCGCCATCGAGCGACAGCCCTTCGGCCCCATCCAAGACATAGGGATAGGGAATCTCCTGCTGCGACAGACCGACCTCGAGCGTGACGTCGAAATCCTGCTGGAGCAGGGTCAGTTGCTCGACCAGATAGTCGCGAAATAGGGCGGGCTTAGTGATGGTCGCCGCATAGACGCCCGGCGCTGAGAGGCGGGCAAATGCCCGGTGCAGGCGCGGCTGCACCTCGCCGCCATGGATCAATCGCAGTTCGGGATAGGTAAAGGCTCCCGAAGCCCGCAAGGCCGGGTCCGGCCTCTGTCCGGTCGTCAAATAGTCGCGAAGGGATGTGCGCAGGTTGCGCACCGATCTCTCATAGAGATCTTGAAGCTGGTCTAGGATCGCCAGCGGATTTTGCGTGTCTGTCATGGCCA
>CANCJE010000148.1 GCA_947378235.1 Caulobacteraceae bacterium | reverse complement strand
GGGGGCTGTGTCTCTGCTCATAGGATTAGCCCATAACCTGCCCGCGCCGGGCCTCCAAGGGGTCAGCCCGCGGCTGTGGCAATCAGTTGCGCATAGTAGGTCGTCATGCGGGCCAGATTCTCCAGCGTCATATGCTCATTGGTGCCGTGGATCATCTTGGTGTCATTCATGGCGAACAGGATCGGTTGGAAGCGATAGACGTCCGCCGAGACGGGGGTCATGCTGCGGCTGTCGGTCCCGGCAATGACCAGCGACGGCGCCAGCGGTGATCCGGGCTTGGCCGCATTGGCCGTCGCGGCGATCAGCTTCCAGCCTTCAGACGTGGTGGACGAGACCGGCGACGGCTCACGCGGTGCCTTTTCCCAGCTCAAGGTCACGGGCAGGCCCTTGGTGGCCTCTTGCGCCTTGGCCATCACTTGGCTCGAAGCCGTTGAGGGCGCGAGGCGATAGTTGATCCAAGCCGTCGCCGTCTGAGGCAGGACATTTTCCTTCGGCGAACCGGCCAGCATGGTCGGGGCAATGGTGGTGTGAAGCATGGCCGCGCCCGCCGCCGAAGCGCCCATCTGCTTGACCAGCAGCGGCCCAAAGAGCCAGCTATTGGCCACGGCCATCTTGGTCACGGTGCTGCCATGGGCGGCCAGATAGCGCATCATCTCCGCGCCCGGACCTTCGAACCTCATAGGGAAGGGGCTATTATTGATAGCAATCACCGCTTGGGCCAGGCTGACCACGGCGGTCTGTTTGGGCGGGGCGGAGGAGTGCCCCCCTTGGCCCGCGGCGGCGATGCGCAAGGTGGCATAGCCCTTTTCCGCCACGCCAATCAGGGTGGCCGGACCGCCCGTCACGGGATGGTCCGACAGGATGACGCTGCCCTCATCAAGGGTGAACAGGGCCATGACCTTGCGCGATTTTAGCAGGTCGCTCGCCGCCTTGGCCCCCGCGCCGCCCGCCTCCTCATCCTCGCCCGAGACAATATAGATGGTCCGCTTGGGCTTGAAGCCCGACTTGATCAGGGCCTCGCTGGCCTCGAACAGGCCGACAAGCGAGCCCTTATCATCGACCGAGCCTCGACCCCAGACGGCACCCTCAGCGATCTCACCGGAGAAGGGGGCATGACGCCATTGTTTCTCCGTCCCCTCACTGATCGGCACCACATCTTGGTGGGCCATAAGGATGATCGGGGCAAGGCTGGGATCGCTGCCCTGCCACGTATAGACGAGGCTATTGTTGAGCACGATCTCGCGGGTCATGGCCGCGTGGGAGGCCGGATAGGTCGCTGCCAGCCAGTCATGCAGCCGCGTCCACTGTTCGCGCTGATTGTCGGCTGGGTTTTGGTGCGAGATGGTCGGGATCTGCACGGCTTGCGACAGGTGCTGGGCTGCTAGCGCCTGATCAATGGCCGGAGCCGTCGCCAGCGTGATCTGGCTAAAATCGGCCCCGGCGGGGGCCTTAAAGGTCGCGGTCCTAACCGCCACCACGGCCCCGAGAGCCAAAATTACACCGCCCGCCAATAGGGCTGTCTTGCGCAAGCTTGCCATGGTCGTTTCATCCCGATCCGCGTTCTTTGACGCAGCTTAGGACAAAAAAGGCCCGATGAGATAGGCCCCTTGACCCTAGGACGGCTTAAAGCTCAGCCGAGCCAAGGCTTGGTCCTGTTCCAAGCCGACGATTTCAACCTGTTTGAGGCGAGCGGTGGTGCCACTGACCACCCGAACGCTGGATTTGGAGACCTTGAGCATTTTGGCCAAGAGCCGTTCCAGCGCCTCATTGGCCTCACCCTCAACCGGCGGGGCGCTGACCCGCACCTTCAGAAAGGGCCGTCCGGTCTCATCTGCGGCCCAGCCGTCGACACCATCGCGTCCCCCGCGAGGGGTCAGGCGCACGGCGATCTTGGCGGTCACCGCCTCTCGTCCCTCCGGCCCTTTGGTGCCTAGCCAATGATCGCGCGGAGCGGCGAAAAGAGCCACGGCACCAGATATTGCCCCGCTGCCTGCAGGATGATGATCGTGATGACCGGGCTAATATCCAGCCCGCCCATGCTGGGCATGATCCGTCGCACGGGCGCGAGGACCGGATTGCTGATCGCGTCCAGGGTCCGCGAGACCGAATAGACCAGCCGGTTGCGCAGATTGATGACGTCAAAGGCAATCAACCAACTCATCACCGCATTGATGACCAAGACCATGACCAGAAGGCCGATCACGGAGCTAACAATATATTGCAAAAAGCTGGTCATAGAGATTCCTGTTGCCGTTCAAGAACGCGCAGGGGGCGCTGAACAGCGCGTTTCTAACCGCGCGCCCGGATGCTGGCAAGAAATTGGCCATAAGCTCCCCTCCGCCACCCCTTGTGGCCACCCGCCCATCCGACTTGACAGCCCCCACCTTGCGCCCTTATCTGCCCCCTCCCCAAGGGGGGCTGTAGCTCAGTTGGTAGAGCGCTTCGTTCGCAATGAAGAGGTCAGCGGTTCGATTCCGCTCAGCTCCACCAGTCCTTTCCACGACAAAGGCAGTGGGCTTTTGGGGCCCATATTTTCCCTTATATTTCAGTCTATTAAGACCAAATGGCTGGGGGCGGGTTGTCTCTGTGCCCTGCTATTTCCGCAAATTGCCCCTGTTCTCGCGCCCATTCTCTAGGCCCATTGCGAAAGTGTGCTTTTGCGGCATCCGGGCCTTCGAGGCGAAACCACGATTTCCCTGTTCTTTCGATAATAGGATGATTGGGTCAAAAACAGGAATCTTTTTTCCTAATAGCATCGCATCAATTGCGATAAATTTGTTCTATTTCAGAGGCTTATTGACCCACCAACCGACAATTCCCTGCTTTCAAAAAAGCAGGGAATTTCACGGCAAGATCAGGGAAAATTTGATGTTGTAACAGGGAATGGAATGGGTCGTTTTACGCGCTGAAAAACACAGTCCTCTGCGCATCCCAGTCCAAGGGGATAGGCCGAGCGGTCAGTTGATGGAGCGTTAGGGCCGCAGGTTGTTTACCTTTTACGATCAACTCAACGAGATCAGGAGCCAACCAAGCCAGCGGCAACAGCTTAGCGACATGGGTTTTGCAAAACTTCCCCTGCGCGGCGATATCGGCCACCGAAGCAAGCTCTCCCTTGGCGAGGCTCTCGGCCCAATCAAAGGCCATGGCCACAGCACGGACCATCGCCCGATCAATTCGCCCCGCTTCCTTGGGAGCGCCAGGGGCTTCAATCATTTTTGCGCCATTGCGGGCCTTCAATATGATCGGGAAGGATATATCCCACTCATGCTCATCTCGCCGCGCTTGGGTAAGCGGCAGGTCTTGAGGGGTTGCGATCGCTTCGGCCCTCACCCGAATTTGAACAAGATCAGGTTTGAGTGTCACGCGTGTGATCGCCGACCGCAGCCGTGAGATCAGATCAAGGTCCGGCTCATAATTGTTCTCAAGCCTTGGGGCGATCTGATCGGTGACAAAGCTTTCAACCGTTCCCATGGCGATCCGCATGGCGGGGTGGGCGCTCGCTTGTCTGGGCAATGTTGGCCGCGAGACATAATATCGATAGCGGTGCCCATTATTGCTGGAGAAGGTCGGCGTCATAGGCTCGCCCGCTCCATCAAAGATCCGCCCTTGCAGAAGTTGCGGTGCTGCAAGGCGCGGCGTGTTGGGACGGTCAACGGATTGACCTGCCAGCATCGATTGCACTGCGCCCCAAGTGTTCTGGTCGATAATGGCGGGATGGGCGTTTTCGTAAACTAGAGCCTTGTGGCGGATGCCGCCGCGATAGGTCGGATTGGCCAGAATATGATAGAGGGCCGATGGCGTCAGGATCACGTCCCCGGCCACCTTACCCGACTTGCTCAGGCGCTGTTTGGATCGAATGCCACTGATGCGTAGGTCCTCGGCTAAGGACAGGACGGAGCCCAGTTTGAGATAGCGCTTGAAGATCTGGCGAACGGTCTGGGCTTCTGCCTCATTGACCACCAGCTTGCGCTCGATCCCGTCATAGCCAAGCGGTGCCACCCCACCCATCCAGAGCCCCTTTTTCTTGGAGGCGGAGATCTTGTCGCGGATGCGCTCGCCAGTGACTTCACGTTCAAACTGGGCAAAGGACAGCAGGACGTTGAGGGTCAAACGGCCCATGGAATTGGTCGTGTTAAAGGCTTGGGTGACCGAGACAAAGCTCACGCCCTTGCTATCAAACAGTTCCACGATCCGCGCAAAGTCCGCAAGGCTGCGGGTTAGCCGGTCGACCTTGTAGACCACCACCACATCGATCAGCCCCTTGCCGATATCGGTCATCAATTGCGCTAGGGCTGGCCGGTCCATAGACCCGCCGGAAAACCCACCATCGTCATAGATGGTTGGTACCTCGATCCAACCTTCCCCGGCCTGGGACAGGACATAGGCCGCGCAGGCATCGCGCTGGGCGTGGAGGGAGTTAAAGTTGTTCGGCGTCAGCACCTTTGAGACAGTTTGGGGCTTTCGCTTAGAGGAGGGTTTTGGTCTCATCGCAGTGACGTAGGAACGAAGATGAGACCAAAACCCTTGACCTCAAAGCTAACACCCGGCGAACGGGTGGCCAAAGATATCCGGCGCGCGACGCGTCGGCATTTCTCGGCGGAAGACAAGATACGGATCGTGCTGGATGGCCTTCGGGGCGAAGACAGCATCGCCGAGATTTGCCGCAAGGAAGGCATCGCCCAGAGCCTCTATTATGTCTGGTCCAAGGAGTTCCTTGAAGCGGGTAAGCGTCGGCTGGCGGGAGATACAGCCAGGGCTGCGACGTCTGACGAGGTGAAGACCCTACGCCGCGAAGCCACAGCCCTGAAGGAAGTCGTCGCTGACCTGACGCTCGAGAACCGCCTGCTCAAAAAAAGCATAATCGCGGATGGGGGCGACGAGGAATGAGATATCCAGCCGCTGAGAAAGCCGAGATCATCAAGCTGGTCGAACAGTCTCATCTGTCTGCTCGCCAAACCCTAGACCGGATCGGCGTGAGCCGATCTACCTTCTACCGCTGGTATGACCTCTATCAGATGGGTGGGCCGGATGCTCTGGAAGACAAGCCATCGAAGCCCAACCGGGTCTGGAACCGCATCCCACAGCCTATCCATGATCAAATCATCGAGATGGCGTTGGAAGAGAGCGAGCTGAGCCCGAGGGAATTGGCCGTAAGGTTTACTGAAACCAAGCGCTACTTTGTCTCAGAAGCCAGTGTTTACAGGCTGTTGAAGGCCCATGATCTGATTACAAGTCCTGCCTTCATCGTCATGAAGGCCGCCAAGTCTTTCACCGACAAGACCACGGCACCGAACCAGATGTGGCAGACGGATTTTACCTACTTCAAGATCATCGGGTGGGGCTGGGTCTATCTGTCGACCATCCTGGATGACTTCTCGCGCTACGTGATTGCCTGGAAGCTATGCACGACCATGAAGACGGCGGACGTCACAGACACGCTAGAACTAGCTCTGGCGGCGTCCGGTTGCGACCAAGCCCATGTCCACCACAAGCCGCGGCTTTTGTCAGATAATGGCTCGAGCTACATCTCTGCTGATCTGGCTGAATGGCTAGGGCATAAGGACATGAAACACATCCGCGGTGCGCCCTATCATCCCCAGACCCAGGGCAAAATCGAGCGCTGGCACCAGACCCTGAAGAACCGGATACTGCTTGAAAACTACTTCCTGCCTGGTGACCTTGAGGCTCAGATCAGCGCCTTCATCGAACACTACAACCATCACCGTTATCACGAGAGCCTCGGCAATGTGACCCCGGCGGATGCCTACTTCGGCAGGGCTTCAGATATACTGGCCGAACGAAACCTTATTAAACGCCAGACCATCCAACATCGGCGCTTGCAACACCGCAAAATCGCCGCCTAAATATCAACCCAAGATGAGACACGCTCTACGCTAAAAACAAGCGCCGAATGTCTCAAATGTTCTGACGACGTACACTCTTTTTTACGCAACCTGATGAAGCGCCAGACGCTCTATGACGGCCATCCGGGGCGAAAGTTTTGTGCGCTGTTCGATTTCGATGGGGCGTATGAAGATTGGGTGCAGCTGGGGGCAGTGGTTGAAGACGATGTGGCGCGCTGTCTGACAAGAAAACGGGAAAATTGCGAAGGGTACGCCATGCTCATTCCTGTGGCTGCAACGTATGCATTGGGGCATCAGGTAATCAGGCCCGATGGCCGAGTTTTCGGCAG
>CANCJE010000147.1 GCA_947378235.1 Caulobacteraceae bacterium | reverse complement strand
CGCGCCCAGGCAGACTTGGGGCGTATCCGCACCCTCTATGACAGCGGCATCTATGCCAAGGCCCGGCTGGAACAGTCTGAAGCCACCGCCAAGGCCGCCGCGGCCAACCTTAAAGCGGCAAGGGCACAAGCGGGCGCCAGTGCGGAACTGGCCAATCAGGGCGCTGTGCTCGCCCCCGCAGACGGCAAGGTCCTGCACGCCGCCGTTCCCATAGGCACCGCCGTCATGGCCGGCCAAACCATCGCAGAGGTCACGGCAGGCCCCTTGGTGGTGCGCCTTGAGTTGCCAGAAGGACAGGCCGCGAGCCTGAAACTCGGTGATCGGGTCGCGCTCGAGGCTGCCAACCCTGACGGGACCGTCCGCCAAGGCACCATCATCGAAATCTACCCCTCCATCACCAACGGCCAGATGACCGCTGACCTTCAGGTCGCAGGCCTAGCCTCTGACCGGATCGGCCAACGCATCCGGGCCCATATTCAGGTGGGACAGCGCCCAGCAATCACCGTTCCAAAGCGCTTTATCATGTCGCGCTATGGGATTGATTTTGTAAGGCTTGCTCAAGCCAATAACCAGACATCGGACGTCTCTGTCCAGACCGCCCCCTATGGTGCTGGCGACGCTGTCGAAGTCCTGTCCGGCCTGCGCGCGGGTGATGTGATCGTCGCTGCTGGAGCGGCCCAATGAAGCTGGGCCTGTCGGGTCGGCTGACCGCCGCGACCATTACCTCTCCCCTCACCCCGCTATTTTTGTTGGCGGCATTAGCGGTCGGCCTTCTGGCGGCGACCACGATCCCGCGCGAGGAAGAGCCGCAGATCAGCGTGCCGATGATCGATATTCAGGTGGCGGCTCCGGGCCTCAACGCCCCAGAAGCCATCGAACTGGTTGGAAAGCCGCTCGAGACCATCGTTAAGAGCGTCAATGATGTGGAGCACGTCTATACCTTTGCCGACGATGATCAGGTCATGGTCACCGCCCGGTTCAAGGTCGGCGTAGACCCCGACAATGCGGTGATCCGCATCAATGAAAAGATCCGCGCCAACTATGACCGCATTCCCGCGGGCATTCCTGAGCCCCTGATCGTGGCGCGCGGCATCAATGATGTGCCCGCTGTCGTCTTGACCCTGTCGCCCAAGCCCAGCGCGGCAGGGCACTGGACCGATCAGGCCCTTCACGAGATCGCGGGCAAGCTGAAGACCGAAGTGGCCAAGGTCGATAATGTGGGTCTGACCTTCGTCGTTGGTGGTCGCCCCGAAGAGATCCGTATCGAGCCGGACCCCGCGCGCCTGACCCTTCACGGCGTCTCGGTCGGAGCCCTCGTCGATAGGGTGCGCCAAGCTGGACGCAGCTTTCCTGTTGGTCCCGTGCGCAATGACGGGCAGGCCCTGAGTGTCGCGGCGGGCCGCACCCTGACCACCGCCGCAGAGATCGGTCTCTTGACCCTGCCCAGCGTCACGGGCCAGCCCGTCTATGTGCGCGACGTGGCAAATGTGATCCAAGGCCCGCGCCAAGACCAGTCTCAAGCCTGGCGCGTCAGCAAGGTCGAGGGCCGCTGGACCAGCGCCCCCGCTGTCAGCCTCGCCATCGCCAAACGTAAGGGGGCCAATGCCGTCGTCGTGTCACACGCCGTCTTGCAACGGGTCGAGGCCCTGAAGGGCTCGCTCATCCCTGACGATCTTCAGGTATCGGTGACACGGGACTATGGCGAGACGGCCAATGAAAAGGCCAATGAGCTGCTGTTCCACCTCGCGCTGGCCACCCTATCCATCGTCCTGTTGATTGGCTTTGCCATTGGATGGCGCGAAGCGGGTGTCACCGCCGTGGTTATCCCGACCACGATCCTCTTGACCCTCTTTGCCTCCAACCTGATGGGCTACACGATCAATCGGGTCAGCCTGTTTGCCTTGATCTTCTCCATCGGCATCTTGGTCGATGATGCCATTGTGATGATCGAGAATATTGCAAGACATTGGGCGATGGAGGACGGCCGCTCGCGCCAGCAGGCCGCGATTGAAGCTGTCGCAGAGGTGGGCAATCCCACCGTGGTTGCCACCATGACTGTGGTCGCAGCCCTATTACCAATGCTGTTCGTCTCGGGATTGATGGGCCCCTATATGGCTCCGATCCCGGTCAATGCCTCGGCAGCGATGGTCTTCTCGTTCTTTGTGGCTGTGGTCATAGCCCCGTGGCTGATGATCCGATTTGCGCGTCAGACCTTAAGCGATGGTGCCGCCACGCCGAGCGCACACCACAGCAGCGGTGAGGATCGCCTCGGCCGCCTCTATCGGCGCATCGCCACGCCCGTCATCGCCACCAAACGCAGTGCTTGGACTTTTCTGATCAGCGTCGGGATCGCCACCCTGATCGCCTGCGCCATGTTTGCCACCAAGACCGTGACGGTGAAATTGCTGCCGTTCGACAACAAGTCTGAGCTCCAGGTCATTCTGGACATGCCCGAAGGCACAGCGCTGGAAACCACCGAAAGGACCCTTTCGCAAGCCGCCGATGTCGCCCAGACCCTGCCTGAGACCTTGGCGGTCGACGCCATAGCCGGGGCGGCATCCCCCTTTAACTTCAATGGCCTAGTCCGGCACTATTATCTGAGGCGTCAACCCGAACTGGGCGACTTAACCCTCAGCCTCGCGGCCAAATCGGACCGCAAGCGCAGTAGCCACGCCATTGCCCTTGATCTTCGTCAGAGGTTGGCCCGCCTGCCGCTGCCCGCCGGAGCCTCGATCAAGGTGGTGGAGGCCCCGCCCGGACCACCGGTCATGGCAACCTTGCTGGCCGAGGTCTATGGCCCAAACGCTGCGGTGCGCCGGGCGACGGCTGAACAGCTCAAAGCCATCTTCAAGTCCGTGCCCTATATTGTCGATGTCGATGACAGCTACGGTGTCGCCCGCCCACGGCTACGGCTCACGCCCGACCGCGACCGGATGGAGCGATTGAAACTGTCCGACCGTGAGGTGCTCGACAGCGTCGCTGCCGCCATTGGTGGACAGGTGGTGGGCTATGCCTATCGCGGTGAAGGACGCGACCCCTTGGAAATCTCTGTGCGCCTGCCTCAGTCGCGGCGAAGCTGGGGCGAGACCCTCGCCAGTCTTCCGGTCGCCGCCAGCCAAACCGCAGGGGGGCCACGCTTGGTCGAGTTGGGCGAAGTGGTCAGCGCCAGCCGCGAGGCTGGATCCACCCACATATTCCGCCGCGATGGCCGGGATGTGGACATGATCATGGCCGAATTGGCCGGCCAATATGAGGCCCCGATCTATGGCATGATGGCCGTCGACAAGAAGGTGCGCGAGGCGAAATGGCCCTCAGGTCAGGCCCCCGATATCCGCCTCAATGGCCAACCGACCGACGAGGGCAAGGCCAGCATCCTCTGGGACGGCGAGTGGGAGATCACTTGGGTCACCTTCCGTGACATGGGGGCCGCCTTCGGGGTCGCCATCCTCGGCATCTATGTGCTGGTGGTGGCGCAATTTAAGAGCTTCAAGCTGCCCTTGGTGATCCTGACCCCCATTCCGCTAACCCTGGTCGGGATCGTCTTAGGACACATTCTGTTTCAAGCCCCCTTTACCGCCACCTCGATGATCGGCTTCATTGCTCTGGCGGGGATCATTGTGCGAAATTCGATCCTACTGGTCGATTTCATCCGGCACAGTCAAGCGACCGCCAATCGGCCCCTACGTGATGTCCTGCTCGAGGCGGGTGCCATTCGTTTTAAGCCGATCGTCCTGACCGCACTGGCGGCCATGATCGGGGCAGCGGTAATCCTGTTCGATCCGATCTTCCAGGGCCTCGCCCTATCGCTGCTGTTCGGCCTCGCCTCATCGACCCTGCTGACCGTGCTGGTGATCCCGGCGATCTATGTGGTCTTACGGGATGACGGCAAGCCCTTAGCCAAGGCTCAGGTCCGCTAAGGCTCGCGTCCGACGCCGATAAAGGCATGGCCGATAGGCTCGGTCAGATAGGTCAGGGCCGTGCGCTTACGCAGCGGGACAATGACCTCAACATTCAGGCCGGGCCGCAGGTCAAAATGGCCCTTGGCCTTGCTGACTTTCTGCAACTCTGACTCGGGGATGCGGACCTCGATATTGAAGAACCGCGCCCGTGATTTTTCATCGACAAAGCTATCCGCCGAGACATTTGAAACAACGGCCTGAAGTACCGGAGCCTTGCGGTCGTGGAACACGCTGAGGCGGATCTGAGCGGGCATACCGATCCGAACCTCTGCCGCATCTGAAGGGCGTAGTATTGCGTCAATCACGATGCCGCGGTCTTGCGGAACGATATCCATCAGGTGCTCGCCGGCCGATACGACCCCGCCGACGGTGAAGATTTTTAAACCAACAACCCGGCCACTGGCCGGGGCCTTGATCGAAGATTGGACGACGATCTCTTTCGCCGCCGACCATTTGGGCAAGCGATCGACCAGCCGCGCCTCGGTCGAGGCCATCTCGTCGGAAATGGTCTCCAAGACCTTTTGGCGGGTGGACAGGATCTGACTGTTGATCTCGGCCATGGCAGAAATATTGCGGCTAATCTCGGTCTCGTTGCGGCTGGTTTCGCCGTCAAGCTGGGCGGCCGTCCGCTCGGTACTGCGCACCCGATTGGTCGAGACATAGCCGTCAACGGCCAGCTTTTTCAAGCCATCCAACTCGGCACCAACAAGGTCCTGTTGTTTGCGGTTAAAGCCTATTTGCCGCGCCAAACCGTCATTTTGAACGCGATATTGGTCCAATCTGCGCTGGAGAACAGACGTGGCCGCAATGTTGGACTGCGCTCGCACGATGGCATAGTGCCGCTGCTCGGCCATCGCCACATCCGCCAAAGCCTTGTCCCGCCCTGTCAGGGCCGCGAATTCCGGCGGGGCGTCAAAGCCGACCTGGCCTGCACTCTCGGCCTTGAGGCGCGCGCGCTGGGCCAGAAGGGAAATGACCTCTCCGGCCAGACTGCGCTCTACGGCATCGGTGTCCGGCGTGCCGATCTTAAGCAGAACCTGATCGCGCTTGACGGCTTGGCCTTCGTCGACATTGAGCTCGGTGACCACGCCGCCATTGCGAGGCTGGACCGCTTGGCGATTGCCTGCAACGCTGACCACACCCTCGGCAATGGCCGCAGCATCTAGAGGAGCCAAGGCCGCCCAGCCCAGAAAGACCAGAAAGAACAGCCCGGCAATGGCCGATCCCAGCCATATTTCAAGGCGCGGCGAATGGGTCCCGCCGCTATTTATATCGGCCCAGAATGCCGCCAATTTTCCGCCCCTAGCCATCAGGCTTGCCCCGCAGGACGGCGAAGATCGACCGTTCGGCTCTCTTGAGGAGCAGCTACGCCCATAATCTCGTCGCGTGTACCTTGGCGTTCAATCGTGCCGCCATTCAGCACAATCACCCGGTCGGCATTTTGCAACATTGAGGGCCGATGGGCGATGATCAGCACCGCTGCGCCAAAGGCCTTGGCCTCATTCATGGCCGCGATTAGAGCCATTTCGCCTGGCGTATCGAGGGCTGAATTGGGCTCATCCAGCACGAGAACCTTAGGATTGCCAAAGAGGGCGCGGGCTAGGGAAATGCGCTGGGCCTGACCGACAGAGATCCCCTCGCCTATGTTGGACAGCAGGGTGTTGTAGCCATCAGGGAACTGCAGGATCATCTCGTGCACCCCGGCACGCTTGGCCGCCTCTACGATCTGAGCATCCAGCGCGGCACGCTCAGCCTCGGTTGCCGTTGAGAAGCGCGAAATATTTTGGGCGATGGTCCCACCCAACAGCATATTGGTCTGTGGCATATAGCCAAAATGGACCCCGAGGGCGTCAGAATCCCAGTCGCGATAGGTCGCGCCATCAATGCGGATATCGCCTGCATCCGGCCTTAGTGCACCGACAACGATCTTTGCAAAGGTACTCTTGCCCGCACCGGAAGGGCCTATCAGGCCGACAATCTCGCCGGGAACCAGTTGGACGTTAAGGCCCTTGAGGATCATCGGACCGCCGCCGCGTGCGCGATAGAACAGGCCGGTCATGGAAATCCGCCCAGTCGGTACCGGCAGGGCCAGCGGCTGATGGGCCGGGTCTGGATTGTCAGAGAACAGGTCGTTCAAGGTCTGGATCGCCGCCCGAGCTTGGTTCAAGGCTGGCCAAGCCGAGGCCACCTGTTCCAAGGGCTGGAGTGCGCGACTGAGCAGAACCGACGCGGCAATGATCGAGCCCGACGTGATGTGGCC
>CANCJE010000146.1 GCA_947378235.1 Caulobacteraceae bacterium | reverse complement strand
TTGGCGGCGGTCAGAAGGGCTCGGCTGCTGAGCAGACCCTCTCGGGCACCGTCCAGGCCGGTCGCGGCTAAGGCCACTTCAGTCTGCAGAGTATTGAAGCTCATCGCCATCTGCCCCAACTCGTCATTGGATCGGACCGGCATCGGTTCGACCTCAACCTTGGCATGTGCGGCGTCTAGATCTCCGCGTCCGAGCGCGGCCATGGCGGCAGAGAATTCGCGAACGGGACCCACTGTAAGAGATTGCGCCCGGATGCTGATTTCACTCGCGGCGTGAGCGATGATGCCGGGGAGCACAAGACCGACCGCGAGGGTCAGCATAGCCACGGCAACGAATATATCTTCTAGCATGGCGACCAGTGCTTCTTGGTGGCCGTGAATGGACTGCACGGCCACCAGGTAGCCGCCGCCGTCGAGGGCTAGCACGAGCAACATCGCGCCTGTCAGCGTCAGGTGCAGGGTTGGGACGAACGCGGGTTTACCTTCACGCAACCGGTCCTCAATAATTCTCCAAGCATATAGCCCGGCGCCGCTGTATGCCATGGCTAGCCCGATTAACACGGTGGGCATGCCAAATTGCTGGAACCCAAGCACTGCGGACAATAGCCATATTGCTGAAGCCCCTACGCCGAGGTTGATGAACCCCTTAGGTGCGCGATAGGGGCGCTCAGCATCGGGCGCATTACGCCGCAATAGCCAAGCGGCAATGTTAGGCATGCAGATGCCGATCAAATAGGTGAAATTTGCTGCGGCGATCAGCCAGATGGGATCGCCAATGAGCAGGAAAGCAATCGCAAAGGCGGCGGTCAGAACCGTGGCGACCCAAGGGGCATCGGTCGATGAGCGTATCGCTAAAAAGCGAGGCAAGAGCCCATCTTCGCTCAGTTGAGACAGGGTCCGGGCGGCACCCGCGAGCGGCTGCAGCGTGCCATGGAACATGTTGAACATCATGAACCCAAGGGCAATCGCCTTGGCGGCACTGCCAAATAGCGGCGCATAGATCGGACCCAGTGAGATCGCCAGATCCTGTCCCAAGGGTTCGGGCCCCAGCGTTCCCAGCCAGATCAATGGCGCGGCGATAAAGAAGACGGCTGCCATGCCGCCACTGGCTAGCACGGCGCGCGGAACGTTTTTCTCAGGCGACGCAGTCTCGCCCACATGGCATGTCGCCGCCTCGAAGGCTGGAGCGGCAAATCCAATCAGATAGAGCCCCGCCATGACGGAGGTGAGTTGGCCGAACCATCCCGCAAAGGGTGTGGTCAGGGAAAAGTTAGTGGCCTGGTGCCAGTCCACCTTTCCTGCGAACAGCGGGATCAGAATGGAGAGAAAGGCCAGCACGGCAGAGGCAACACCGATGGGAACCGCTAGGCGCCTGACCCATACCAAGCCTGCGAGGTTGATTACGGTGAAGAACACGACAAGGCTGCTGGCGATTAGCGGAATCGGTAGCCCTGGGATCATCCACTGATGGATTGCTGACGCGGAAAGCAGCGCGGTCAGGCCGCAGGTTGGGACCCACCCCCACCAGTAACAAACGCCGGTCAGGGCCGAGAGTACCGAGCTATAGGGACGAAAGGCATCGGTGCAGCAGGCCGCGATGCCGCCGACACGGTCCTTGGACATCAGGACAAGCTCTGTCCAAGCCGGAGCCGCAGCCCAGCTTAACAACAGGCCAACAATCAACAGAGGAACCGCAGCACTTCCTTGCCCAGGGATCGCGGCCTGACCAATGAATAGGGCTGACATCAGGAATAGGGCCTGGTTGCTTCCGCCCATGGCCATGGCCGTGGTGCTGATCCAGCCCAGCGGTCGTGGATGTTCAGGAAACTGTTCTATTGACGGCCCATTAAGGTTCCGCATACCGAAATTTCCCCGCAACCTCAGCAGTAGTTCTGTTCTAGACCGTGCTTAGTTTAGCAATCTTATAAGCATCGTTCCGAGGTTGTCGCTATTAACTTGCGCCGTTGTTGCGTTTTTACCCCCGTCGTTATTGTCGCATCTGTTTTCGTTCTTTTGCGGGACAGACAGGCAAGGTGGGCATTCTCAAACAATCCAGAGTAAACAATTTTTATTTGTCGCGCTTAGAAAACAAAACCCCTCCGGCATGAACCGAAGGGGCCTGTTTTGATTGGGTGATCCGGCCAAGGATAGGCAGGGTCTTGTCGTCTTTAGAACTTCACAGCCACTTCGACGCCATAGGATGCGCCGCTGGCTGGCGTGGCGAACGAGCCACCAAACTCAGGTGCGGGGATCACTTCTGACAGGTACTTTTCGTCAAAGATGTTTTGACCAAAGGCCGAAACCGTCAAGCCGCCACGGGCCACACTGACGCGAGCATCCACCGTGGTGAAGGCATCGCGCTGGGTGCGTGAGTAGTCTGCACGAGCGAAGTTTGGATAGTAATATTCAAACACCGTCGGCGCTGTCTGGTCCTGAACGACGTGGAACCAGGTTGGACCCGTGGTCCGAACATCTGCTCGGGCCGTCAGGTCATAGTTGCTGAAGAAGGTATGATTGTACTGGACGGCCAGATTGTAGGTGTAATCAGGCGTATAGGGCGACTTGTTACCCACAGTGTCGGTACGCACGGCGTTCTTCTTGATCTTGGAGTCGGTGAGGGCTCCTGAGGCTTCAAGGGTCAGGTCGCTTGTTGCCTTAAAGCGGGCACCCAGTTCAGCGCCCTGAATTTTCACGCGGTCGATGTTGGACACCACCCGCAGAAGACCGAAGGGGCCGACGAAGAATTCGAAGAACTGCATGTCCTTGACGTTGGTGTCATAGACCGTGCCGTCGAGGGTCAAACGGCCGTCGAACAGGCGAGCCTTGGCACCCACTTCAAAGGCGGTCGAAACTTCTTTGTCGAAATCATCCGTGATCTTAACGGTGTTGAAGCCAGCGGCGGTGCGGCGGGTATTGATGTAGCCGTCAACCGTGGCCTTGCTGCCTTGGTTGTTGAAGCCGCCCGACTTAAAGCCAACGCCCCAATCGGTATAGACGGTCCAAGCGTCGTTCACGGTCCAGCGCAGGCCGACCTTAGGCTGAACCTGATCATAGGTCTTGCTGCGGTCTGGGATGCTGGTCAGGAAGGAGCCGTTGGCCGCGATCAAACCTGGGTTAAGGGGCTTGCCGGGGGTGATGTAGGTGCTGCGAGCGGCGGCAGGAACCAGATTGGAGACCTTACGGTCTTCGCGGTCGTAGCGAAGGGCCAAAGAGCCTTCAAGGTTTGGCTGGATGTCATAGGCCGCTTGGCCAAAGATCGAGGTCACGTTGGATTTGAAATTGTCCCACAGCAGTTGCTCGGTTGCGTAGGGCTTACCGGCCGCGACATAGAGCGAGCTAGGGGGTGCGCCGCCTGAATCGATGCCAGCCGCAACACCAACCTCACGGTCGATATTGAGGGCATAGATGCCGCCCAACCAACGCAGACGCTCGCCCGCCTTGGAGGTAATCCGCAATTCAGCGCTCGTGTCGCTTTGGTCGCGGCGCTGATATTGGTAGCCGTCGCAGGTTAGCGGTGTGTAGGGACCAAAGAAGGATCCACCAAGATCTGCGCCATAATAGGTCGGATAGGGCAGGGGAACCTTACCGGCCAAGGCGGCGAAGGAAGCCTTACAGGTTGGCTCACTATTGAAGAAGCCGAAGGAGGCCGCGGTACCATCGGCAATCAGGTCATTCTTGATATCCGAATAGAGCGCCCAGCCAGTCAGTGTGGCAAAGCCAAGATCATGGTCGAACTTCGCAGACAGCTCTAAAGCGTCCTGGTGGTTCTTATGATCGATATTGTTTTGGAACAGGAAGTTGTGGCTGTTCACATCTTCAAAGAATGTCGGTGCACTAAATGCAGCGGCAAAGTTTGGCAGGGCAAAGACGGCATTATAGGCGATCGAGCCGGCATCAAGTTGGCCGTAGCGGGCCTTCAGGTCGATTTCAGTCTTGTCGCCGACCTGAGCAACCACCCGGCCATTGATGTTGTAGCCGTCATAGCGATCCAGACCGTCTTGACCGCGCGTGTTGCCGTAAAAGCCGTCGGTCTTGCGGGTGTCGAAGGACAGGCTGCCAGCGGCCTTGTCACCGAGTGGACCGGCAATACGGCCCTTGGTCGTGATGGTGTTGTTATTGCCAACGGCCAAGCTCGCTGAGCCTTGGAAGGTTTGGTTTGGCTTGTCCGTCGTCACGATGATCGCGCCGGCCGCTGCATTACGGCCATAGACCGCGCCTTGTGGACCCTTAACAATTTCAATTTGGCGAAGATCGGTGAATTCGCGATTGAAAGAGGCGGGGTTTGCCATCTGAACGCCGTCGACCACGAAGGCGAATGAGGATTGAGCGTCACGTGCGCTGTTCACGCCGCGAATATTGACCTGCGCGTCGCCCTGCTCGGCGGCCTGCACGAGGCTGACACCGGGAACCATGGCCACGAAGTCACCGGCGCGCTGAACGCCTGCGGCCTTGAGGGTCCCTGCCGTGAGCGCGGCAACCGCCGCTGGAACGTCTTTGAGGTTTTCTGACCGCTGGCGCGCGGTGACGACGATTTCCTCAATCGACCCTGAATCGCTCGCAGGAGCAGTTTGGGCTTGGGCGAATGTGGCGGATGCAAGAGCGATGATTGAAACGCTACAAGCCGCTATAGTCTTTACGGATCGGTTCATTCTTAGGTCCCCTTTATGGCAGCTGGCTCGGTGATTGTATGCGATCTTGGTGCTAATGCTTTCTCTAAGACCGAAATTGAGCCCTTGGCTGTTGTTCTGGAATACCGTTGTATACAAATGCTCTCGGCGTCAAGGATTTTGGCCGAGGGCGCTGATTGAGGGAGTGAATTTTGTCTACCGCCAGTGCACGTGCCTATGAATTGATCCGCTCCCTGATCCTCGAAGGTCGTTTCGCACCCGGCGAACGTTTGAAAGAGGAGGAGCTCACGGACCTGTGCGGTGTGTCGCGTACCCCCGTGCGCGAAGGCCTGCGCCGATTGGCAATCGAAGGCCTGGTTGTGGTTACGCCCCATCAGGGCGCGCAGGTTGCCGCGATCGGAGAGGGTGAGCTCGCCGAAATCTATGCTCTTCGTGCCATGATCGAGGGCCACGCAGCGGGTCGAGCGGCCATGCTGATTAGCGGTGACGATATTGCCAAGCTCAAAGCCTTGGCCAGCGAGATGGAGGCTGCAGTGGCCGCCGCCAATAGCGACCTCAGCGGCGGGGCGGCTGAACTTAACGCGCGCTTCACCCCGGCCAATAGTGAGTTTCACCGCATCATCTTAGATGCCGCAATGAGCCCAAGGTTGGCGGCGATGGCGGCTTTGGTCGTCGAAATTCCGCTTATTCTTCGCACGCTGGCCCGCTATTCCGATGCCGAGCTGATGCGGTCGCTGCAACATCATCGCGAGTTGATTGCCGCCTTCGAAGCCCATGATGAGGATTGGGCTCGGTCAGTGATGCGCAGTCATGTCCTTGCAGCGTCCCACGCCGTCGTGCGGCCAGGCGTGGGACGGGTTCAGCCAGACTAGACCTCGTCGAAGGCCTATTAGTCCTTTGGTTTAATGCGTGAAATCTTAGTGCCTTCGATGCTCACGCCTGCCATTAGGCCTTGCTGGTTGAAGATGAAGGCATAGGCATCGTCCTTGAGGGTCGAGGTCGACAGGTTGTGGGCGATTCCTTCATTGACGATCACGACTGTTGGACCGACGCCGATCTCCCAGCCGTTGCTGTCCGCCAAGTAGTCGACCGCCTTTGTGTTCATCAAGAAGACGGCATAGCCGAAGGACTGAGCCCCGGCCTGTAGACCCCATCTGCCAGAAACCGAATTATAGTAGCCGTCGATCCTTGATCCTTTGAGGAGCGCGCCTTCGCCATAGCTGCCGCCAAAGACCAGGCCCGCCTTGACGATGTTGGGGAACACCAAAACGGCGCGGGCCTGCTTGGCTATGGCTTCTGCCGCAGGGTTGGTTTCATACAGGGTTTTAAGAGCCTGTCGGGAGTCCTTGTTGAGGTCATCTGCTGTGGCGGCGAGCGATGCGGTCGGAACAACAAGGGAGGCGACGGGAGCCGTTGCGATCATGATCGCCAGCATGATGGAGCGTACATTGGTCATTTTGAAGTCCAAATTTGAATGAACCATGGACGCCGAAAATGGATCCAATATTTCATTTCTCTATTGTGAGAATTATTAAATCTATCTGAAATGTTCGTTCGGTGTTTTGTCGTTACAGGCGTCCAAGAAGAAGCAGTATCAACAGAACAGTAAGCACCAGTCCTAGGGCTCCACTTGGAGCGTAACCCCATCTGGCACTATGTGGCCATG
>CANCJE010000145.1 GCA_947378235.1 Caulobacteraceae bacterium | reverse complement strand
TGCCATTGGCCCTTGGTGGCGGCCTTGGAATATTCTGTCGAGCGGGCCTCGAAGAAGTTGGCGTGCTCGACGCCCGACAGCAGAACCTGCAGCCAAGGCAGCGGGTTTTCCGTCACGCCATAGACCGTTGGCAGGTCCAGTTGGCGCAGGCGCCAGTCGGCGATGTAGCGAATATAGGTTTTAATATCCTTAGGCGTCATGCCCTCGACATCTCCGGCCTCAAAGGCCAGATCGATGAACTTGTCTTCCAGACCGACCACATGCTTGCAGCAATCAACAATATCGTCGGCGACCGCCTTGGTGACCACGCCGGTCTCGGCATTGAAGGCGTGATAAAGCTGGACAATGCCTTCGCAGTGCAGGCTCTCATCGCGCACAGACCAGGACACGATCTGGCCCATCCCCTTCATCTTGTTGAAGCGCGGGAAGTTCATCAGCATCGCAAAGGAGGCAAAGAGCTGTAGCCCTTCGGTAAAGCCGCCGAACATGGCGAGGGTCCGGGCAATGTCTGCATCCGTTCCGACGCCGAACTGGCCCATATAGTCGTGCTTGGCCTTCATGGCCTCATATTCGAGGAAGGCCCCGAACTCGCTCTCGGGCATGCCGATGGTTTCAAGCAGCAGCGCATAGGCGGCAATATGGATGGTTTCCATATTGGCAAAGGACGACAGCATCATCTTCACTTCGGTGGGCTTAAACACCGTGCTGTAGCGTTCCATATAGTTGTCCGCGACCTCGATATCCGACTGGGTAAAGAAGCGGAAGATCTGGGTCAGCAGGTTGCGCTCACCGTCATTGAGCTTGGTCGCCCAATCCTTGCAGTCCTCGCCCAATGGCACCTCTTCAGGCATCCAGTGGACCTGCTGCTGACGCTTCCAAAAGTCATAGGCCCAAGGATAACGGAACGGCTTATAGGCCGCTGAAGGGGTCAAAAGACCCGGACGCGTGATCAGCCCAGGACGGATAAGCGAAGATTGAACAGTCATCAGGTTAGTCCCAAATGCAAATCAGCGAATCGATAGCGAAACCCAGCCACGCCCGACGTTAGCAGAGCTACACGCTCTATCTAGGGCCCGATCGTGATCCGCCCACAAGATGTTGACGGCTTTGTGGATAACAGAAGCTTAACGACCTAGCCGAGCCGGTCGGAAAATGAAGCCGCTTTGGCGCTCTTATGGGCGGGGATGGATCGACATAGAAAAGGCGACCATGGAATCACCACCGCCGCCTGAGCCGCGAACACCGAACTCACTCTTAATCTCGCGATGGAGATAGCCCAGCGAGGCCTGCATCGCACCCTTTCGCCAGCCAAGACCAGCCTGACTATCGCCAATGATGGCTGCTGAGGGATCAATGGACCAGCCGCTGCGACGCAGATCGCCGGTTTGGCTGTCGCGGGTCATGTTCAGGCCAACAGCGCGGCCGCTAGCCGCAGCAAACAGATACCAGCGACCCTGCTCACCATAGCGCGCGCCATCGACGGCATGGATGCCAAGCCCAGAGGCCACACGCTGAACCATATCCGTGTCGAGGTTAGAGCCAAACCGCACCATGGCACCGGCCTCAGCCGATCCCCCGGCATTGGACATACCCAATCCGGCATGGGGCGACAGATCCAGATCATAGGCCCCGGCCTTCAAGGTCAGGGCTGAGGGCCAGCCGCGCGTATAGGACAGATCGAAGGTGCGAGCATCGAGGTCTGCAGACTCAAGGTTTCGACCAAGGGCCAGACCAGCGGGCAGCCGCGCCACGGCACCGATGGTCATCCGCAAGGAGTCGATCGCTCCAGCCTCCTGCGCGCGCGGCGACTCCAGCAGCACCTCACCGCTGCGCCAGAGCACAGGGCCATCGCTGCTCATCTGTGGGTTGGGCAACAGCCGCACAGGATCCAAGGCCGTGGCTCTATAGGCTGGCAACTCGAATACTGATCCAGTGGCAAGGACCTGACGCTCCCCGCCCCGAACCCGCAGATCAGAGGCCGAAAAATCATAGCTTGGGCGCTGAAAAGGGTCAGCCGCCACCGTGAAGGTTGGCTGAGCCCTATCCAACATAAGGAAAGATCGCTCTGCGGCTGCGCGAACAGCGGCGGCCTTTGCAGGGACAGGGGCAGGCCGAGCCGACGCCGTCAATGGCGCAGCGACGAGCGCACACCCCATTCCCGCTATCACCCAGACCAAGGGTCGCATGGACCGTCCTCGCCTATCCGAAAACCCAAAATGGGTCACGAGAAACCAATCACAGGACTCACGTCCGTGACAAGCCAGAAACCGACAAGATGGCCAGCCTCCCCAGCATTCTATTTGGTTTTCCTAAAGAATGTCTGATCAACGTCAAAACGCCACCCGCTCTTTCGAAAGGGTGGCGCTTGAATTCCAGCCGTTGGGTCTGGGTTTACCCATCCGACCTATTGGCAGGCGAGACATTCCTCATAGTCGGTCTTGGGCGTTTCCATGGCTTCAACCGCCACATGGGTCTCGCTACCGGCAAAGGCCGCACGTTGCACAGACTTCGAACGCAGATAGTAGAGCGACTTCACGCCGCGCTCCCACGCCGAATAGTGCAGCATGTGCAGGTCCCACTTGTCGACATCGCCGGGAATGAAGACGTTCAGAGACTGTGACTGGCAAATTTCAGGCGTGCGGTCCGCCGCAAGCTCGATGATCCAGCGCTGATCCAGTTCGAAGGCGGTTTTGAAGATGTCCTTCTCGTCCTGGGTCAGCCAATCGAGATGCTGAACGGAGCCTTCATTCTCGAGGATCGAGCTCCAGACCTCGTCAGTATTGCGATCCTTGGCTGCCAGAACCTGTTCCAAATAGGGGTTCTTGACCGCGAATGAGCCAGACAGGGTCTTGTGGGTATAGATATTGGCCGGAATGGGCTCGATACCCGCCGAGGTGCCGCCGCAGATGATCGAGATCGAGGCGGTCGGGGCGATGGCGATCTTGTGCGAGAACCGCTCCATGACGCCCTTTTCGGCAGCATCGGGACAGGCACCGCGTTCTTCAGCCAAGACCCGCGAGGCCTTGTCCGATTCGCGGCGCAGATGTTTGAACAGGCGCATATTCCACGACTTGGCCAGCGCGCTTTCGAACGGCACGTTCTGGGCCTGCAGGAACGAGTGGAAGCCCATCAGGCCCAGACCCACCGAACGCTCGCACTGGGCGGCATAGCGGGCAGGCTCCATGGCGGGCGGGGCCCGGTCGATAAAGTCTTGCAGCACATTGTCGAGGAAGCGGTAGACGTCCTCAATGAAGGTTGGGTGATCGCGCCATTCCATGAAGGATTCGGCATTGACAGACGACAGGCAGCAAACGGCGGTACGCTCCTGGCCCCGATGGTCAGGGCCGGTGTGCAGCATAATTTCCGAACAGAGGTTCGACTGACGCACCTTCAGGCCCAGATCACGCTGATGCTGCGGCATGGCGCGGTTCACGGTGTCGGAGAAGATCAGATAGGGCTCGCCCGTCTGGAGACGGATTTCAAGGATCTTCTGCCATAGGCTACGGCCATCGACATGTTTGACCACTTCACCGGTTTTGGGCGAGCGCAGACCAAAGGGCGTGCCGTCGCGCACCGATTCCATGAACTCATCGCTGAGTGAAATGCCGTGGTGCAGGTTCAAGGACTTGCGGTTGAAGTCCCCGGAAGGCTTGCGGATCTCGAGGAACTCTTCGATCTCGGGATGGTGAACATCCAGATAGACCGCCGCCGAGCCACGGCGCAGGGAGCCTTGGCTGATGGCCAAGGTCAGGCTGTCCATCACGCGGATGAAAGGGATGATGCCGGAGGTCTGACCTTGGCCCTTAACCCGCTCGCCAATGGAACGGACGCTCCCCCAATAGGTGCCGATGCCGCCGCCATTGGCCGCCAGCCAAACATTCTCGTTCCAGGTGCCGACAATGCCTTCGAGGCTGTCAGAGACCGAATTGAGGAAACAGCTGATCGGTAGGCCACGGTCGGCACCGCCGTTGGACAGGACCGGCGTGGCGGGCATGAACCAGAGCTTGGAAATATAGTCATAGATGCGCTGGGCATGGTCGGCATCATCGGCATAGGCCGTGGCCACCCGCGCAAACATGTCCTGATAGGACTCGCCGGGGAGCAGGTAGCGATCTTCCAGCGTCGTCTTACCGAAATCGGTCAGCAGGGCATCACGAGACCGGTCGACCTCGACCTTGCGCACCAACTGAAGCTGCGGGCGCTCTCCCGGTCGCGTCGAATCAAAACGCGTTTCCCGTTGGCGCACGTCCGGCTTTACAGCTTCATTTGCAGTCATGTTCTTGCCCATATCCCCAAAAGCGACCGGGACGAAAAGGTTCGTCGTCCCCTGAAGCCCCTACATCTAGTGGGCCACAGCCCAATAGCCCGTATATATGGGGCCATAGGGCTGCCTTACCGTCAATCGTCCGAATGGGGTCCGCGACGAGTTTTTCGTTAAGAAACTGTTGATGACCGGGGAGAGGCTCGTCGCTTGTTAATCCGGCGTTAAGACCAAGCCCCGCGCCGCGCTGACTCACGCCCCCTGTCAATAGCTGAGAGGCTCGAACTTAACGAATATAGTCATAATTATCGTTTTAAGAGTCACGCTGGACCTCGACCATCTTCGTCGCGAATCGGGTCTGCGATTCGGTGGTCAATTGCCGCTCCTAATGCTTCCAGCCCCGTGACTGCATGCACAGTTCGAAACGTGCAGATTGGCGCAACTTGACCGAGGTTTCATTGATGGAATCGCGGCCCAAAGCATCGGCCATGGCATTGACCGCGCCATAACGAGGGTCCGAAAAGGAGTCGGCTTGGGTACCCTGAGAGGATTTGGCAGTAATCTGACAGGCACGCCCATCGATCTCTAATTTCCGAGGATCCTTCTGGGCCTTCGGATCGCTCGCAATCCAATCGGACTTGGCCACACTCCTCTGCGGATCGGTGCTACAGGCCCCCAAGAGCAACAGGCTGCCGAGCGCAAACAATCTCATGACAATCAGGGCACGCGGAAGGCCGCATTTCCGTTTAGAAACCGCAAATTCCATAGTTTCAACACGCATTTAAGTCACAACCTCAAAGCTTGACGCACCGAGCCTCTATGATGTCCCATCGGCGAAGCCATATGGCCCCTTTTGTTCATCCTTCATCAATCCTATTTAGCGTCATCTCCGCCAAGGTTAATTGCCCCTTTTGTTCGGGGCACGAGGAGTCGAGTTCGTCATGGCAAATGGGCAATCCCGTCGGAACCAACCGGCCGGTGGCAGCGGACCGAAGGCTCGGCGCTCGCCTCTGCAGGCTCTGGTCTATTGGGGGGCGGTCCTAGGCGTCTGGGGACTAATCTTCTTGACCGCGTTCTTCGCCATGTTTGCGACAGACCTGCCGGACACCTCCAAGATTTTTGAGGTCAAACGTCAGCCTTCGATCTCCTATCTCGATCATTCCGGCGGGTTGGTGGCGGTGCGCGGCACGCAATATGCGCCCCCGATCAATTTGAATGAACTACCGGCCTATGTGCCCGAAGCTTTCATCGCCATTGAAGACCGCCGCTTCTATTTCCACCCTGGCTTCGACCCGATCGGCATCGTTCGCACAGCGATTAATAATGCTCGTGCGGGGCGGATTGTCGGCGGAGCCTCGACCATCACACAGCAACTGGCGCGCAACCTGTTCTTGACCCCAGACCAGACCATTCGGCGCAAGGTGCAAGAGCTGATCCTCGCCGTCTGGCTGGAGATGAAGTTCAGCAAGAAAGAGATTCTCTCGCTCTATCTGAACCGGGTCTATTTCGGGGCCGGGGCCTATGGCATTGAGGCCGCGTCCCAGCGCTATTTCAATAAGCCCGCGACCAAGCTTTCGGTCGGTGAAGCCGCCCTGTTGGCCGGACTGATGAAGGGCCCATCGCGCTATAGCCCGCTCTCGGACAAGGCGCGCGCCGAACGCCGCGCCACCATCGTGCTCGACGAAATGGTCGAGACCCACGCCATCACGCCTGAACAACGGGACCTAGCCTTTTCTACGCCCGTCAGAGTGTCTCCGACCCTTGCCAGCCAGAGGGCACAATATTTCATCGACTGGATCGATGCAGAGGTCCGCTCTCTGGTCGGGCAGCCGACAGAGGACCTTGTGGTCGAGACCACGATTGACCTGCCCGTTCAGGCCAGCGCTGAACGCTCCATCCGTCAGATCGTGACCCGCGACGTCACCGCGCGCGGCATTCAACAGGCCGCTCTCGTGGCCATGGACGGCGAAGGCCGTATCCGCGCCTTTGTCGGCGGGGCGGACTATACCGAAAGCCAATATAACCGGGCCTCAGACTCGCGCCGTCAGGCGGGCTCAGCCTTCAAGCCCTTCGTCTATCTGACGGCCATGGAAATTGGGCGTACCCCTGACGACAAGATGGTCGATGAGCCGGTGACCATCGGCGATTGGGT
>CANCJE010000144.1 GCA_947378235.1 Caulobacteraceae bacterium | reverse complement strand
CCGAACTAGGTGGGATTTGCCTCATTCGCCGTCTGGGCTTCAAAGGATCTGACTGGATTGAACAATCTGGATTTTCGAGGCCGTGAGATGAACGGTGATTGCCCCAAGGGGCCTATCGCAGAAACGATCATGAGATCGTGCACACCATAAACACCGCTCTAGTGTTACAAATACCGCTAAATTAAACAGTCGCGGCGTCTCGTTATGACTGTGCGCGACAGAAAAAACTCTAGAAATTGCCAAGTGGCCTCATCATGGTCGAGGTGGTGGGTCAGGATGCCGAGGGGTTCGTCCCAAGCCCCAAGGCGGCGGCGGATGGCTAGCAGCCGTCTGGCCCTGAGGGCGAGCCTAAGGGTTCCGCGAAATCTCGCCGTTGGTTTCCACCGCATCAGGTCAAGGTGGGTATCTATCCTGACGGGACGCTGACCCATTTGGCGCATCTGTCCATGGCATGACAGTTCGAGATCGTGCAGTTCCAAGGCCTTTTCGAGGGTAGGGTGGAGGTTGTTCCACGGGGGCACAAAAGCGGTTGGAGCCAATCCCACCTTCTTCAGTTCGCGTTTTATAAGGTCCAGACGCGCTGACACATCCTCGAGCGTGTCAGTGTCAATAATTTCTCCCGAGGGCCCTCCCGGCTTAGCTCGGTTCTCGTGGCAAAATCCGTGGATCGCGATTTCAAGGGTTTCATGCTGACCGACGAGCGCGGCAATGGCGGCCAAATCTTCGTCAGGCACGGTCGCGAGGGTCACAGGTGCGCCATAGCGCTTCGATAGGTCCAGCAACCGGGTCAGCGCTGCGCTGGGTCGGCGCGCATCATCATCGCGCCACCAGAAACTTGGTCGGTGCCCAGTACGCGCCCAGAGGTGAAGCTCTAACCCCAAAGCCGCCGCAAATACCCATCTTTGGACCGACAAAGATATGCGTCCTCTAGCCTTAACTGTCCGAGTGGACCTATTTGGGCTTAATAGCGCTAACCGTGTGCTCCGTCATCGCCGCCTGCTTGATCTGGTTCAGATGGCGAATTTCCCGGGCTCTGAAATTGGAGAGCAGGGGATAGAGGCCCGCCATCACGGCGATCAGAAAACCAAGGTCGCCCTCCCGATAGCCCTTACGCGACAGGTAGCATTTGAAAAACCGTCGGATGCCGCGAAACCCGTCATTCCACAGGCCCTTGATCTTGCCAGACTCGGCCAGGTCTTGCCCCCTCAGGGTCGTGTAGCGGATCAGTCGCTGATACATGTCTTCAATATTATCATCGACCTTGTGCAAAATAGCGTAGCGCAGCTTGCCGCCGTAAAGGCCTTGGAATTGGGTGCCCGGATGAACCCGCTCGGACTTCCAACTCTTGGCACCCTTACGAAATAGCCTTGCGACGGAGGAGGCACCGAAGGACCCGCCCCAGCCATGTCGAACCAGTCGCTCGCCAATGAAGTTATCAACCGGCACCTGGTACCAGTCTCCGGCTTGGCCTGAAGCCAGTACTGTTCGAATTTCTTTGGCCAAGGCTGGAGGCACACCCTCATCGGCATCAATTTCCAAGATCCATTGCCCGTTGCAGGCCGCAACACCGGCGGCTTTTCTCAGCCCTTCGATCGGAAAAATGCCGGAAATGACCCGAGCGCCCATCTGCCGCGCAATGGCCTCGGTGCGGTCCGTGCACCGGTCGGCAACCACGACGATCTCATCGCAAAAGGCGAGATTTGCCAAACATTCGGCAATCCTCCCCTCTTCATTGTGTGCGCAGACAAGTCCAGACAGTACCGGCATAAACAGGTCCTTAGATCGTCGGAACGATCTTTCATGACCGCGCCTGTCTAAGAGACGCCGCCAACGCACCTTGCCCCCCAACAGTAGTTATAATTTCTATGCAGCAGATGGCGCGCGATCAGAACTCTCGCGTCAGGGTCAATCGCCATGTCCGAGGGCGCGGCGGCGTCACTTGTCGCACCTGGCCGAAGGTAAATGGGTTTCCGTAGGCAAAGGTGTCGTTTGAGGCGTTTGTTGGGTTGCTAAGACTGAGAGCTGATTGCCACGGACCAGACTTGATCTCAGCCGCCAACTTGCCGGTCATATATCGCGCAACGGTTGGCGAATAGCGCGGATCAAAGGTCAGGCGCGAGCGGCCGACATATCCCACCTGCGAGGTTAGGATGAGGTTGGTATTGGGGCCAATGCTTGTTTCATAGCGGGCGAAAGCACCGGCGGACAGGTCCGGAACGCCCGGCAAGGCATTTTGAAACTGAGAGCCTGAAGTACCTGCAGTTCGGTTGCGATGCGGTTTGTCGAATAGCGCATTGAGCGAGACGGTGAGGCGCTCATTTGGCCGATAGGTTGTTTCCAATTCGACGCCGGTATTTTCGGCATCACCGACATTGGACGTATAGGACAGCCCTGAGCTTAGATATTGGTCGGTTTGAATATCGGTCCAAATGACGTGGAAAATCGCTGCTTGCACCGAGATGTTCGGTTGGCGCGTGCTGAACTTGGTTCCAAGTTCAAAATTTCTCAAATGGTCGGGCTTGAATGTCGCTTGGAGTGCACTGGGCGATCGCAGTCCGCCGGAATTTAACCCTCCGGACCGATATCCGTCTGAAACGAGGAAATAGATGAGACCATCATCGAGTTTCCTTTGGATGGAAACCTTGGGTGAAAACCCCTCAAAGGTCAGATGTTTGTCCAAATTTCGAGGCGTTGAAGATGACGAGGTTTGGATTTTGGCTTGGGTCGCCACCCTTGTTTCAAAGGCTCGTCCACCCACGGTCACGGACCAATCCGAATTAAGATCGTAGCTCAACTCTCCATAGCCGGCCAGTTCGCGCCGTTGGTCGTGGCGGTCCTCGAGGTAGAGCCGTTTCGAGGCTATGGCTGTGGTTCTTGCCCGCAACTCTCCGCCATTTTGGTCATCGCTCAGCAGGCCATAGAGACCGACCAGCCACGTCAAACGGCGCTCATCGGGCGAGGTGAGGACCAGATCTTGCGACAGGAGCCTTATCCGATTGGACTCATCGAACAGGCCCACCCCGATGGCATCTGTACTGTCCGCTTGAAGCGCGGCGGTGGCATCATATCGGCTCGTGAAATAGTGGTCGACATATCCAGTTGATGCCTTGAGTTGACCCCATGGCCCCTCTCCCGTGAGCAACAGGGCCCCTTGGCGTAGCCGATTGACGTGGGTCTCTCTGACCTGATTGGCACGTCGCTGCCCGCCGAGGTTGGGCGTTGTATATTGGGTATCGTTTGATCTTAGATCTTGCAGAGCCGTAGAGAGGTTCAAGGCCCAAGATGGATTGATCTGAACGCCAACACTGACTCGCACGCCTTGCCGCAGGGTTTTGTCGACGTTGGATAGGCGCAAGGCCATGTCATCAACATAGCCGCCGTCCACGTCGCGATAGGCTGCAACTCGCAGTGCCGATCGGCCTTCAATCAGGGGCATATTGACGACCGCTTCGAGCTTTTGACTGGGCGCGCCCGACTTGGTGACGGCCAGTTGGGCCGAAATTCGACCCAGTGTCTCCTCAAGGTTGGGCCTATTGCTAACAATGCGATAGACCCCACTGAGCGACCCACTGCCATAGAGCGCTCCCTGCGGCCCTCGCAGGATGCCCACCCGCTCGACATCGATTAGTCGTAGGTCAGGGTCAGGCGCATTAAAGGTCAGGGGCACATCATCCAGATAGGTGGCAACGGTCTGTTGGGTTCGGCCCGTAAAGGCCCCGTCAGACAGACCGCGAAGGATGATCTTGTTTCGTGCCGCACCGAGATTGGTGGTGAAAAAGCCAGCGGCCTGTTGGGAGATATCGCTGGTTTCAACTGAGCCGGTGTCCTGCAAACGGGCAGCTGTCACAATACTATAGGCACCGACGATCTTACGCAGACGCATTTTGCGTTTGGTCGCGTTGACGACGACGTCCTCGATGGCTGAGCTGGGGCTAAGGTTCGAAGCCTGTTTCGCTTCAGGGGCCTTAACCGGGGTTGAGACAATGACCACGGTCTCGGCATCGTGGATGGTGAAGCTGCAGTCACTGTTGGCCGTCAGCCGCTTAAGGGCCCGCTCAAGGCTGAGCAGTCCATGCAGACTTGGAGCCGTGCCATGACAAAGGGCGCTTCCCCCCAAGGTGATATGAGTTTGGCTTCCAAGATCAATGAGGGCCTCGGACCGCTGCTTTGCCGGTATATTCACCAAATAGGGGCGCGGCGCAGACCATGAGGGACTGACGACCATCGCCGTCGTTAGCGCCCCGAATAACGCATTAAGGGCTAGCCCGCTGGCTCGCCCCATCAGCCTTTCTCCGAACGGCTATCGCATCGTAAGAACAATCCTATCACCCTTGTCGGAGCTCTTGAGCGGTAACAGGGCGCTCAGACGCTTGACCATGGCGGTTTGTGTGTCGACGATCAAGACACCCGATAGCCGTACCTTACCTGTTTGCGCATCACCCAATCGAATGGGTCTGTCAAATTGGCGGTTTAGATCCGCAACAACGACGGAGAGGGGCTGATCGCGATAGATGAGGCGACCTGTTCGCCAACTGGACGCTTCGCCACTTTGCGCCAAACTGTCATTGATGAGGCCCGTGCTCTGATCGTAGGACAGGGCCTGTCCTGGCCGCAGACGATAATGTTTTGCCGCCGTTGAAGGCAAAGGCTGGACATCGACGATGCCGCGTTCAACGGAAACCACTAACTGGCCATCTCGGTTCTTCACGTCAAAAGCCGTGCCGACCACCTGAATCTGACTGTGGCCAGCTTCAATGACAAAGGGCCGCCGAGGATCTTTGGCGACATCGAAATAGGCCTCGGCATCCTTCATTCGAACCTGTCGGCGCGACCGATCGAAATCAACCGTAAGTCGGGAGGCAGTGTTAAGGTCGATGCGTGACCCGTCAGATAGGATCACCGTTTTATGCGCACCGATGGCGGTCGCGTAGGCAGCCTCTGGCGGAACTTGGACCTGAGATTGCCAGATCAAGCCAGCGGCGATCAGGAGGCTGGCGAGGGCCGCGCCCATGACCGGCCAGCGCCAAGTCTTTGGGCCAATGGACATGTTCAGCGGACGGGAGGGCAGCGGTGTCGCTTGGATTGTCTCGGGCTCATAACTGGCCAGTTGAAGGTCCAGCGCTAGGGCCGCATCATAGGTTTGTGCATGATGTTCGGAAGCCAACAACCACGCGTCAAAAGCCAACCAATCTGCGGGGCTGACAGTGGATCGTTGCAGGCGCACAAGCCAATCGATGGCAATGTCGATATCCGTGGGTTGGGTCTTCACAACCGGGCACTCCGCCAATTCGCCAAATAGGACTGATCATAAGACGACACTAAGGTGTCGTAGCCTCCGGTCTTTTCGCTCATTTCTTGCAAAGCCATCAGTTTCGAGCCCGGATCAGGCGTTTTAAGGCCGCGCTGATGTGCTTTTCGACGGTGCTTTGGCTTATGCCCATCACCTCAGCTGTTTCGGCTTGAGATCGATCTTCGAGTTTGTGGAGTCTGAAGGCCTGCGCCACCTTTGGCGGAAGCTCATCGACATGTTGGATCAGGGCCGACAGCTGTTGGCGCGCCGCTAAGGCCGTTTCCGCAGAAGGTTCAGTGGCCAGCGTCTGGCCTTGAGGGCTGGGTGCATGCCCCTGTAGCCAAACCGCATCGCGTATCCCGGCGCGTTTCTGGCTTCTGAGGCGATCGAGCATCAGATGGTTGGCCATTTGAAACAGCAGGGCGGATGGATTTTCTCCGACCTCTTGTTGGTCAAACCGTTCGATCTTGAAAAATAGATCTTGGATCAGGTCTTCGGCTTCGGAAATAGACCTCAAGCGGGCCGCAAAGGTCCGTACCAGATTGTCCCGCTTTTCCGCATAGGTCTCCATCAGTGATTTTGATTTCACTGGTATTTCCCGCGACGCTGAAGCGACTTTTGGCAGCGTGCTGCTCCTTGCGGCCGTAAACTCTATCTATATCAGCTTGTTACAAGACGTCTAGAATGGCGTGGTTTGACAGGGTGTTATGCGTAGAACGATTAGACTGCCATTACGGCTTTTATCTAAACTCAAAGATCGTCGAGCTACACCACGCGTTGGGACACGAGATCGTGTGATCGTGTCCCGCCGCGTGGTGTAGCTGACAGAACAGTCACCACGATTTCCAGCTGAGGCGGATTGAACCTTTGATAATCCGCAACGCCTTGTTGTATAAGGCTTTTAAACCCCTCCTGATGGCTATTTTGTGCCCAGGACGGAACATGAGCGGAACATTGGGCCTTTGGCACTCAATTTTCCAAACTCGGTGGGGTTTGCCTCATTCGCCGTCTGGGCTTTGAACGACCTGATTGAATTGAACAATCTGGATTTTCGAGGCCTTGAGATGAGGGGCGATGGCCCCAAGGGGGCTCTCAAATAACTGTCTCTTGACAGTGCACACCATA
>CANCJE010000143.1 GCA_947378235.1 Caulobacteraceae bacterium | reverse complement strand
ACCGCGCCGGTCTTCAGGCCGTCAGTCAGATACTGGGCGGCGCGCTGGGCCGAGATCATAAAGGGCTTGGGAAAGCCATTATCGTCTTGGGCGGGGGTCTCGACAAAGCCGGGGGTGGCGACCTGTACCCGAAGGCCAAGAGGTTCAAGCTCGATACGCAGGGTCTCAGCCATATTGATCAGGGCCGCCTTGGACGCGCCGTAAGCTGCCGCCGTGGGCATACCGCCAAAGCCGGTGGCGGAGCTGATGATCAGGACCTGCCCCCTGCCCCGGCCCAGCATGGCCGGAACCAGAGGGGCCAAACCATTGACCACCCCCATCAGGTTCACATCGAAGGTCCGTCGGAACAGCTCTGGATCAGGACGGCGCGAATCGACCGACAGATAGACGCCAGCATTGAGGACGGCTAGGGCGATGGGGCCAAAATCTCGCTCGATGGCCGATAGGGTCTGAGCCATGGCGGCGGTGTCAGACACATCTGCGGCAAAGACTGCAACCTGGCCCGGATGGGCCTGCGCCAAGGCCGTTAGAGCCTCTGCCCGACGGGCTGTGACCGCCACGCGCCAGCCTTGGCCGACGAGGCGGTGAACCAGCGCCTCACCAATACCTGAACTGGCCCCCGTGACCCAGGCTACGCCATCAGCTGGCGTGGCAGGACGGGCCATCAGGCCATAGCTCCCTTGGGTTTGAGCCCTTGGACCAGATCATTGACCGCTGAAATCATCTGCCAAACCCCTTTGGGACGATAGGGCCCCTCGATAACGGCAAAACAGAGGCACTCCCGGTCTGGAGAGACGCGCGGACTATGCTCGACCGTCTCATCGGCCACGCAAACATCGCCGCGCTCATAGAGACCCTGCCCGTCGCTAAAGGCCCCCTCCAGCACCAGAGTCAGTTCCAAGCCGCCATGGCTATGACGCGGAATGGTTCGCCCCGCCGCCAATCGCACCAGACGCGCCTGTGGCCAGCCGGGAAACGGATATTCCTTCATCCCGGGCAGGGTGCTGATCCAGTCGATCTCTGAGATGGGCTTACCAATCACCTCGGCCAGAGGCGCAGGTAAGGTTGCACGGCTGGTGCGGGACACGCGCATCGGCGCATCTATGACGGTGAAATCAAAATCCCCCAGCGGCCGTGCCTCGAAGGACGGCTCATCGCCCTCAAGCAGGCACCCGCCAAGGCTTTCCCAAAGAGACACGAAACTTTGGTTTTCCGGCCGCAGCGCCAAATGGGCGTCCATAAGCAATCGCGCTGAGGGCGACAGGGATCCGGCCGCATAATCCAGATAAATTGACTCCACGAACCCTGCCTCGTCGTTTTCGTTGAGCGGTTTACGTTGAACCTTGGGCTTTGGATCACCACCTCACTTGCGAACCGGCGGCATTTGGGCCAAGCCTGACATAGGAACACGGTAAGGGTTTAGTTCATGTCTTCGGCCCGCAGCGTCATAGACGCCATCGGCAATACGCCACTGATCCGCTTGAACCGGGCGAGCGCCGCCACGGGCTGCGAAATTTGGGGCAAGGCGGAATTTATGAACCCCGGCCAGTCGGTCAAGGACCGCGCCGCGCTCTATATCATTCGCGACGCCGAACAGCGCGGGCTCTTGCGTCCCGGCGGCCTGATCGTCGAGGGCACGGCAGGCAATACGGGGATTGGTCTAGCCATGGTGGCCTCTGCGCTGGGCTATCGCACCGCCATCGTCATTCCCCGCACCCAGAGCCAAGAAAAGAAGGACGCCATCCGCCTGATGGGCGCCGAACTGATCGAGGTCGATGCCGTCCCCTATGCCAATCCCAACAACTATGTGCGCTACTCCGGGCGCCTCGCCGAGGAACGGGCCGCGAGCGAGCCCAATGGCGTGATCTGGGCCAATCAGTTCGATAATGTTGCCAACCGCCTCGCCCACTATGAGACCACTGGCCCGGAAATCTGGGACCAGACGGACGGCAAGGTCGATGGCTTTGTCAGCGCCGTCGGCTCTGGCGGCACCTTGGCGGGCGTGGCCATGGCCCTGATCGAACGCAATCCCAAGATCGCCATCGCCTTGGCCGATCCCTATGGAGCCTCGCTGTACAACTGGTACACGCACGGTGAGTTAAAGGCCGAGGGCACCTCGATCACCGAGGGGATTGGTCAGGGCCGGATCACGGCCAATCTCGAAGGTTTGAGCGTGGACTATGCCTATCTGATCCCCGATGCAGAGGCACTCGAGCAGGTGTTCGATCTGGTCCAGCATGAGGGCCTTTGCCTCGGCGGCTCAGCTGGGATGAATATTGCCGGCGCCGTTCGGCTCGCCCGCGATCTGGGCCCCGGCAAGACCATTGTCACCATCCTATGCGACCACGGCTCGCGCTATCAAAGCAAGCTCTTTAACCCCGCGTTCCTTCGCGAGCGTGACCTTCCCGTTCCCTCTTGGCTGTGAAGCACCCATGATCACCAAAGACCCCCTTGTCAGCACGCAATGGCTCGCTGAGCACCTCTCCGCCCCCGACGTGCGCCTCGTCGATGCCACCTGGTTCATGCCGGGTGTCGAGCGCGATGCCCGCGCGGAATATGGACAGTGCCATATTCCCGGCGCCGTGTTCTTCGATATTGACGAGATATCTGACACGGCCAGCGACCTGCCCCATATGGCTCCCTCGCCTGAAAAGTTCTCGTCGCGCGTTCGCAAGATGGGTCTGGGCGATGGCAATCGGATCGTCGTCTATGACAGTCACGGGGTATTTTCCGCCGCGCGGGTCTGGTGGACCTTCCGGCTGATGGGCCATGAGGATGTGGTGGTGCTGGACGGTGGTCTGCGCAAATGGCTCGCCGAGGGCCGTCCAGTCGATGACATCCCCTCACCGCCCCGCGAGCGCCACTTCACCGCCCGTTACAATGCCGATCTGGTCTGCACCGCTGCGCAAGTGAAGCGCGATCTGGACAGCGGCAAGGAACAGGTGCTCGACGCCCGCCCTGCCGGACGCTTTACGGGCGAGGTTCCAGAGCCCCGCGCCGGTCTGCGCAGTGGTCACATGCCCGGATCGCACAATCTGCCCTCCAGCCTGCTGACGGCCGCCGATGGGACACTGTTGCCCGCAGACCAGCTTGAAGCGGTCTTTGCGGCATCAGGCGTGGATGTCACCAAGCCCATCGTCACCACCTGCGGCTCGGGCATTACCGCCTCCCTGCTGGCCCTCGCTCTGGCAAGGCTCGGTCGTTGGCGCACGCCGGTCTATGACGGCTCTTGGGCCGAATGGGGCGGCTTGGACGAGATGCCTGTGGTGACAGGTCCAGCGTGAGTTCGCCATCTCTCTCGACGGCCGCGACCTATGAGCGTCTGGTGCAGGCCGGCGTGGCGCGGATCTGGGAAAATGTCTTCGACTGGCAACATTTGCCCTCCCTGCACGATAGGAGCTTTGCGGCCTGTGAACTGGTCGGCATGGATGCGGCGGGCTGGCGCGTGGCCCTGACCAGCCAGCCAGGCGGCGAGCGCCGTCGCCAGATCGTCAAGCTCCACGCCGACCGTCACGAACATCGGTATGTGGTTGTCACTGAAGAGGGCGCAGGCGCTGGATCCGAGATCCGGGTTCAAATGCAGCCCCTCAGCACCGATCAGACGCAGGTGATCATCACCTATCATATCGCCGAACAGGACCCAGACCGGCTCGCGGCCATCGGCCAAGGCTTTGTGACCCTCTATACCCGCCTTTGGGATGAGGATGAGGCCATGATGATCCGGCGCGAGCAGACCAGCCGCTTGCCCGATCCAGCCCCCTTTGCTCCGATCGACCTTGGTGCCAGCGATGCCCTTATGGAGCGCCTTCCCCTGACGGTCGAGGCCGGAGGCAGGCCTGTGCGGCTGGCCTTGGTCGACGGTCAGCTGACCGCCTTCTCCGCCCTTTGCCCGCACTGGCTTGGCCCTCTGGATGAAACGCCGGTCGAGGGTGGCACTGTGCGCTGTCCATGGCACGATTACCGCTTTGATGTTCGTACCGGTCAGAGCTGTGACGGACGGGGTCTGACGCTGGAAGCCGCCCCGAAGGTTAGCTTGATCGACGGCAAGGTCTGGCTGACCTCGCCCTAGACCAGCGGCGGCGAATAGAGAAGTCCGGGGCGCGGCGCGCTCCACAGGGCATTAAGGCCACGTTCCAACTTGAGCGGCGACTGTGCACCGATATTGCGCTCGAATATTTCGCCATAGTTGCCGACCTGTCCAATGGCGCGGTAAGCCCAGCCATCATCGAGGCCCAGCATCTGGCCAAAGCCGGGTTCGCCCCCCAAAAGGCGGCGCGCTTCAGGCACGGCGGAGGTCTTACGGGCCTGCTCGACGCCTTTGGAGGTCAGGCCAAGCTCTTCGGCCATGATCAGGGCATTGAGGGTCCAACGGGTGATATGGGCCCATTGCTGATCCTGCCCGCGCACCACAGGCCCCAAGGGCTGCATCACGGCACCGACGGGCAAGATCACGTGACTGTCGGGACTGTTAAGCAAGGACCGCGCGGCAGCAAGGGCGGAAATGTCGGCGCTAAAGACGTCGCACGTCTCGGCCTGATAGGCGAGCCGCCCGCCCGCTTCAGAGGGCACCAGAACGGCTGTATAGCTCAGGCCGCGCGCCTTGAAATATTCATCGAGCGCCTTTTGCGTGGTGGTGTTGCCCTGCACGCAAATACGCGCGCCATTCAGGTCCGCCGCCGATTGCAACTTGAGGGATCGCGGGGCCAAGAGCCCTTGGCCATCAAAATAGCTGACCCCGGCAAAGTCGAGATTCATCGCCACGTCCCGTTGCAGGGTCCATGTCGTATTGCGCGCCAGCACATCGACCTTGCCAGACTGCAGAGCGGTCAGACGCGAGGCCGTATCCACAGGCACGAACTGCACGCGTTTGGCATCGCCCAGAACGGCGGCCGACAGGGCTCGGCAATAGTCGACATCAAAGCCGCGCCAAACGCCCTTATTGTCCTGCAGGGCAAAGCCCGCCAAGCCGGTATTGATCCCGCAGAGCAACATACCGCGCGCCCTGACGGCCTTAAGGGTCTGTCCCGATTTTGGAGCCTTGAGATCAGCGTCAGCCGCCTGGCTGGTCGCCGCCTTGGTCGAGGCTTGATCCGTTGTCAGGCGATCAGAGGGGCCGTTGCAGGCGGTCAGAGTCAGAACCGCAAGGAATCCCATCCATAATCGGCTCAGCCCTCGACGCTCGATGCGCAGGGGACTAACAGTCAGGACTTGCGACAGCTTGCGAGGGATCGTCACGCGCTCATGACCCATTCCAAAACGCCCGAATCCAGCGTCAACGCGCCAAGTTTGGACCCTCACGACGCCCTTGGCCAGCAAACCCGTCTGCTTCACGACCGTAAAGGCACGTTTGAACCGGTCCGAACGGTCAATCCGGCGGTTCAGCGCGGCTCGACGATCCTGATGGCCGACTCTGACGCCCTCTATGACCATGACCTTCTGACCTATGGCCGAGCGGGACTGCCGATCCATCAGACCTTGATGGCGGCGCTAAGCGACCTAGAAGGGGCTATCGGCACGCGTCTGTTCCCCTCGGGCCTAGCCGCCATCACTGGTGCGCTGCTGTCGGTCTTAAGGGCCGGTGACGGGGTGCTGGTCCCAGACTGCGCCTATGCGCCGACCCGCCGCTTTTGCGACACGGTGCTCAAACGTCTGGGCATGGAGATCACCTATTTCCCCCCGACCGCCAGCGCCGAAGAGATCATGGCCTTGGCCACGGACCGCACCCGCGTGGTCCTGATCGAATCGCCCGGCTCCCTGACCTTCGAGATGCAAGACGCACCCGCTATCGCGGCCCTCGCCAAGGCGCGCGGGATCATCAGCATGATGGACAATACCTGGGGCGCGGGCCTGCTGTTCAAGCCGCTTGCCCATGGGATCGATATCAGTATCCAGGCCCTGACCAAATATGTCGGCGGCCATTCGGACGTCTTTATGGGATCAGCCTCGACGCGCGATCCGGCACTCTTACAAATGCTCGACGACGGGGTCTGGCAGGTCGGGTGGGCCACCTCGTCTGAAGATGCCTATCAGATGCTCCGCGGCCTTCGCACCCTGTCGGTACGGCTAGAGCGGCATGGCAAGAGTACGCTCGATATTGCGCAATGGCTGCGCGAGCAGCCCCAGGTCAGCGAGGTCCTCTGCCCGGCCCTGCCCGGCGCACGGGGCCATGAGATCTGGGCCAGAGACTATGATGGCCTATGCGGTCTGTTCAGCTTCATCCTGACGCCCGGGCCCAAGGTGGCGGTCGATGCCCTGATCAACAGCCTCCAGCTCTTCGGTCTTGGCTTTTCGTGGGGTGGCTATGAAAGCCTCGCCATCCCCTGCGACCCCCAACTGGTCCGCACCGCCGCTGATCCAAGGCTACAAGGCCCCCTGATCCGCCTGCACATAGGGTTGGAAGATGTCGCCGACCTAAAGGCCGACCT
>CANCJE010000142.1 GCA_947378235.1 Caulobacteraceae bacterium | reverse complement strand
GCGGGCTGGCACGCCAGTCCGAGACCGTCTTGTTGGAGATACCGGTGGCTTCGTCGGCCTCTTCGCGCACGGACAGACCATCGACCAGATCCTCGTAACGGGCACGGCCCGCCACTTCGGTGATGATCGGGGTGGTGTAGGGGTCCCAGTCGGCCAGACGCTGGCCACGCTTGGTGGCTTCGCCGTCCTTGACCCGCAGGCGAGCGCCGTAAGGGGGCTTATAGGTTTCCCGGTCCTTGCCATCGACCTGCAGGACGATAAGCATGTTGCGGCTCATGACCACCAGATCGCCCTCGCGGGAGGTCACAGTGGCACCGCCGACGAACTTGACCGTACCGTCGTTGGTGGCTTCGAAGAAGGACTGTTCGGCAACCTGAGCCGTACCACCAATGTGGAAGGTGCGCATGGTCAGCTGGGTGCCCGGCTCACCGATGGATTGGGCGGCAATAACGCCGACCGCCTCACCGATATTGACTTGCGTCCCACGGGCCAAATCGCGGCCATAGCAGGTGGCGCAGGTACCGATCTTGGCCTCACAGGTCAGGACCGAACGAACCTTCACCGACTGTACGCCCGACGCTTCGATCAGGTCGCACATATTTTCGTCGAGATAGGTATCCGCTGGGATGATGATCTCGTTGGTGCCCGCATGACGGATATCTTCCGCCGTCGAGCGACCCAGAACCCGAAGGCCCAGCGAAACCAATGTGTCACCGCCTTCGACCACGGCGCGCAGGGTGATGCCCCGCGTGGTGCCGCAATCTTCTTCGACGATGATGCAGTCCTGCGCCACGTCGACCAGACGACGGGTCAAATAACCCGAGTTGGCGGTCTTCAAGGCGGTGTCGGCCAGACCCTTACGGGCACCGTGGGTGGAGTTGAAATACTCCAGAACGGTCAGGCCTTCTTTAAAGTTCGAGATGATCGGCGTTTCGATGATCTCGCCTGACGGCTTGGCCATAAGGCCGCGCATACCGCCAAGCTGCTTCATCTGGGCCTGCGAACCACGGGCACCGGAGTTGGCCATCATATAGATGGAGTTGATTTCCAGCTCGCGGCCATCGGGGCCAATGTGAATGGCCTTCAGCTCGTCCATCATGGCGTCAGCAACCCGGTCCGTAGACTTGGCCCAGGCGTCAACGACCTTGTTGTATTTTTCGCCCTTGGTGATCAGACCATCGGCATATTGCTGCTCATATTCCTCGACGAGGGCGCGGGTCTCTTCGACCAGAACCTTCTTGCGCTCAGGAATAACAATGTCGTCCTTACCGAAGGAGATACCGGCCTTGGCCGCTTCCTTGAAGCCCAGACCCATGATCTGGTCGGCAAAGATGACCGTCGCCTTCTGACCACAGTGACGATAGACCGTGTCGATCAGGTTGCCGATTTCCTTCTTGGTCAAGGCCTTCTCGACCAAGCGGTGGCCGATATTGACATTGTGCGGCAAGAGGGCGGCGATCTTCATCCGGCCCGGCGTGGTGTCGATGACCTTGCGGGTCACAACGCCATCAGGGGTCATCTCGCTAAAGCGGGCCTTGATCTTGGAATGCAGCGTCACAACGCCCGCATCCAGAGCCGCTTCGATTTCGCCCAGATCGACAAACAGCTTGCCCTGCCCCGGCTCATTCTCTTTCGAGAGTGAGAGGTAATAGAGACCAAGCACGATGTCCTGCGACGGAACGATGATCGGGCGACCATTGGCCGGCGACAGGATGTTGTTGGTCGACATCATCAGCACGCGGGCTTCAAGCTGGGCTTCCAGCGAGAGCGGCACGTGCACAGCCATCTGGTCACCGTCGAAGTCGGCGTTGAAGGCGGCGCAGACCAGCGGGTGAAGCTGGATGGCCTTACCCTCGATCAGCTTAGGCTCGAAGGCTTGGATGCCAAGGCGGTGCAGGGTTGGCGCGCGGTTCAGAAGCACCGGATGCTCGCGGATCACCTCTTCGAGCACGTCCCAGACCTGGGGCTGCTCGCGCTCGACCATACGCTTGGACTGCTTGACGGTGCCCGACAGGCCCTTGGCATCCAGACGCGCATAGATGAACGGCTTGAACAGTTCCAAGGCCATCTTCTTGGGCAGGCCGCACTCATGCAGCTTCAGCTCAGGACCCACGACGATGACCGAACGGCCCGAATAGTCGACGCGTTTGCCGAGCAGGTTCTGACGGAACCGGCCCTGCTTGCCCTTGAGCATATCGGCGAGGGACTTCAGCGGGCGCTTATTGGCACCGGTGATGACCCGGCCGCGACGGCCATTGTCGAACAGGGCGTCGACGGCTTCCTGCAGCATCCGCTTTTCGTTGCGGATGATGATGTCGGGGGCGCGCAGTTCCATCAGGCGCTTCAAACGGTTGTTCCGGTTGATCACGCGGCGATAGAGGTCGTTCAGGTCGGAGGTGGCAAAACGGCCGCCGTCCAGAGGCACCAGCGGGCGCAACTCGGGCGGAATGACGGGGATGACCGTCATGATCATCCACTCGGGCTTGTTGCCGCTTTCGATGAAGGCTTCGATGATCTTCAGGCGCTTGGACGCCTTCTTCTGCTTCATCTCGGAAGGCGTACCGGCCAGCTCTTCGCGCAGGCGGTCAGCTTCCTTGTGCAGGTCGATGGCCATTAGAAGGCCACGGATCGCTTCTGCACCGATTTCAGCGGTGAAGCTGTCATCGCCATATTCGTCTTGGCTGCGGGCAAAATCGTCTTCGGACAGCAGCTGGTGCTGCTTCAAAGGCGTCAGGCCAGGCTCGGTGACGATGTAATATTCAAAATAGAGAACCCGCTCGATATCCTTGAGCGGCATGTCGAGCATCATGGCGATGCGGCTCGGCAGGGACTTCAAGAACCAGATGTGGGCAACCGGGCTGGCCAGTTCGATGTGGCCCATCCGCTCGCGCCGAACGCGGGCGAGGGTGACTTCAACACCGCACTTTTCGCAGATAATACCCTTATATTTCATGCGCTTATATTTGCCGCACAGGCATTCGTAATCCTTGGTTGGACCAAAGATACGGGCGCAGAACAGGCCATCACGCTCCGGCTTGAAGGTCCGGTAGTTAATGGTTTCAGGCTTCTTGATCTCGCCGAAGGACCAGGACCGAATCTTTTCGGGCGAGGACAGCGAGATGCGGATCTGATCGAAGGTCGGCGCAGCGGCGACCGGATTAAAGATGTTCAGGACTTCCTGGTTCATCGGACTTCCATTTCTCTTGCGGGCTAGAGCCTGCAGGCATTTCGTAAGTTGAGCCGTTAGGCCCTTGAAATTTCGAATCTTGAGAGGATTGGCACCCTGCCCGTCCCGATCATCGGGGTGGGGGCAAGGTGCCGTCTCACAAACTCAGGCTCAGCTGTTTTCCAGCTCAACATTGAGGCCCAAGGAACGCATTTCCTTGACCAGAACGTTGAAGCTTTCCGGAATGCCGGCTTCGAACGTGTCGTCACCGCGGACGATCGACTCGTAAACCTTGGTCCGTCCGGCCACGTCGTCGGACTTGACCGTCAGCATTTCCTGCAAGGTGTAGGCTGCGCCATAGGCTTCCAGT
Organism: Caulobacteraceae bacterium; assembly: GCA_947378235.1. Taxonomy (GTDB): domain Bacteria; phylum Pseudomonadota; class Alphaproteobacteria; order Caulobacterales; family Caulobacteraceae; genus CAISGS01. The sequence continues at coordinate 2,918 of CANCJE010000142.1, read as the reverse complement.
GCCCACACTTCCATTTCCCCGAAGCGCTGTCCGCCGAACTGGGCCTTACCGCCAAGAGGCTGCTGGGTGACCAGACTGTAAGGACCAATAGAACGGGCGTGGATCTTGTCATCCACGAGGTGGTGGAGCTTGAGCATATAGATATAGCCGACGGTAACAGGCCGTTTGAACTGATCACCGGTCTGGCCATCATAGAGGATCGACTGGCCCGAACGGTTCAGACCCGCCCATTCCAGATGGTCCTCGATGTCTTCGATCCGCGCACCGTCGAAGACGGGCGTGGCGAAGGGAACGCCCTTGGACAGGTTGCGGGCCAATTCGACCAGCTCTTCATCCGTATCGGGCAGTTCTTGGTCAGGACCGTAGATCTCGCGCAGACGGTTGATCAGCATCTCGCGCTGACCGCCATTCTTCCAAGCTTCCAACAGGTTGGCGATCTGCTTGCCAAGGCCTGCGGCTGCCCAGCCGAGGTGGGTTTCGAAGATCTGACCGACGTTCATGCGCGATGGCACGCCCAGCGGGTTCAGAACCACGTCCACAGCGGTACCGTCTTCCAGGTAAGGCATGTCTTCGATCGGAAGGATCTTAGAAATAACGCCCTTATTGCCGTGACGACCGGCCATCTTGTCCCCGGGCTGAAGCTTGCGCTTCACGGCCACGAACACCTTGACCATCTTCATCACGCCCGGTGGCAGTTCGTCACCGCGTTGCAGCTTGTCGACCTTGTCTTCGAAGCGGCGATCCAGACGCTTGCGGGCCTCGTCGAACTGGCGACGCATGGCCTCCAACTCGCCCATAGCCTTCTCGTCTTCGAGCGCAATCTGCCACCAAAGACCTGGCGCAATTTCGGCCAGCTTTTCAGCAGAAATCTCACCGCGTGACAGGCCCTTAGGACCCGAAACGGCGACCTTGCCGACCAGAAGCTCGTTCAGACGGCCGCTGATATTGCGGTTCAGAATGGCGAACTCGTCGTCGCGGTCCTTGCCCAGACGGTCAATTTCCGCTCTCTCGATGGCCAGAGCCCGTTCGTCCTTTTCGACGCCGTGCCGGTTGAATACCCGCACCTCGACGATGGTACCGGCGACCCCTGGCGGCAGGCGCAAGGAAGTGTCACGGACGTCAGAAGCCTTTTCACCAAAGATGGCGCGCAGGAGCTTTTCTTCGGGCGTCATCGGGCTTTCACCCTTTGGCGTGACCTTACCGACCAGAATATCGCCCGGCATCACTTCGGCGCCGATGGCCACAATGCCAGCCTCGTCGAGGTTGCGCAGAGCTTCTTCACCAACGTTGGGAATGTCGCGGGTAATTTCTTCAGGGCCCAACTTCGTATCGCGGGCCATGACTTCGAATTCCTCAAGGTGAATTGAGGTGAAAACGTCGTCACGGACGATGCGCTCGGAGATCAGGATGGAGTCTTCGAAGTTGTAACCATTCCAAGGCATGAAGGCGACGAGGGCGTTACGGCCCAGCGCCAGCTCGCCCAGATCGGTCGAGGGGCCGTCAGCGATAATATCGCCAGCGACAATCCGATCCCCCACCCGCACCAGCGGACGCTGGTTGATACAGGTGTTCTGGTTGGACCGTTGGAACTTCGACAGGCGATAGATATCGACGCCCGGCTTGGTGGGGTCGGTCTCTTCGGTAGCGCGGATCACGATACGGGTACCATCGATCTGCTCGACGATGCCGGGGCGGCGAGCCACCACGGTAGCGCCGGAATCGCGGGCCACAACGCCTTCCATACCGGTGCCGACCAGAGGCGCATCGGACTGTACCAGAGGCACGGCCTGACGCTGCATGTTCGATCCCATCAGGGCGCGGTTGGCGTCATCGTTTTCCAAGAAGGGGATCAGGGCCGCAGCGACCGAAACCACCTGCTTAGGCGACACGTCCATATAGGTGACCATGTCGCGCGAAGTCAGGCTCACATCGCCATTGATCCGGCAAGGCACCAGATCCTCGATGATCGAACCGTCGGAGGTCAGCTTCACGTTCGCCTGAGCGATGACGTGCTTGGCCTCTTCCATCGCAGACATATAGGTGACCACATCACCGGCAACGCCGTTGATGACCTGGCGATATGGGCTCTCGATAAAGCCATACTTATTGACCACAGCGTGGGTCGCCAAGCTGTTGATCAGACCAATGTTCGGGCCTTCCGGCGTTTCAATTGGGCAGATACGGCCATAGTGGGTTGGGTGCACGTCGCGGACTTCAAAGCCCGCGCGCTCACGGGTCAGACCCCCAGGGCCAAGCGCCGACAGGCGACGCTTATGGGTGATTTCCGACAGCGGGTTGGTTTGGTCCATGAACTGCGACAGCTGCGAAGAGCCGAAGAATTCACGAACAGCCGCGGCGGCTGGCTTGGCATTGATCAGGTCGTGCGGCATGACCGTGTCGATATCGACGCTGGACATACGCTCCTTGATGGCGCGCTCCATACGCAGAAGACCCACGCGGTACTGGTTTTCCAGCAATTCGCCGACCGAACGGACCCGGCGGTTGCCGAGGTTGTCAATATCGTCAATTTCACCGCGACCATCGCGCAGACCCACAAGGGTCTTCAGAACGGCCAGCACATCTTCCTTGCGAAGGACGCGCATCTCGTCGGAAGCATCAAGCTCCAGACGCATGTTCATCTTCACGCGGCCAACAGCCGACAGATCGTAGCGCTCGGAGTCGAAGAACAGACCCTTGAACATGGTCTCTGCGGCATCCACGGTTGGTGGCTCGCCAGGACGCATGACGCGATAGATGTCGAACAGGGCGTCTTCACGCACCGAGTTCTTGTCGACGCGCAGAGTGTTACGGACATAGGCCCCGACCGTGACATGGTCGATGTCGAGCACGTCGATGGTGTTGAAGCCCTGCTCAGCCAAGGTCTGGATCGACACGGCGTCGAGCTCATCACCGGCTTC